>DATNOG010000082.1:0-77925 GCA_035601415.1 Pyrinomonadaceae bacterium | reverse complement strand
AAAAGGGCATCGAACCGCCGCACTCCAAAGCGTCAGTTCTTAATGGTCAACCACAAACTGACGTCGCGCGTCTGTGGCGGAAAGCAAACCTCATCGTTGCAACTTTGGAAGCGCAGGTGCCCTTTCAATTCTGAAGTCCCGGTCGGAAAATTCGCGGGCGCCATCACGGTGAACCTCATTGTCGCTCGTCCTTCGTAAACTGAAACTCTATTTTTCGAGAATTTGAAGTTGCGCAAAACAGCGCGCGGATAAATGACGGCACCCACGCGAATTCCTTTTGGCGCCTCAATTTTAAGCTGCGTCGCAATCAGAAACTTTTCCAGCGGCCGGTTTGAGTTGACGTGAAACCCGGAAGGAATATCCATTACCACTGTCGCCTGCACCGTTCGACCGCGTTGCACTTTGTCTGCCGCAAGTGCGGAGGTGACCGCAATGTTTGGGGGCGACTGTGGCGACGGTTTGGCGAAGAAATTCGCCGGTGCGATGAGCAAGGTCATCAAGAGTATCAGTTGAATCATTGATCGCATTTTGTTTTCAGAATTCCAGGCAGTGTCTCAATTTGATTGCGTTCTAATTTAACGCGAGAGTCGGATTGTTTTCCCTTCGCGCCGCCAATTGGCCACACGCCGCATAAATGTCCCTACCGCGCGGTCGTCGCACGTAGGTGGGTATGCCCTTCGACTCAAGAATGGTTTTGAACCGTTCGACCCGATCTGCTGACGACGGCGCGTACGGCAACGGGTCCGCCGGGTTGTGTGGAATCAGGTTCACCTTCGCGCGCAGGCCGTGGCGATTCAGCAGGCTAGCCAATTGCCTTGCCTGCTCGTCAGAATCATTGACGCCGTCCAGCATTACGTATTCAAAAGTCACTCGTTCGCCGGGCTTCAGACTCTTTTCAAATTCCTTACAGGCGCCCAACAAATCCTCGAGCGGCCATTTCTTGTTGATAGGCATCAACTCATCGCGCAGCTCGTCACCTGGCGCCGTTAATGAAATGGCAAGGTGTGGCCGATTCGCCATCGTTGCCAGTTCGCGAATGCGCGGCACCACGCCGGCAGTTGAAATCGTCACGCGATTGGGAACGATGAACAGTCCGTATGGATCGGCCATGATGCCAAGCGCCTTCATCAGCTCAGCGAAATTCAGAAACGGTTCACCGGCACCCATGCCTACCAGATTTATTCCGCGCGGCGGCTTCACACCAACACCGTAGGCATCATTTAACGCAATTATTATTTGTTCGACGATCTCGCCGGCGCTTAAGGAGCGAAGCAGGCCAAGTTGCGCGGTCAGACAAAAAGTGCACTGCAGAGGACAACCCGATTGCGAGGAGAAACAGATAGTATCGCGGCGCTCTTCGGGAATGAAAACTGTTTCAACCGGCCGGTTGTCATGCGTCTTCATCAGAAAGCGACGGGTTCCATCTTCCGAAAGATAACGCGATTCGATCGTAAGACTTGAAGCTGTTGCGATTGAATCCAAATGCACGCGCAAGGCTTTCGGCAAGTCCGTCATGGCTGCGAAGCTTTGCAGCCGGCGCTGGTGCAGACCCGAAAAAATCTGGCGCGCACGATATGCAGGTTCCTCGCTGCGCGCAAAGAACTCTACAAGTTCATTCCGGGTGAACGTCAACAAGTGAACCGGCTGTTCCATTTGCATTAATATTCTATCATCCGCATGCGCGACGCCGAATTAGCGCGCTCCAGCTGTGTTGTTAGCGAGCAGAAGCTTTGGGCCACAGTTCAAGTTATAATCGGGTCAACAAGAATGTCTTCAATTGCCAACGTCGAGCGAAAGATTAAGCGCATTGAAGGCTTTCGTGTGCGCATCCTTCACCTCACAGGCGCTGACGTGCGTGGCGACCGCGAGGGCCTGCCGCAATACTCTTATCACCGCGCCGCGGAAAACGATATCACCGTCGAGACTTGGAAGACACAGCGATTCCGCCCTTCATTTCCGGGTTTCGAGGTTGACGTGATGGATGCGCGGAAAAACTCAGTTCAGGGAAATACGAAGCTGGGGACAGTCAGGGAGAGCTATCAGCGGCGCAAATAACAAATGGTGATAGTGGCATCCGCCACCATCACCATTCACCTTTGCCGTAAATCTCAATTACTGAACAATCGAGAACTTCGCGGAAGGCGTCAGCGCCTGGCCTGAAACGCGGTCGCGAATTCGGATCGTTAACTCATAGTCGCCGGGCGTCAGTCGTTGCGAATCAATCAGCCGCGCCAGTGTCAGCCGTTGACCGGCATCGCTCATGCCCTGCCAGTTCTCGGCCTGCTTGCCAATCTCTTTGCCATCCTTCATCAGGACATATTCCACATCGACAGCGGGACGCAGCGTAGTTTGATCGATGCCCGCGTTGTAGATCTGCAGGTAAACGCCCAACGGCTGGCCACGACGGTAGATTCCTGAAACGTTAGGAATCACTTTCGTCTGGCCAATGACAAATTGTCCCACTGCGGGCTGATCACCAAGGCTTTCAAGTTTCGATGCAAGCACTAAAGTAGATGTCGAAAGTTTCTGCACATCATACTTCGGTACAGTGAAACCAACGTGGCGCACGCCGGTGGCTCCAGATGTGACATCACGCACGATGACATCAACTTTGTACGTGCCAGGCACCAGGGATACCGCTTTCTGGTAAGCAGACTTACGTTCCTTCGCCTCGGTCAGTTCCTGGGTGGTAGCGGTGGTGATTACCGGATCCTCAAAGATTCCCGCGCGCCGGCCGGCGACAGATGTGATCCTTCCGAAAATATTGATACGGGCCTGCTGTAGACCGCCACTGTCGGTGAAGGACAAGTCCCGATTTTCAGTTTGAATAGTAAACGCGGTAATTACCCGTTCATCCGATTGACGGAAGAAGTCCACGCGAAGATCGAAATTTAGCGGGTTCTCTTCAATCACGCCGGTGTTCACGGCGCTTGCCAGATCATTAAATTTGATCTGCGGTGCACGGCTTAGATCCGCGAGCAACTGCAAACGAGCAAACGGACTGTCCTGTTCGCGCTGGTAATTATTCATGCCGAATTGGCCATTCGAGGTAACACGGTCCGTTTTGCTCGAAAGTCCCAATTGTTCGGAAAGCGTCAATCCGGCGCCGGGAATGTTGAGCAATGCATCCTTCTCATTCGGGTTACGCGCGATTCGATATTCACCGCTGCCCGTTGGATCAACAAATTCGATTTCAACTCCCGAACCAACCCCTGGGAGATAGCGATAGAACCAGGTTTCAAAAGGATAAGTCGAGGTTGAGCCGCCCCCCTCATATGATGGCCGTTCGTAGGAACCGCCCGACGGATGCGTTTCACGTTCGTCAGGCTTGCCATACATAATCCAGATGCGGCCGCGATCGCTTTTCCAGCCCGGGATTCCTGAAGCGAAGTGTTCGTTGGCATAGGCTATGCGCTCGTAATATTCTTCTTTGAATTCGTTCTCGTCCGTATC
The DNA here is from genome assembly GCA_035601415.1 of Pyrinomonadaceae bacterium. Lineage (GTDB taxonomy): Bacteria > Acidobacteriota > Blastocatellia > Pyrinomonadales > Pyrinomonadaceae > PSRF01. Next base: position 74,472 of record DATNOG010000082.1, on the reverse strand, counting down.
CGGATCCGGATCGCGCCGTCGCCAGAATTCCTCGATAAACTTCTCGCGCTCATCATCGGTTGCAAGTTTCTTAAAGGCCTTGCGCTCTTCATCAGTGATGATGTAGGTGACGTCCTTCTCCAGCCAATCCTTGTATGCTTTCTTTAGTTCCGGCTTCACGTTGTGAGGTTTTTCCATTGGATCCTGAGTTTGGCGAGGGTCCTGGGCGAAGCCAAGGAAGCTGGCGCCGGCCAATACGAGCGGGAAAAGAACCAGGCGGACACTGGCTTTCGGAAAAGACATAACTAAACTCCTGTTAATTTCTGGAACTCAAACAGTTGCGCGACGAATCGGAGCCGTGCGAGAGCCAGGGATTTTAAAGTCTCGCTAAGAACACAGTCAAGATGCCGGAAAGGACTGATTTCGTTGCCTTTTTCCGGCAAATAACGGGGAATCCTGGCCCGTTAGCCGGCGCTGCGAGGCCGGCTGAATATCCAAGCCACAAATATCGAAACTATGTAAAGCGCGAACATTGGCGCGGCGAATAAAAGCATGTTTGGAATATCGTTCGTGGGCGACAGCACGGCCGCTGCAATCAAAATTACGATTATCGATGTTTTCCAAATGCGTATTAGAAACCCGGCGGTAACCAGGCCGATGCGCGCCAGCACATAGGTAATTGCGGGCATTTGAAAAACAACGCCCATGCCCAACATCACGATGATTATGAAATCAAAGTAGTCGTCAGCTTTTAGCAGCAACCTGAAGTCTTGCCCCAGACCCAGCAGATATTTTGCAGCGGGCGGAAAAAGAATCTTATAGGCAAACGCTGCTCCAAGCACGAACGAGATTGACGAAAGCCCGATGAAAGGGGTGACGTATGCGCGCTCGTGCGGATAGAGACCCGGCGAAACAAACGCCCAGATTTGCCAGAGCAAGAAAGGTATGGATAAACAGAGCGCACCGTATAACGATACTTTCATGTAGAGCGCAAACGGCTCCATCGCGCTGGTCACAATTAACTTGTCACTGATTCCGGAATACGCTTCCGGCAGGGCCTTAAAATCTACCGGCAGACGCACGCCTTTGGGAATGATCGTATTTCCAGCGTACAAAGGCTCGTCAGTAAAAAGACCGAGTTGCCCTTGCGAATCCTTTACCGCTCGCGCCATCACGGAAGCGCCGGCCGGAATCACGCTGGCTCCCAGCTTCGTCTCTGCGGGAAAGATGTAGCGGCCGACATCGTTTTCCTGAACCGAAGTAAGCGGCAGTATTCTCTCGTTCCCGGTCAAGCCATTGATTGGAACCTGGCGCCTTTGCGCTTCTGCAAGCGCCCGTTCGACGGGCACTGCAAGAAAAGCATAAATACGATCAGAGACGAACCAACAGACCGTCGCCGCGAGAAAGACAAACAGGATTGAGCGAATCAGACGACTGCGCAGTTCGTCGAGATGCTCCAGGAAGGACATCTGCCCGCCAAGTTCTTCTTCCTTACCCCGGCCGGCAGCGCGCGCTTTTAGAAATGTTGACATTAATGATCGCTATCGAGGTGTAGCTGCTTTATAACCAGTCGCGCTTGCGCAAGGGTTCAGAGTGACTGGAAGCCGGTTCGGCGTAATCAACGGCAGATGAGTCTGGATCGTCGTTATCGATTGTTTGGCGAGCGATTGCGCGGTCCGGCGCGATGGCCTCGATCATTGGTGGCTGCAAAGACCGCACAGCGGTCGCAGGCGCCAGTATCGAGTTCTCTTCCAAGTTACCGGCCGGCTGGTTCGTGACGGCAGTACTGCTCACTTCTTCCATGCTTACCTCGCGGTCCCAGGTTCGTTTGAAGTCCTCGGACGCCCGTCGAAACTCTGCCATGCTTTTGCCGAGCGAGCGGCTTAGTTGCGGCAGCTTGCGTGGACCAAAGAAGATCAGGGCCATGGCCAAAATGAACAGCAGCTCGGTACTGCCAAGCGATTCGAGAATTAGGAAAACCACTTTTCGAAAATTCCTTTCGGTTGTCTCTAAACGCCGCACTGTGCGAAACGATTGTAACCTGCAGCCCTACAAAGCAGAAATATACCACCCCCCGGCTTTCCCGGGCGTACGAATTCGCCAGTTGTGTTCGAGAAAAGCCCGCTTGACACCGTCTCGCACACTCGCGCAACCTTGGTTTCAGGCAAACACTGAAATCAAAATCGATATTTCTGAGCAAGCTTAAGTCTGCCAACAACTCGATGACTGCTTCCATGACCAAAGAACCACCCGGTGCGGCAAAGACGGTCCCCGCTGCTTCGCTTCAAAGTCTGGCTGAAGTTGCGGAACAGGTTTCTGCGACCACAAAGAAGCTCGAGAAGGCAGCTTTGGTAGGAGACTACTTTAAGCAACTTAACGACGCCGACTTATCACGGGCAGCGCGCTACTTCGCTGGGCATCAATTTCCGCTGAACGATTCACGGACCACAAATGTCGGCGGCAGCATCATCAGTACCGCCCTCAGCGAAGCAACGGGTTTTAGTCTTCAGGAACTTCAACCTGTTTATGTGCGCCTCGGCGACGCCGGCGAAGCTGCTTACGAGTCAGTAAAAGCGGCAAAGCATTTATATGAGAAGGCAGAGATAACGCTTGCAGAAACTGAATCACTGATCACTCAATTAAGTGACACAAGAGGGATCAAAAATAAAACTGCATTGTTGGTTGCAATATTGCGCCACGCCACGCCGCTCGAAGCTAAGTACCTGATTAAGTTACTCGCCGGTGATTTGCGAATTGGACTGCGGGAAAGTCTGGTCGAGGACGCGATCGCGCGCGCTTTCGCCCAGCCACTCGCGCGCGTGTCGCAGGTCAATATGCTGCTGGGTGATATTGGCGAAACGGCAGTGCGCTCGAGGGCGAACGATCTGGCGGACGTAAGCATGCGCCTGTTTCACCCGATCAAATTCATGCTGGCCACGCCTGCGGCCGATCTCGCAGACATTGCGCGCACTATGCCAGCCGAGTTCTTTGTTGAAGACAAATTTGACGGCATCCGCGCTCAAGCGCATGTCCGCGAGGGACGAGTGGCAATTTACTCGCGGACCATGGACGAGATCACCCATCGCTTTCCTGAGTTGGAAGCGCCGCTAGGTGATATCAAAACCGACGCCGTTATCGACGGCGAGATCGTGCCCGCCGTTGGCGAGCAGATCCTCGCCTTTAGTGAGCTGCAAAAAAGGTTAGGGCGGAAAACTATCGGAGAAAAACTACTCCAGGAAGTACCAGTCGTATTAGTCGCTTACGACCTCTTGTACGCCGGCGGCCGAGTACTAACAGACGAACCACTAAATGAGCGCCGCCGAATCCTGGAAGAAATTGTCTCTAAGGATTCGGTCATTCGAGTTTCATCGGCAAAGTTGTTCAGCGAAGTGGCTGCACTAGACGAAGAGTTTGATCGGGCACGAGCTCGCGGCAACGAGGGCTTAATGATCAAGAGTCCTGCGTCTCTCTATAAGCCCGGCCGCCGTGGCCGTGATTGGCTGAAACTGAAGCGTGCCATTGCCACGCTCGATGTCGTGGTCACAGCAGTGGAAGTGGGCCATGGCAAAAGAAAACACTTGCTTTCGGACTATACGTTTGCGGTACGTCGTTCCGAAGATGATGGCGAATTGCTTAATATCGGTAAGGCATATTCGGGACTTACCGATGCTGAGTTAGCCGAAATGACGGCGTGGTTTACCGAACACACGATTCAGCAGTTCGGACATGGCCGTGTCCGCCTGGTTGAACCTGCGATTGTTATTGAAGTTACCTTCGATCGCGTTCAGCCGTCGAAAAGGCACAAGAGCGGCTATGCGTTGCGCTTCCCGAGAATTCTGCGCTTACGTCCCGACAAACAGCCTGCTGAGGCCGACACTTTGGAAACTGTCCGCAAACTTGTCGCCGCCAATACGAACTGACCTACATCTTAAAATCAATCCTCTCGGCGCAGGTCGTTCAACTAGCTCTTGCTTTCCCGTCGGCTATGAAGGTAGCATTCGCCTGGTTACAGTTCGCTTGCCGGGCATGCAAGATACCCGGCAAGTTCTGATTGGCTTAAAGCAAAACTCTAATCAGTTTGAACGTGCGCTCTTTGATTCTGCTTTAGAACATCGCCAGCAGCGCAAGCAGCACGTCGCTTAGGACACCCGCGTCCCCGCTGCTAACAACAGCTGTTTCGTTAGGGGATACGGTTGGGGGTGCTGTGGAAACGGCGCCGGACGTGCCAATATCACCAGGCTGCGCCGCCCCCGGGCTGGCGATGTCGCCCGCAAACACAGAAGCGCTTAGGGTTAGAGCCAGAACCGTTGCCGTGCAGAACGCTTTCATCTTTTTCATGGTTTTCTCTCCAATTCGGTTTTTTCGGGTTAATCGATTGATAAAGGCAGTTGAGCACTAAGGTGGGAGGCCAACTGCGGGATCGCTAAACGACGCGCATCATAGCCACATGTCAACTCTCTTGCAAGGATTCTTGCATCGCAAGTAAAGGAGCAGCCTCACATGAAAATAGACTCTATGGTTTCACCACGGAAAAACGCTATCTCAACCCAGGTTGAAGAGCCCGTTTTGGAGGTTTGCCGGCGGGCAAAAGCACTCGAGGAAGTTGCCGAATACGAGGCTGCTCGCCAGGCAATGGGTCCTTATTGGAACCGCATTGGCGACCTTCCCAAACTAGACGGACTAACCGAGCTGGAAGCTGCGCAGGTCCTGTTGCGGGCCGGCACATTGTCGGGCTGGATTGGTAGCGCCGGGCAGATACCCGGCGCCCAGGAAATTGCTAAGGACCTCATCTCACAGGCGGCGCGCACTTTCGAACGGTTGGAACTGCCGGAGCAGAGTGCTGAAGCTCGAGTGGATCTCGCCATCTGTTATTGGCGCGAAGGCGCAATCGATGAGGCCCGCGTCACGCTTGACGATGCGCTGCGTCGGCTCGGTAATCTCGACAGCGAACAGCGGCTCCGCGCTTTGCTGAATCGCGCCATCGTCGAAAGAGTTTCCAACCGCTATGAAGATGCACTCGGAACTCATCGAGAAGCAGCTCCACTTTTTGCCGACAGCGCGAACGACAATTTGAAAGGTAAGTTTCACAATGAGTACGCAACGGTTCTGAAGAACATCGGGCTCGCAAACAACAGCGAGGATTACATTGACCAGGCGCTGCTGGAGTACTCGGCCGCAAGCTTTCACGCCGAAAAAGCCGGCAACAAACGTTTTCAGGCATTGGTTGAAAACAACGTTGGCTATCTCTTTGTTCGCTTGGGTCGTTTCACAGACGCGACGAGTCATCTCGATCGCGCGCGCTCACTTTTCAAAGTTCTAAACGACAAGGGCATGGTGGCTCAGGTTGACGACACCCGGGCGCGTGCGCTGATTGCTCGTGGCAGTTTTACTGCGGCAGAGACCGTGGCGCGCGGCGCCGTACAGGCGCTGAAAGAAGGCGACGAGCTTTCGCTGCTGGCAGAAGCATTGACTACGCACGGGACAGCGTTGGCGCGTTTGGGCAACTTTTCCAAAGCACGCGCCACGATGGAAAAAGCACTTCGGGTGGCCCATGACGCCGGCGATCCGGAAAGCGGAGGAATTGCCGCGCTGGCGATCGTCGAGGAGTTAGCTAGTCAACTTCCCTTCGCGGAGGTTCTTGCATACTACCGGATTGCTGAGTCGGAGTTGGGAAACTCGCAGAATCCCGGAATACAAAATCGGCTCGGAAAATCTGCACGCGGTTTTCTTGTGACGCAGGCTGCTTCTGTTTCTAAGCAGAGCAGTGATAACGATGGCGGGCGCCTGGAGACGGCGGACCATTCGCAACGGGCCTCCGAAGTATCAGGCTCGCCGGGTTTTTCAATCGACGTTTCACTCGAAGAACACGTGCTGCGCTATGAGGCCGATTTGATTAGCCGGGCGCTGGCGGCATCCGACGGCAGCGTAACGCGGGCCGCCCGTATGTTGGGAGTTACTCACCAGGGGCTGGCTTTTATTCTTAACGGCCGCCACAAGGATTTACTCTCAGCGCGAAGGCCCGTAAAACGTCGCCGGCGCAGCATTATTCGATACCGTTAGGTCACCAAAACGTACCGTAGACTTCCGTTTCCAACCAGATCTCCATCCTGATTCGAAGTTCGGAGCGGGCAACTTCGTCCGTTGTTTTGCGCTCTAACGTCACTGCAATGATCATCGGTTAACCCGACCAGTCGGCCCAGCACTTTAAATGAATCAACCGAAAACTGTTTCGTTACTGCTTATCTTGTTGTTTGCGCTGGCAAGCGCCAACGCGCAGACGCGGAGACCACGCCCGGTCCGACGGGCTGCCGCAAAGCCTGGGTCTGTGGCTCCAGTAGCTGCGCCTTCGCCTGCCGCCACCGCAGTGCGAGCGCCTGCGGCACCCGTGCTGCTTGCCGTAGTGAACGGGCAAAACGTAACGACCGCCGAGATTGATCCGCGCATACGCGAAGAGGTTGAAAGCCTCAATGACAAAATTGCCGAAGCGCGCCGCCAAATATTGGAGCTCCAGGTCAACACGTTACTGCTCGAGGCCGAAGCCGCCCGCCGCAAAATGACAGCCCAGCAGTTGTACGACCTTGAAGTAAAGCGAAAGCTGACCGAACCGACGACCGCCGAGATTAATAAGTTTATCGAGGACAATCGCGATGCGATCAAGCAGAGCGATCCGGACACGATGAAGAAAGATGTCTCCGCTTATTTGCTCGGCGAGAAAGAGACACGCCTATCTGGGGACCTGGTGAATCGACTACGCACGGCGCTGCCGGTTGTAAAGGGTGCTGATGTCAACGCCGCGACCCTGCCGCCCGCTACCGTGCTGGCGACAGTGGCTGGCAAGACTATAACCGCGGCGATGATCGATGAGCGCCTACGCCCGATGGTTTATAAGCTTCGCCTGAGTACCTATCTGGTGGAAAAGCAAGCCCTGGACCAGGCGATCTACAATTTGTTGTTGCTGGCGGAAGCAAATCGTCGCAACGTTGCGCCGGAAGAACTGGTGCGCTCGGAAATCAGCGAGAAGACGCATCAACCGTCGGAGACGGAGATTTCGAAATTCTATGCCGAGAACCAAAGCAGCATTCAGGGCGGACTCGATTCTGTTCGCAGCCAAATTGTCAGCTATCTACAGGATCAGGAACAGCAAAAACTCGAAAGTGCCCTGGCGGAAAGGCTGAGAAAGCAAGCCAACGTTCGCTTGTTGATTTCTGAGCCGGAGACGCTGGTGCAGTCGATTAGTGTTGACGACGACCCAGCGCGCGGCGATGCCAACGCTCCGGTCACGATCGTGGAGTTTACTGACTTTCAATGTCCTTCATGCGCGGCTATGCAACCGATCCTCGATGAAGTGTTGAAGAGTTACGGTAATAAAGTCCGGTTCGTAGTGCGCGATTTTCCTTTGTTGGCCCATGCAAATGCGCGCAAAGCAGCGGAGGCTGCCAACGCGGCCAATGCACAAGGAAAGTTTTTTGAATATGCTTTGCTACTCTTCAAACACCAGAACGCGCTCGATGTGCCCTCACTGAAAAAATACGCGAGCGATCTCGGTTTGAATCGGACACTGTTCGATGCCGCTCTCGACAGCGGCAAATACGCCGCTGAAGTCCGGCATGATATCGACGACGGCGAAAAGTATGGCGTCGATAGCACGCCTACCATTTTTATCAACGGCGGCGCGCTGACCGTGCTGAGTCCTGAAGGTTTGCGAGCCGCGATCGATAAAGCCCTGGCAGCGACTGCGCCGAAAGTCACCGCCAACTAATCTCCAGGCCTTTCACTTACTTCGCTTCTTCCCCCCAAACAAACCCGCGCCCGATAGCTGGCCCACGAATTGCTGGATGCACCACCGTTAACGCCTAATAGAACCAAGTTTTAGTATAATCACCCGCAAAAGGACTGCATACGAATGGTTTCGCTTAAACCCGAACGGCTGAAACGATACAAAGATGTCGCCCTACTGTTCGTCAAGTACGGGCGCTCAGATCTGGTCCAACAGGATGGTCTGGACGACAGCCTCGAGCTGGACGAGATGCAACTGGCCGAAACTCGGCCTGAGGCAGAAGAACTCGCCGCGGATCTGGAGAGGCTCGGTCCGACCTTTATTAAGCTGGGCCAACTGTTATCGACGCGCGCCGATCTATTACCGGCGCCCTACCTGGAAGCACTGTCGCGTTTGCAGGATCGCATTGAACCGTTTTCCTACGAGGAAGTGGACCAAATCGTTTCCGGCGAACTGGGCGTCCGCATCTCCAAGGCTTTCGCCGACTTCGATCCGGAACCGTTGGCAGCGGCGTCGCTGGCCCAGGTGCATCGCGCGCACATGCGCGATGGCCGCGCGGTGGTGGTCAAAGTGCAACGCCCAAACATTCGCGAGCTTATAGTCGCAGACCTCGAAGCTCTGACCGAGTTTGCACACTTCCTTGACGCGCACACCGAACTCGGCAAGCGCTACGATTTTGAAAACATGCTGAAGGACCTGCGCACCAGCCTGTTGCGCGAACTTGACTTCAAGCAGGAAGCCAACAACCTACTCACGTTCGCTGAAAACCTGCGCGAGTTTGAACACATAGTCATCCCTGATCCCATCGAAGATTTCTGCACATCGCGCGTCCTCACGATGGAATATATTCCCGGCAAGAAGATCACCGATTTAAGCCCGCTGCGCTTGATGGAAATTGACGGGCCCGGTCTCGCTCGCGATTTGTTTCACGCCTACCTCAAGCAAATACTGCTCGACGGTTTTCTGCACGCCGATCCCCACCCGGGCAATGTTTTCATAACTGAAGACGAGCAGATTGCATTGCTGGATCTCGGCATGGTAGCGCGTGTGCTGCCGGGCCTCCGCGACAACATTTTGCGCCTCTTGTTGGCAATCGCCGAGGGGCGCGGCGAAGAGGCAGCGGAAGTTACGATTCGACTGGGCGAGCCAAAGTCCCGTTTTGAAAAGGCTGAATTTACCAAACGCATCGCGGAGTTGGTCGCCGAGAATGCGGAGGCAAGTCTGACCCGGCTCAACGCCGGTAAAGTGGTGTTGGAGATAACCAAAATCTCCGCCGACTGCTGGTTTCGTCTCCCCTCTGAGTTCACAATGGTGGCCAAGGCGCTCCTAAATCTGGACCGCATCGTGTTAACTCTTGATCCAAACTTTGAGCCAACCGCAATCATTCGGCGGCGCGCAATCGAAATCCTTCAGCGGAACTTGACGCAGAGCCTTTCTCCGATGAATTTGGTTGGCGAGATAGTGGAACTGAAGGAGTTTTTGGAAAAACTGCCGGGCCGAGTTAATAAGATTCTGGATACGATAGGCAACAACGAGTTTAAGATTGACGTTGATGCGATTGACGAGAAGATCGTGTTGGAAGGACTTCAGAAAGTAGCGAACCGGATTAGTCTAGGCCTCATCCTCGCCGCGCTCATCGTCGGAGCGTCTATGCTGATGCGCGTCGAGACTTCGTTTCGCATCCTCGGCTATCCCGGCTTCGCGATGATCTTCTTCCTGCTCGCCGCCATCGCCGGCGTCGGCCTCGTCATCACCATCATCTCCACGGACGTTAAGGCGCGCAAAAAACCGGACCAATGATCGAGGTGACTGCCTGGCTTAGTCGGGCTGGGTCCGCTTGCGTGTGGGAAGCAAGCCGTCGATAGTCTTCACAAAGTAGCCCGGCCGGTAGTTAAGTTTCAAACTCTGTTTGCGCACTTCCGGATCAATCACTTCAATCTGAATCCGGCGATAAGCGCCGTCCCGCGTCTTGTTTGAGGGCGAGTAAGCGACGAGATATTGTTCGCGCAGATCAGTTTGGATCTGAACAAACGCGCTGCGCAGTTCTCCTTCATTGCGGGGAAAATAAGCGCGACCACCGGTTTGCTCGGCAATCTTCTTCAACGAGCCGCCGTCAACTCCACCCTGATAAGTATCCCCAATGCCGATGGCATAGATTAGCGCGTCCGCTTTTTGCGCGCGTTCGATCGCTTCGTGCATCTTCACCTGGCTGATCGTGTCATAACCGTCGGTGAGCAGAATGATGGTGCGCCGCGTGTTTTCCGCTGAAGAATCTGACAACAGTTCGTTTGAGGTGGCCCAGACTGCGTCCCAGATGGCGGTCGAACCTGCCAGCATTTGGTTCGTGTCAGAGATTGGCGGCGTGCCACCCACCACCACGCCGCCGCCTATGTAACCGGACGGTGGCACGAACTCCACGCGATCGATCGCCTTGCGCAAACGATCGACGTTGCCGGTGAAGCCCTGCTCCAGCGTGACTTCGCCGGTGAAAGAAACGACTGCCGCCTCGTCTTTGTCGGGGCGCATCACTGCTTCCAAAAATGTCCGCGCCGCCGCTTTTTCGTCCGGCAGCGTGCGCTCCTCGGAACGGCTGGTATCGATCAGGATACCGATTGAGAGTGGCAGATCGACATTCTTCTGAAAGGTGAAGATTTCCTGCGGCTGGCCATCTTCCAGTATGCGGATGTCTTCCTTCCTGAGCGTGTTTACAAATCTTTTGTTGTTGTCGGCAGCAGTAAAAAAAATGTTCGTCAGATTCGTCTCGACGCGGATGACATCTTCCGATTCCTGTGGCAGGTCCTCCTTTGGATTAACCGGTGGCGTAGGCGATGGCACTTCGGACGCGCGCCTGCTTCTCGACTTCTGAGAGTCGGCGCCCGCCGGCGTCTGTGCAAAGGACCTGTTGGCGATCATCGCAGCCGCCAGGGCGAACACGACAGCCAAAGTCAAACTTAGTTTTCCTAATCCTTGATTAAACATCTTCGTGCCTGCTTATGGTCTGACACTATCAGCGATGGCCTTATAGCCGTGTTTGGTTCTTATCTTCAAATCACCGCGCCCGGTGGCAAGTTTAACTTCAATCTTGCGAAAACTGCCGTCGTAACGATCATTCAGCGGTTTGTAGGTCAGCAGGTATTGGGCGAGCAGCTCTTTGGATATCTTCGTGAACGAGCGCTCGAGCGAAAGCATGTCACCGGTGAAAAAGGCAACGCCGCCGGTTTCTTCGGCCAGCGTTACCAGGTCGCGATCTTTTTGATCCTTTACCTGGCCGGCTTCAACTCCCGGCACAGTCGAAAGAAATCCTGCCTTGGTTGAGATTGCAAAAATGGTGGTCTCGGTGCGCTGCGCTATATCGATGGCATCGCGAATGTTGGCCCGGCTGTAGGTGTCCTCGCCGTCGGTAACGATGACCATTACTCGCCGGCCGGCAACGGATCGCAATTTTTCGTCGCAGAATTGCCAAACAGCATCAAAGAGCGCGGTTTGACTCCCCAATCCCTTCACGCCGTCAACCGCCTTGTCCAGCAAATCAAGTTTGTCGGTAAAGTCCTGGCGCAAATTTATCTCGTTATCAAACGTCGCAAACAACACCCGATCGCGCCGGGGACGCACCACCGTGTGGATAAAATTCATCGCCGATTCCTGCTCAAATTTCAGCTTACCGGCAGTCGACGGCGAAGTATCCATTAATACCACGACGTAAAGCGGCAGCGTTTCGCCCAGATCGTCCGAGAACGTCTCGACCTGTTGCGCCACTTTGTCTTCGAAGATCAAGAAATCGTTCCTTGTGAGTCCGGGGACAAATTGTCCTTTCTTGTCAACGACGGTGATCGGCAAGCGCACGCGGCGAATGAAAGTTGTAATTGATTCCTGATCGTCCTCACGCGGAGGAGTTGGACTCGGCTTGGGCTTTTGCGCCTGAGCCAAACCGGCTAGCGATATAAATGAAACGAGCAGCGCCAGCCGCGCAAGATAAGAAAAACGAAAAGAGTTCATGTTAAGTGTTTTGGGGATTCAACGTGTCGTTTGACTGGTCGGAGACGGCGCTTTGATGCCCTGCCCGTCAGGGCTAGTTGCCCTCAAACCATTACGTAATCAAAGTAATCCCGTCATCTATAAGAACATACTTGTCGCAGCAATCCAAAATCTCGATGCCGGTACGAAAACAATGCATTTCGACCTTAAGTCTCATTCGAACCTGCGTCCAATTCAGCCAGCAAATTATTTAGTTCAGCCGGCAGCGGCGCAACGAACTGCATCGACTCACCACTTGCGGGATGACGGAATCCGAGACGCTCGGCGTGGAGAAACTGCCGTTGCAATTTGCGAATCGCTGCTCGCAGCCTGACATCCCGAACAGTTTTGTCGCGTCCACCGCCATAAATTTCGTCGCCAACAACCGGGTGCTTTAGCCAGGAAAGATGCACGCGAATCTGATGCGTGCGTCCGGTTTTCAATTCCACATCGAGCAATGTAAACGAACCAAAGCGCCGGCGAACTCTATAAAGCGATAGCGCGCCACGACCGGCAGGCACCACCGCCATGCGGATACGAGTCCGCGGATCACGGGCGATTGGCTGTTCAATGCGTCCTGATTCCTGCTTGACTACTCCATGGACCAGGGCCACATAACTTTTGAAAACCTCGCGCGCGCGAAATTGATCCGCCAAACTTTCGTGCGTTGCTTCCTGCTTGGCAACAACCATGAGTCCGGAAGTGTCTTTGTCCAGGCGATGGACTATGCCGGGGCGAATGTCGCCTGCGCGGGTCGAGAGCTTTTGGAAGTGATAAGCCAGTGCATTGGCGAGCGTTCCCGAGTGAATACCGGCGGCCGGATGGACCACGAGACCGGCGGGCTTGTTAACTACGATCAGGGAGTCGTCTTCAAAGACGATTTCCAGCGGGATGTCTTCGGGCGTAAAACTGGCCGCGGGTGGCGGCGTCAATTCGACTTCAATTTCGTCGGCGGCGCGCAACTTGTACGAAGGCTTTGCCGGCTTGCCGTTGACCAGAACTTCTTCGTCCTCAATTAGCCGTTGCAAGCGCGCGCGACTCCAGCCATCGATTTGGTCGGCGAGGAAAGCATCCAAACGAGTGCCGGCATCGCTCTCTTTAACTGCGAGCGAAACTATTTCATTGTCTGAAGAAGATTGAACCGTGGATACCGCCTTCTGATCACCGGAACTCATGCAGCGATAGTAAAGAGGAGCGAGCTGTTGCTAACCGTTGTTTTTCTCAAACTCTTTCATGAAGGCAACCAAGGCCTTCACGCCGGCGAGCGGAAACGCGTTGTAGATTGATGCCCGTATGCCGCCGACGGACCGGTGCCCTTTCAATCCATCCAAACTCTGCGCGGTCGCTTCGGCAGTGAATTTCTTTTCGAGATCTTCGTTGGGCAGACGAAACGTGACGTTCATGATCGAGCGCGAGTCGTGATCGGCGTGTCCGCGATAGAAATCGGTTGCGTCGATGGCGTCGTAGATCATTTGCGCCTTAGCTTCGTTTTCACGGTGCATGCCGGCCAAGCCGCCTCTTTCTTTCAGCCAGTCGCAGATCAGGCTGATGATGTAAATGCCCCAGGTATTCGGCGTGTTGTAAAGCGACTTGTTCTCGACGTGCGTGCGATAGTCGAGCATGGTGTGAAGCCCATCGGGAATTTTCTTCAACAGGTCGTCGCGCACAATGACGGGCGTAACTCCGCTTGGTCCCATGTTCTTTTGCGCGCCTGCATAGATGATCCCGTATTTCTCAATCGGAATCGGGTGCGACAAAATGTCTGACGAAGCATCGGCCACCAGCGGCACGTCACCAACCTCGGGTTCCTGCTTCCATTCGACGCCTTCAATCGTTTCGTTCGTGGTTATGTGCACGTAGGCCGCCTGCGGATCCAGCTTCAACTCTTCAGTCGCCGGCACGTGCGTAAAGCCGCCGTCGGCCATCATTGCCGCGACATTAACATTGCCGGATCGTTTCGCCTCCTTGAGCGCCTTTTTTCCCCAACTGCCGGTGATGACGTAATCAGCGCTGCCATCCGCCGCCAGAAAATTCATTGGCACCATCGAAAACTGCAGGCTCGCGCCGCCCTGCAAAAACAGGACGTGGTAGTTTGCCGGGATGCCCAGCAGCTCTCGCAAGCCGGATTCAGCCTTCGCGAAAATCTCGGCGAAAGTCTTTGAGCGGTGACTGATCTCCATCACCGACATGCCGACACCGGGCAGCGCCAACAAATCGCGCTGGGCCTGTTCCAAAACAGGAACCGGAAGAACGGCTGGTCCGGCACTAAAGTTAAAAATCCTTTCGTCCATTTATCGTCTCCGAACTCCTATTTATTGTAATGACCGCGCAGCATGCGGCCGGCCATGCGCGTCACCAGCGAGCGCGGCGCCAGCCGTTCTGCTTCCATCATTGCCCGGTTGGCCCACCCGGAAATGATGTGGCTCTTGCCGCGAGCAAGTCCGCGCAATGCCGTCTCGACCACTTCTTCCGGCGTTTGCGCAGCCCGCGCAGGCGGCTTTTCGCCACGCGCAGCCTCGAAAAAATTTGTCTCAGTAACACCGGGGCACAGCGCCATGACTTTGACTCCGAACCCGCGATTCTCTTCCCACAACGCTTCGGAAAAAGAAAGCACGAACGCTTTGGTCGCAGCGTAGGTTGCCATGTACGGTACGGCTTGAAAGGCTGCCGTTGAAGCGACGTTGATGATCGCACCTTGTTTGCGCTCGCGCATCGGCTTCAGGAAAAGATAAGTGAGTTCCACCAACGCTTCGACGTTGAGATCGATCATGTTCAACTCGCGCGCCAGATCCGCCTTACTGAAATCGCCAAACGAGCCAAAGCCGGCATTGTTGACCAGCAGGTCAATCGACAAACCTCGCTTCTCGGCTTCTTTGAACAGCCTCCCGGGCGATTCCGGAAGGCTGAGATCGAGCGCGACGTATTGAGCGCGTATGCTGTTGGAGCGGCCCAGCTCATTGCAGAGCGTGATCAGTTTCCCTTCTGAACGGGCCACCAACAAAACATTGCGGCCACGCGCGGCGAGCTTGCGCGCGAAAACTTCGCCAATGCCGCTCGACGCGCCGGTTATGAGTGCTGCGTTCATTTGGATCTTGTCAAAACATCCTCACCAAGCGATGGCTCGAATATGATTGAAATTAATCACGTCGATGTCGAGGTTCTGCAGATAGGCAGCCAGTTTTAGATCATCGGTTAGGACGAGATATTTATCCTTGACCAACCCGACGATTCCGGAATCGGTAAGACCGAACTTAGTGAAATGAGGGGAGGCGGAGATTGTTGTGCTAGGCGTATAACTCTCCTGTAAGTCAAGCATGCGGCCGGCGAAGTCCTCCCAGAAAAAGGCCCTAAGATTTTCTGGAAGCTGGCCGGACAAGTTACTTACTTCTGTAAGAATATTAGGGGTCGTTATAATTTTCTCAAAAAGCCCGAGGAACATTGCTAAGAGTAAGAACTCATCAATTGTAAAAGCCATTGTCCTCTTAAATCTTGATATGCGTTCGGGATCATATGCTCCGATAAAATATAGAAGGAGTAGGTTTGTATCCTCCAAGAGACCCTTCGGCTTGTAACTCATTATGAGTTGGTTGATGTACTCCATCCTACTCAAGTTTCCGGATCTTCATTGATTTCACTTCTCCGGTCTTCGCATCAATCTTGAACACTTTGTATTCTCGCTTGAAATTAAGGTTCAAACCCGCCACTTGCGGTTGCGAAGGGACCGGATAGCTTAGCGTGATTAACCAATACTTTCCGTGATTCTCCTGCTCTACCTCTTCGAGCTGCACGTTTGTTAATTCTTGGTTCTCGTACAGCCCTGCGAAATACTCGGATGCCCTTTGAGCAGCTTCCTTTACGTCCAACATAAGAACAACCTCCAGCTCCCACCTATTCTAGCTATTCAGTTCTAGCAGATCGAGTTCGATAATGTCAGCATTTCCCTTTTGCAAGCGGTCAAGCATCTCGCGCGACGGTGCATTATCGAGGTTGATGCGCGCAACAGCAGCTTCCGCCCCTTCAAACACTATATTCTCCATCTCCTGCACGTTGATGTGTTCGCCCTTGATCGCGTCGAGCACGACGGCCAGCACGCCAGGACGATCAAGATGGCGTACCACCAGGCGATGAGTGGCCGGAGTCTGGCGCGCTAGGTTGACGACGTTTGGCACCCGTCCGGTTTCCTTAAACTCACGCACAATGCGCACAGTTTCAGCAGCAATCGCCTCCTGCGCTTGATCGGTGGAAGCGCCAATGTGATGCGTGCCGTAAAGGTTCGGCTCCTGCGCGATCGCATCAGTGAACTCCGCAGTTGCGGAAGTTGGCTCACCTGAGTAAACGTCCAGGCCCGCGCGAATGCCGCGCGATCGCATCGCCTCGACCAGTGCTGCGTGATCGACTACTTCGCCGCGCGCGGTGTTAATGAAATATGCTCCCGGTGTCATCGCTGCGAAAAATTTCGCGCCGAGCAATCCTTTAGTATCTGAGTTGAGCGCCAGATGCGCACTTACAACGTCAGCCTCGCGTGCAACATCGCCTGGCGTGGCCTTAGATTCAACGCCCAGGTCAGCGGCGCGTTCCGGCGTCAGACTGCGGCTCCAGGCAATTACGCGCATGCCAAAAGCTTGAGCGCGCGGAATCATTTCCTGACCGATCTTGCCGACTCCGATTAGGCCCAGCGTGCGGCCAAACAATCCGCGCGCCTTTGAAAACTCTTTCTTGTTCCATTCACCGCCACGCAGCGCGATCACGTTATCAGCAATGCGCCGATCGAGCGCGAGTATCAGCGCAAAGGCCAACTCTGCAACGGCAATCGAATTTTTTCCCGGGCAGTTTGAAACGTAAATCCCGCGCCGCGACGCCGCTGCAACGTCAATCGTGTTGTAGCCGGCGCCGGCCCTGACCACCAACTTAATTGGCCCAGCCGCCAGCATGGGCTCGGTCACCTTTGTGCCGCGAACTACCAGAACGTCAGGCGCGTGCTTTTCAATGGCTGCGACCAGTGCCGCGTCTTTTAGATCCGGCTGGAACGTGATTTCGCAACCGAGCGCTTCCAGGCCGTCGCGGCCCGATTGTTCGAATTTGTCAGCAATTAGAACGTGCATCTTGGTCATTTGTCAGTGGTCAGTTGTCAGTTGTTAGTTATCCCCTAGCCGCAAGAGAGTTAGGCATTACTGCTACTGACAACGAACCACTGACAACGGACTAAATTGTATGAATCAACAGGCCGTCGCGCAGCTTCGGCTCAAACCAGGTTGACTTAGGCGGCATGATTTCGCCGGCATCCGACACTCGTAGTAATTCTTCAATTGTTGTTGGGTTTAACGAAAACGCTACTGCTGCCTTGCCTTCATCAACCAGTCGGTCCAATTCTTGCGTACCGCGAATGCCGCCAATGAAATCGATGCGTTTATCTGTCCGCACGTCCTTGATTCCCAGGATCGGATCCAGCAAACGATCTTGAAGAATACTTACGTCGAGCGAAGCGACCGTTCCTTCTGGCGCGGGCGAGCCTGCGGCAGGACTAAGCGTATGCCAGCGGCCAGCCAGATACATGCTCCACGTGCCGCGGCTATCCGGTGTCGCGCTCCCGCCTTCAACAACGTCGAAACTTTTGCGCACTGCCTCGAGAAACTGTTCCTGCGACAACCCATTCAGATCGCGCACCACGCGGTTGTAAGGCAGTATCTGCAACTGATCATCCGGGAACATCACCGCCAGAAAGAAGTTGTATTCTTCGTCGCCGGTATGTCCGAAGCTTTGTTCTTGAAGCTCAGCGCGAGCGCGAGCGGCGCTGGCCGCGCGATGGTGCCCATCGGCGATATAAAGAAAAGGAATCTCGCGAAACGCCTGCACAAAGCGAACTGGATCAGGCACACGCCAGACCGTGTGCTCGACGCCATCGTCGGCGGTGAAATCGAAAATGGCATTTGTCATCGTCGTTTCCATCACCATCGTGTCGAGGTCACGGCTGGCCCGGTAGGTTAGAAACACCGGCCCAGTTTGCGCGCGCAACACAAGCATGTGCCGCGTGCGATCGTCCTCTTTGTCGCGGCGCGTTCGTTCGTGCTTCCGGATAATATCCTGGTCGTATTCGTCGACCGAACAACAGGCTACGACTCCGATCTGTTCATGTTCGCCCATTATTTGCCGGTAAAGATAGATGCTCGGCAGATCTTCAATTTCCAGCGGGCATTCTTTTGCGAGCCGGTCGTAATTATCTAGGGCCTTGCGATACACCTGGTCCGAATATGGATCGGTGCCGTCAGGCAAATCGATCTCCGGCCGCGACACATGCAGGAAACTCAACGGATTGTCCGCCGCGAGCGCGCGCGCCTCGGCTGTGCTGACAACGTCATAAGGCACGCTCGCAACCTGTTTCACTCGCTCGGGTGGCGGGCGCAATGCTCGAAAAGAACGGATGATTGCCACGAAACCTCCCCGCGCAGCAAGTTTGTTAATGTGCGTAGATACTCACTGCCCGCAAACAAAAGTTTTTGTTAATTGCTGAAAGACTATCCGTTGCGCGCGGGTATTAGCAAGCCGTGAATCGGCGTGGCGCAATAGGTTCGACATGAGTCTGCTGCGGCGCTGCCTTTGAGGCAAAGCGCCGTGTAGAATATTCACCGAAGAAGATTTGCTGAGGAGAAAACAAATGGGTGACTTAGCGAGCCGAGATTGCGTTCCCTGCCGCGGCGGCGTGCCTCCGCTGAAAGGCGATGAACTCAGCAGGTTGCAAACCGAAATTGCAGGATGGGAAGTTGTCAACGAGCATCACCTGCGCAAGGAATTCAAATTTGGCGATTTTGAAAAAACGCTTGAGTTCGTCAATCGCGTGGGCCAACTGGCAGAAGCACAGTGGCATCATCCGGACATCTGCTTTGGTTGGGGCCGCGCAGATATAACAATTTGGACCCACAAGATTGATGGTCTAACCGAAAGCGATTTCATCCTGGCGGCCAAGATTGATGCTCTGTGATAGTTTCACTGAAAACTCGCTCGATAGATCTTTTCGGTTTCATCAACCATCCGCTCAACGGTGAATCTCGCCGCTACGTCTTTTTGCGCGGCTTCCGCAAGCCGCAGCCGGGCTGCCTCGTCACTCAATAACGATTGAATCGCGGCTGCTAACTCATTTGGATTGCCAATCGAAGTTAAGAGACCCGTCTCTCCAGGTCGAATGATCTCGCGAGCACCCTCGGTTTCGGTTGCCACTACTGCGGTGCCGCTGGCCATGGCTTCGACTATTGCCAGGCCAAAGGACTCCGTGTGCGATGCAGAAACGAAAACGTCCAACGCACAATACAGTTGGGCCAGATCGTCCAGCCATTTTACGCGGCGAACCTGCTTTCTAAGATTTAGTTCATCAATAAGCCTTTCGATTTGCGCTTCATTTCTTCCGTCGGGCGAGTGATCGATTCCGGCTATGATGAAATTGCAGCCGGCTATCGGCTTCGAAATCTGCGCCGCTGCGCCCAGAAATTCCTGCTGGCCTTTCAATGGGGTTAACTCGCCGACTGTTCCCACCAACAAACTTTTTTCGGAGAGTTTCCACCTCTGCAAAAATTCATGGCGGTTGAATTGTTCTCGCGCCAGCGCAAACCGACGCGCGTGAATTCCGTTCAGCACTACGCTAATTTTTTCCGCCGGCGCAACTCTGTCCGCGCGAAGTTGGGAAGCCACGGCTTGCGATACAGCAATGATCCGCGACGCTTTGGAAAATGTGAGACGATGCAACCGGTTCAAAGGGAAAAGTACATGCCGCGTCAGTATCAACCGCGCGGCCGGATTTCGGCGCATTGCGTAAGCGGCGAGCGGATAATCACGGGCCATGTGCGCATGAACTATCTCGATATCGCTTTTGCGGACCAGTCGTGCAAGGTCGCGCGCGCTATGTACATCCAGCGAATTCCGCAGCGGCAGCGTAGTAATATTTTGTTTCGGAACTCTACTGAGTTCATCGTTCAGAGCAGAATGGGGCCGCAACGCGACAAAAACCTCGTGACCGCGATCGATGAGACCGTTTGCAAGATCCGCAAGATGGCGCTCACCACCGCCAAGCGATTGGGCCGAACTTATCTGGAGAATTCTCAAAGCGGTCGGGTCCATTCAGTCTTCAGCAAAAAAACGATTTGGAATTTACACAAGAAAGGTCGCGGCAGCTATAGCAAAACACCCGGCTCGGACTTGATTAGGTGCGACAAACGCACAGCCAGACGCGTACCGAAGCGAAACAGAAACCTCCTTCGCTGTTTGCTTACCGCCTACTTAGCCGGCGATTCTTCAACAAAACATTGGTAAAGCGGAACGCATGACTCGGCACACCCGTTGCCATTTGAAAGTTTTCTCCCTGGTAAGGAACCTAGTTTGGCGGCGGAAATCGTAAGGAGGACGTTCATGGCAAAATCAAAATTGGTAACTGGTCTTTTCAAAAACAGGATGGCCGCGGAATCAGCAGTTGACGCAATCATGAAACGCGGATACACGCGCGATGACATCAGTGTGATGATGTCGGACGCGACGCAAAGCAAGGAGTTTGCACTGCAAGCACGAACTCACGCGGCTGATGGCGCCGGCATTGGCGGAGCCGTGGGTGGCGTTGTGGGTGCGGTACTCGCGGCGATCGTTGCGGTCGGCAGCACCATTTTGCTTCCGGGCATTAATCTGGTAATCGCTGGTCCAATCGCCGCGGCCCTGGCCGGCGCCGGAGCTGGCGGGGCAACAGGCGGTGTTATCGGCGCCCTGATTGGCGCAGGAATTCCGGAGTACCGCGCGAAAGTTTACGAAGCAGGACTACGCGGCGGCGGAATTCTCCTGGGAGTTGAAGCTAAGTCGGACGAGGAAATTGATAAACTCGAGGAACTGCTCGAAGCCATCGGCGGTGAACACGTGCGGACGGAGTAACGCGCTTCCATCGTTTTGTTAGCGTTCGAAAAAGAAGACTTACGACTCCCGAGTCGTAAGCCTTCTTTTTGTGCTGAGGTGAAAACTATTTACGAACTGATTCGCCGAGATCTTCGATCGCTTCTCCGACTTTACGACGAGCGGTACCAAACCCCTCGCGGATCTTACCGCCGGCCCGGTCGTCATGGCCCTCATTTTCAAGTTCTCGATCATCCAGCGCGAGGCCTACGGTTTCTTTCGTCTGACCTTTCGCCTGGTCAAATTTTCCTTTGATTTCATCTCGATTTGGCAAACCCATGCAACAGCCTCCTTTTTGAAAACCTGGTTATTTCCGACGCTTTCTCGGTTGCAACGGATGTTCCTCTGAGCGGAAGGAGCGCGTTCTGCTTCCTTTTTCGGTATCTTTCCGGCCCGATGGGCTAAAAAGCGCGCAAAACTCGTGCGACTCAGCTGTATGTTTTCGCTGACGCTAATGCGTGATCTTAGGACAATTAATTTACTGGCGAGACGAATGAGGATTGCGTTTTTTAGGCAGTCTCAAATGCTTCGTCTTGTGCTTCGTTCTTCTTTATGAATCGATCGTTCCTGTCGCAAATTGGCAGCCGCACTTCGAATCGCGTTCCCTCACCCGGTTCACTCACGACGAATAGATCGCCTTTGTGACGAGTCACGATTCCGTGTGAAGCGGAGAGTCCGAGACCGCTTCCGAGTTTTCCCTTTGTGGTAAAGAAAGGTTCAAAAATGCGCGAGGCCGTTTCCGGGGTCATGCCGCACCCACTGTCCGCCACCCAGAAGCAACCACACTCGATTTCAGCGCGCGCACCGATTTCCATCGTGCCGCCCTCCGGCATTGCGTCGACGGCGTTGAAAATGAGATTGAGCACCACCTCGCGCAGTTCCGCTTGTTCGCCCATAACGTAGACTGGCGAATTGCATTCGATTCGCAAATCGATCGTGCCTTTGCGGGACTTGCTCTGCCATTTCGGGCGCGCGATGTCGATACTGGAAGTGAGCAGGTAACCCAACTCAACGGGGGCAAATTCGCTAACGGAGTCACGGCGGGCAAATTCGAGTATCCGCCGTAGCGTCTTGGTGCCATCCTCTACAGCGTTAGTAATAACTTGCAGACTTTTGGCAGACGTCTCGTCGGTGGCGTTGCGTAAGAGCAGTTGCGCCCGGCCCTGGATTACGGTCAAGGAATTATTCAGATTATGAGCGACGCCCGCCGCCAGTTCGCCGACCGCGCGTAACTTATCGGACTGGGCCATCAACTCGTGCTCGCGCTTGCGCTCAGTTATATCCCGGAGGAAGACCAGCACACCGTCAATTTCGCCGTCTTTCCAAAGCGGAGACGCATGGGCCTCGGCATAGCGAAAGCCTTCAGCTTGAAGTACGCGCACTTCGCATTCAGTGTCGTTCCCGTGCAGCGTCCGCTCAAGATTTTGTTCGGCCACAACTTTCGATTCGGGCGAGATGATGTCGACGAAGCGGCCGCCGGCGATTGTCGTCGCCGGTTTGAGAGCTTCTGCACGCTCGTTCATCCAGGTGATACGACCGGCCCCGTCCAATGCATAGATTTTGTCAGGAGTGCGATCCGCGATGCTGGCTATAAATGATTTGTGAGCGATCGTTTCTGCTTCCGCGCGTCGCAGGTCGGAGATGTCTCGAGCGATGACAAGGGCGCCTCGTGACCCGTTGTCATCATCAAGCGGTTCAACAATGATCGAGATCGAAAGGTTCTGTTCGGGTCCCGATTGAATTTCGACCTCAACCTTTTCGCCGCTCTCAATCGCACGATCGACTACGCAGCCGTCGGCTCCCTCAACTCGCCAAAACATTTCACAGCATAGTCGCCCGGAACAAAGATCATCGTCTTGCAGTTGCGCCGCATTAGCGTTCCCCTTGATCAAGCGGCGATCACTTCCAAACAGAAAGG
Source organism: Pyrinomonadaceae bacterium (assembly GCA_035601415.1). Lineage (GTDB taxonomy): Bacteria > Acidobacteriota > Blastocatellia > Pyrinomonadales > Pyrinomonadaceae > PSRF01. The sequence continues at coordinate 51,865 of DATNOG010000082.1, read as the reverse complement.
CGCCGTCGGGCAGTGCATCAAAAGCATGTCCTAACATTTGATTGCTCCGGCGGCCCATCAGCGAAGGGTCTTCGGGCAAAGCTTCAAGCAAACTAATCGAGTGTTTATCTGGCATTTAAGTCTTGCGGAAGGAAATGAAAACTGAGGTAGGCCTGAACCGGCACCCCCATATTAGCAAAAACCCTTGTAAACGAGCCAGAAGAATCGTCGCTGGTAAGGGGCGGAAGGGTCACAGGCCCAAAACTGCTCAGTTTCTCCACGTATTTGGCAGATCTTACCCAGCGGCGCCGGGGTATTTGGCTCGCTTGTTGATGCGGGTCCATTCAGCCAGTATCATCTTGAATAATCCGAGAATCATGGTTATTGAGCCCCAGCTTATTCGTGACGTGTCTGCGGAAATAGACGCTTGCATAAATCGGGCGCTGGCCGAAGATATTGGCGCCGGCGATGCAACCACGAACGCTATCGTTCCCGCGGGACTGAAAATTCGCGGAGATATAATTGCAAAACAGACTGGAATCATCGCCGGTCTGGACGTTGCCGCAAAGGTTTTTTTCTACCTGGATGAATCGATTGCTTTCGGGACCAAGGTAAGCGAAGGTGAGCGCGTTGAGAATGGGTCCATCGTTGCCGACATTTTTGGACCAGCGCGGGGACTGCTGACCGCAGAGCGTGCCGCGCTTAATTTTCTCGGACGAATGTCGGGAATAGCAACGCTTACCAGACAGTTCGTGGATAAGATTGCCGGCACGTCAGCGAAGATTCTCGATACTCGCAAGACTGCTCCGGGGTTGCGTGTCATTGACAAGCTCGCGGTATCGCGTGGCGGCGGGCACAATCATCGGCAAGGTCTGTTCGACATGATTCTTATCAAAGACAATCACATCGCCGCAGCCGGTTCGCTGGCCGAAGCAGTGCGTCGCGTGCGCACTGCGGGCACGGATCTCGAAATTGAGATCGAAGCGGCCGACCTTGAAGACGTGCAAGCCGGTATCGAATTAGGCATTCGGCGCATCTTACTCGACAATATGTCGCTTGCAATGATGAAAGAAGCCGTGAAACTAAGTAGCAGGCGCGCGAAGCTGGAGGCCTCAGGGAATGTAACACTCGCGAATGTGCGCGAGATTGCTGAGACAGGAGTTGACTACATCTCGGTTGGGGCGCTTACGCACTCGGCCAAAGTTTTTGATGTAAGTTTGAAATTTGAAAGGGATTGATGGGGAACAAAGTGTTACTGGATAGCAAAAACGAATTGATTACTGAAACGAACCCCGAAAAGATGTATCAGGCGATGAAGGCCAAGCTGGCCAACGTGGTGCCGGACTTTGAATTGAAGATCAAGGCTGAGCTGGCGGCAGAAATCAATAGTCTGAAAGCTGAGAAAAACGCGGTCATTCTCGGGCACAACTACATGGAGCCGGCGCTCTTCAACTCCGTGCCGGATTTTGTTGGCGACTCACTCGAGCTCGCGCGCAAGGCGGCGCAAACCGATAAGGACATCATCGTCTTTTGTGGTGTGAAGTTCATGGCTGAGACGGCGAAAATCCTCAATCCGGGGAAAACCGTTCTGTTGCCTTCGGAAAAGGCCGGCTGTTCGTTGGCTGCGAGTATTACCGCTGCCGACGTGCGTGAACTGAAGCGAAGATTCCCAGGCGTGCCGGTTGTTACTTACGTCAATACTTATGCCGATGTAAAAGCTGAATCTGATATCTGTTGCACTTCCAGCAACGCTCGCGCGGTCGTCGAGTCTCTGAATACCGAGACAGTCATCTTTATTCCTGATGAATACCTGGCGAAGAATGTCGCCAACGAAACCGGCAAGCACATTGTTTTTCCAACCATGGATCCGCGAAAAAAATTTGACGGTCAACTAGATTACCAGATGATCGGTTGGTTAGGACGGTGCGAAGTTCACGACAAGTTTACCGTTGAAGATATCGAGAACGTCCGGAAGCAGTTTCCCGACGTCACGATTCTCGCGCATCCCGAATGCAGTCCCGAAGTAGTCGCCGCTTCAGACTTCTCCGGAAGCACAACCGCGATGATCAGACACGTAGAGAACACATCTGCTCCGCATTACCTGCTGCTCACAGAATGTGCTATGGGCGACAACATCGCGGCGGCAAATCCCGACAAGGAGATGTTGCGCCTTTGCAGTGTGAGATGTCCCCATATGAATCAGATCACTCTTGAAGACACGCTGGAATCGCTAAGAAAAAACCAATATGTAATCGACTTGCCTGAAGAGATTTTGCAACGGGCGGCCCAGTCAGTCGAAAGGATGATAGCCATCGGCTGAGAGATGTCATGAAGGAAGAACCCTTTTGAACAGGACCGATGTTTTGATCATCGGTTGTGGCATCGCCGGCGCAACCACCGCGTTACGGCTTGCACGCAATCCCAACCGTCTCATCACCATTGTTACGCGCGCGCGCGATGCGCACGAATCAAATACGCTCTACGCACAGGGCGGCATCGTTGGCCGCGGGGCCGGGGATAATCCTGAACTGCTACTGGCTGATATCTTGAAAGCAGGCGCAGGCGTCAGCTCACCAAAGGCCGCGCGCATCCTCGCAGAAGAAGGTCCAGCGCTGCTGCACGAGGTGCTTGAAGGACTAGCCCATGTTGCGTTTGATCAGGATGCCAATGGGCAGCCGCTCTTAACTCAGGAAGCGGCCCATTCACGACGGCGCATCCTGCATGTTGGTGATGGCACAGGTAAAGCCATCATGGACGGCCTCATCACTGCCTTAAACGACTGTCCGAATGTAACCATCGAATCGCAGATGACCGCGGTTGACCTGATTACTTTCCCACATCATTCGCGCAACCCGCTGGATAACTACGAAGGCATTACTTGCCACGGCGCTTACATGTTCGACCGCCAGGAACGAACTGTACATCGTTGCCTTGCAACCACCACCGTCCTGGCGACCGGTGGTCTGGGACGCATTTATCGCAACACCACAAATCCGCTGGGAGCCCGCGGCGATGGTCTGGCGATGGCTAACCGGGCCGGCGCGCGGATCACGAACGCGGAATACGTTCAGTTTCATCCGACTGCACTTGCAGTACCTGGCGCCGAAGGTTTCCTGATCAGCGAAGCAGTTCGCGGTGAGGGCGGCATCTTGATTACGCCTGAGGGACAACCATTTATGACGAGTTATTCGCCCGAATGGGGCGACCTTGCCCCACGCGATGTCGTTGCGCGCGCCATTCATCATGAGATGGAACATAACGGCTACTCTTACGTGCTGCTTGATATTGCTTCACGCATGCCGGCGGAGCGTATTCGCGAACGCTTTCCAAATATTTACAGCCGCTGTCTAAAAGCCGGCATCGACATCACCAGCGAGCCCATTCCAGTCGTTCCCGCGGCCCACTACTTTTGTGGTGGCGTGCTGGTGGATGAATGGGGTCGTTCCAGCGTTGCGCGGCTATACGGAGTTGGCGAAGTCAGTTGCACGGGCGTACACGGCGCCAATCGTTTGGCTTCGACATCGCTGTTGGAAGGCCTGGTGTGGGGAAATCGTGCCGCACAACATATTGATAAATTACTCGACGAGGCGGGCCTGGTGCGGGCTGAGTTTGACAACGTGCCGCCGTGGGATGAAAGCGGCTTGATCGCCGACGCGGACCCGGCCTTAATCCAGGGCGACATGCAGACCATTCAAAACATTATGTGGCACTACGTGGGATTGGTGCGCAGCGCCGAACGAATCTCGCGGGCAATTCGCGAGTTGCGCCACCTTTGGAATGAGATTGAGACCTTTTATCGAACCACCAAGCTCGACGACGGTTTGATCGGCCTGCGCAATGCCGTCGAGGTTGCACTGATCGTTGCGCAGGCCGCTCTGCACAATCGTCAGAGTCGTGGCTGTCACTACCGGCAGGATTCGGTAGCCGTCGAAGGCGATCGGTTGATCTAGCTTTTTACAAAGAGCAAAGAAAAACCGGGTGCCCCTTAACAAAGGGCACCCGGTTTCTGTTTGCTTTCCAGTTTAGAAACTAGAAGTGGAAACGCACCGCGAACTGAATCTGGCGCTGGGAATACTTGTTACTATCCGTGCTGCTAACGGCGCCGAACGCAGGGTTGAAACAAAGTCCGTTCCCAGGCGCAGGCACAGCAACGCTAACACCGTTAACTGTGCAGGTAGTGCTCGACGAGGTGTACAACGTGTTGGTTTCGCCGAAAACCTGGGTGCGATTGAATAGGTTAAAGGCCTCTCCCAGCAATTCAACGTTATATCTTTCCGAGAAGTTGATACGCTTTGAAACTCTCAGATCCATATCCTTGATTGCGGGCAGACGGAATGAGTTACGCGGAAGCCGGAAGTAGCGGTTGTCGCCGTTTGAGCCGTTTAGATTACTCGACGTTACGGCGCTGAATGGCGTGCCGCTATAGAGCACATAGATTGGAGAAACTGACCAACCATTTAGGAGACGGTCGCGGGCCGAACCCGCCCCACCCTTGTAAAGCGTGGGCGCATAGACTGCGCTGAACACGAACTTATGCCGCGTGTCAAAATTGGTTGGCCCAAAGTCGTAAGCCTGCCGTTGGAACGGATCAACCACAGTATTGAAAGGACCAGTAATGATTGAGTTCTGCCCGGTATCGGTAGATTTTGAGAAGGTATAACTTGATTGAAACTGCAGCCCGTTAGTAAAGCGCCGGTTGACCTGCAGGACCAGGGCGCTGTATTCCGACTTTACTGAACTCTCTTCACGAAGCATCACAGGCTGGGTCGGAATAGCCTTGCCAAACTGCGCAACTGTGAAACTCTGCCCGTTTTCGTTTCCACCAAGAATTGTGTAGGTTTTGCTGGCGCCAGTTAGAGCTTGATTCACGTCCACGAAGGTCGGCAGGTCATAACCCCTCGCTCCTACGAAAGACGCTGAGGCGACCGTATTCTTGGCAATCTCTCGTTCCAAAATGAAGTCGTACTGAAGAATCTTCGGCGTTTGGAAATTTCTTTGGAAGAAGACGATGGTCCCTGCTGACGTAAGTGACGTCGTGTTGGGTAAGGTATTGGGGAAGATCGGGGCGCATGGAATAGTCGCCGTAGCAACTAGCGGGAAGCAATTGGTAATCTGCGTCTGCACTGCATTGATGGTGCCCTGTCCGCCCAAATTACCCGTTTTCAGCAGGTTGTTCCAAATGTGCCCACCAAGGATGCGACCGTAGTACACACCGAAGCCACCACGAACAGAGGTCTTGCCGTCACCGTTGATATCGTATGCGAAACCAACGCGAGGCCCCCAGTTGTTTTTGTCGTTCGGCATTATTGAGGTCGCTTGATTAAGTGTCCTGCCGTCATTCGGAATAACCACCGTGCTGGGGTTAGCCAGGGTTGCAACTGGCAATTTCTGATATTCGTAACGCAGGCCGGAATTCAACGTCAAACGCGGCGTGATGCGGGTATCCAACTGGGCAAAGAAGCTGTACTCATTTTCGGTGAACTTTATTCCTTGGATGCCGACACCCTGAACGTAACCGAGATTACCCGTGTAGCAACGGCCCCGCAGCCGGGTGGTGGTTGAGCACGTTACTGTTGCGGGTAAAGGCGTCACAAAATTGACGTAGTCAATTACGAAGTCGCTGATGTTTGCGTACTGGTAGGAGCCGGCTTCAGAGGCGCGGTTTAGGATTTCGTCCGTGACGCGGTTAATGTCGGCGCCAAACTTGATTGTGTGTATCCCCTTGGTCCACGTTACCGTGTCCGCAACTTGAATGCGTCGCTCATCCGGATACTTGATGCGTTCAAAGTTGGTTGTGGTACCGAAGGTTAAGCCGTTTGTCAAAAACACTTGAGGCGAGCGTGCGCCGAGCTCTGTTGTCGCGGTTGAAGGTTCGCCAGGCAGGGGTGGCTGGCTCAAAGCAAATTCAAAGTCCTTCGAATACTGAAAACGCAGCTCATTTAGCAGATTCGGAGTAAGCGTTGACTGGAAGCGTGAATTAATCGTATCGACACGAACAAAGTCGTCACCGAAACTATGCCGCGCGTTAGTGTTTGTCGCCTGCGTTTGCAAACCAGCAGGAGAGGCCCAGCGCAAGCGATTGTAAGACAACGTAAACAGGTTATTGCTGTTCACCTGCCAATCAAACTTCGGAAAGATTATTTTCTGATCGCCACGACGAGGTGTTTCACCGGTCGTTGAAGTGAGAAAGGCCAGGGCATTGTCAATCTGGGCGTTCGTTAAACCCTTAGTAGCTGTCATTGCAGTCAAGGCAGCTCGCCCAGTAGTTCCGGGAGCTAGTGTATTTAAGTAACTCGGAACAGAAAAGACAGCCAGACCCGGGAAGTTTCGTTTTTGCTGATCGTAGCTGAAGAAGAAAAATGCTTTGTTCTTAACAATCGGACCACCGATATCGCCGCCGAATTGATGGCGAATATCGAGCGGCTTAATTCCTACCGGGGTCGAGATGCCATTGATCAGGACGCTCTGAAAGGCGCGAGGATTGCGCGCGCCGAAACGATTGTTGCGATAGTACTCAAAGAGATCCCCATGAAACTCGTTCGTGCCGCTCTTGCTTACTGTATTAACTACCGCGCCGGCCGAACGCCCATATTCAGCCGAGTAGTTTGAGGAGTTAACCTGAAACTCGCGAACTGCAGACTGGCTGACGACGTAGGGGATGCGGGTGCGGCCGCGTTCTTCCGATTGGAACGATTGATTGTTGTCACCACCGTCCACTGTGCTGTTGTTCAGCAAGCCCGAAATCCCACGGAAACTAATCAGTCCGAAAGGACCATCCGGAACTGAAGCCGGCGTCAGGAGCACAAAGTCGGTAACCCGTCGACCGTTGACTGGCAGTTCGTTGATGGAGGTCTGATTAATATTGGTGGAAAACTCCTGCGAGTTTGTATTGATCACCGGTGCTTCTGCTGTAACTTCGACGGTTGCCGTAGTTCCGGCAACACCCAGAGGAACATTTATGTTCGTGACCTGTCCAACTTCGACTACTATTTTTTCCTGCACAAAATCAGCGAAGCCAGCTACTGAAACCTTGACGGTATATGTTCCCGGCGGCAGGTTGACAACGCGAAAGCCGCCATCGGAATCGCTCGTGGCCGTGGACTCCTGGTTTGTCCCGGCATTAGTCGCCGTTACCGCGGCATTGGGAATCGATGCGCCTAGCGGGTCAGTGACCTTCCCGCTAATGCCACCAGTTAGCGTTGACTGTGCGAACGCGATAGTGCTGAGCGCCAGTATGGAGAAAATTATTAGGGGTAGTCGTACAAATTTCGACATGGGGAACTCCTTAAGCATCAGTTAGCGTTGAAGAATGTGCGCAGCCGATTGGGCGCAGGTTGATGTCTTGAAAATAGAGAGCAAATTGATGTTATGCAAAACAAGAAGGAAATGATCAGTAGACCCCGAATAGAGGCAAGCTTTTTAGCACGCCTGATGCACCTTTCGCAAGCCTAATACGTTTTTAAGCCGAGTAAAATACAAGTTCGATGTTTCGTATTCTGCGAAGACCCACCTGGGCATGACCTGATCGCGTTAGTCTCCGCAAAAGGCATGCCGAATTAAGTCCAAACACACACGCTCTATAACTCCCCGGTTTTCAACGCTTATCTGAAAATTTAGCCTTCAGATTGCGACAAACCTACCGAGAATTTGGATCAATATTGGAAAATCAGGAAATTGTAATTTAGTTCCGACGATTAACCGGAGAACCGCTCAACAATCATGGCGATGCCCTGGCCGCCACCGATGCACGCCGTCGCCAGACCGTAACGACCGGAGCGGCGCTGCAATTCATGAAGTAAGGTGAGCACGAGCCGGGTGCCGGTTGCGCCCAACGGATGTCCCAGTGCAATGGCTCCGCCGTTGACGTTCGTCCGCGATCGATCCAATCCTAGTTCCTTTTCAACGGCGAGATACTGACCGGCGAAAGCTTCATTCACTTCAATCAGATCTATGTCAGCAAGCTCAAGTCCGGCTTTCTTCAATGCCTGGCGCGTGGCCGGCACTGGTCCAATGCCCATGATTTCAGGTTCGACACCAGCATAAGCCCAACTCACAATGCGGCCCATTGGTTTCTTGTCCGCACGCTTCTGATAGTCTTCACCGCAGATGACCAGTGCTGCGGCGCCGTCAACAATTCCCGAAGCGTTGCCGGCAGTAACAAAACCATCCTTAGCAAACGCTGGTCGTAATTTCGCCAGCACTTCCATGGTCGTTTCTGGTCGCATGTGATCGTCATGGTCAAAAATGAAACTCGATCGGCGCGACTTAACTTCAACTGGAACAATCTCGTCAGCAAAATAGCCGCCATCGCTGGCCCGCTTCGCTTCCTGTTGCGAACGCAGCGCGTACGCATCCTGCTCTTCGCGTGAGATGGAAAACTTTCGCGCCAGATTTTCGGCGGTACCGGCCATGGGCGTATTGCAATAACTATCGAGCAACGCGACCATCAGGCTGTCCTCGAGTTTGCCTTCGCCCAGCGCAAAACCTGAGCGGGCCCCCCGAATTACATGTGGCGCCTGTGACATCGACTCCATGCCGCCGACTAATGCGGTCTGCGCTTCACCAAGCTGAATCATCTGTGCGCCCGAAACAATTGCTTGAATACCGCTGCCGCACAAGCGATTAACCGTAAGCGCCGGCCGGTCGAAAGGCACGCCCGCTTTGAGGCCAACGTGACGCGCGCCATAGATTGCGTCGCCAGACGTTTGTAACGCATTTCCCATCACCGTGTGATCGATCTCTTCCGGGGAGACGCCCGTCGTTTCCAAAGCAGCCTTTGCCGCCGTCGCGCCAAGATCAATTGCCGAAATATCTTTCAGCGCGCCGACATACTCGCCCATCGGCGTGCGCTTGCCACCCAAAATAAAAACATTTGTGCTCATCTCAAAATAACCAACCTTCCATGGTTTTGAATTACGCGCAGGTTAGAAACGGAAAGATTAACAAACAATCGATCTTCGGATCAATTTGGCGCGTTCAAGCAGCCGCACTTAAGACGACTCGCGGTCTAGTCTTGTTATTGCACGAAGCGTGAGCGGAAACTTTGGGGCGCAGGAAGTCGAGTTTACGACGGTGTGGCGAGAAGCCGTTTCATTCCGAAAATCTATGTTGGGCGCGATAACGGTGCAGTAGTTCTTCGAGAAAGCCTTCATAGGTAAACGTCGCCAGATCGTATGTCGGACGAATCTTGTACATAAGCGGCAACGAAACGCGCCAGGCCATCCACTGCCGCGGAATATCCGAAAGATCCCAGCGCCGGCGCAGAAAAGTTTCCACCACTTCGATTTCGCGCTCAGTCAGACTGTTAAGCTCTCCAGAAAACTCAACTGGCTTGAATGATCTTCGCAACGCCAAGTCGCTCACCGCTGACTCAAACACCTGCGCGAAGAGCGGCGCCTGGGCCTCGCGCTCGCGAACCACAACCGTGCCTGCAATCATGTCGCCCACACGCTGGTCCGAAGCGCTAACAAAAACTGAGATCAAGCCGATTGAATAGAATGGCGCCGGCATCATGTCGAAAGTGCGCAACAAGTTTCTCACTGCTGCTTCCCAAAAAGTGATCGGGCGGCCATCTTCGCGAATAACACGAAGCTTTAGCCAGCGTTTGCCGGGTGTTTGGCCATTCCAGATCCACTCGAAGAAAGCGAAGTAGGCGGACAGGATCAAAAAGAGCACCACCACCAGCGCGGCCTTCACCCATTTTGGCGCACTGGTGAGGTGCTCGCCGAAAGTCGAATAGTTCGCGACTAACGTGAACGCGATAATCATCAGGATGAGTGCGAGTATTTGCAACGCATGATCAATTGCGCAGGCAAGAAAACGATTGCCAATCGAGGCCAGCGCAAAGTGAAGCGGCACGCGCTCAGGCGTTTCAATTACAAGAATGTCTTCAGTAGCTAGTGTTGCGGACATTGAGACTTCTTATGCAGACCGCCAGAGTGTAACTTGCCAAACAGCTTGGAAACAAAGTTCAGCGTTTAGATCGCATCGGTTGGGTCTGACAAATCGGACAATTGTTTTGAAAAAGGCGCTCCTTCACTATATAGTTAGGCTGACAAATGAGGTCACCATGTCGAGCGTCAGTATTTCACTACCGGATAGTTTGCGCGTGTTCATCGAGCGTCGCGCTGAAGAGCAAGGTTACAGAACCATCAGCGACTACTTGCGCGAGTTGATTTTGCAGGAACAGAAGCGCGAGAGCGAGGCTAGGTTGGAAACCTTGCTGCTTGACGGGCTCAACAGTGGCGAACCGATCGAAGTGACAACTGAGTACATCGGCACGAAACTGCAGCGACTTGTTGAGGAACATGCCAACCAAGGGAAATCTCAATGAAGTTGCGCCTTGCCCTCAAGCCGCAAGCTGACCGCGACATCAACAATCAATTCGAATACATCGCTAAAGACAACCTGGAGGCCGCTATTCGTTTTTACGAAGCGGCGTTCAGCGCGTTTGAGGTGCTACAGACAAATCCCCTTATTGGCCCTGCTCGTGCCTTTGAGAACCCAGAGTTAGACAACGTCCGAATCTGGCTCGTCAAAGGCTTTGATAAATATCTGATCTTCTATCGCGCAACTGATGAGCTAGTTGAAATCCTCCGAGTTCTTCATACATCCCGAGACATCGACCGGGTATTGAGCAATGAAGAAAGCGCGACTGAATAACGGCTACCCGTCGCTGTTAGCGGCGAGCATCGCGGATGGCGTCTCGCCACTTGGCAGCTTTAGCCGCCGTTAAATTAAGCCTGCGCTGCAACTCCTTGAAAGCTTCCAACCAGCGCTCCCTAGTTAAGGGACTGCCGCCTGAATCTGCCTCCGCTATAGCACGGCGAACAGCTTCCCTTCTGACACGCCCCAACTTTCAGCAAGATGGGTCAAAGATGGGCTGTAACTTCACCCAGTTCAATGTCACGTCGCCATTTCTTGTTCATGACGAAATCCTGACATCCCCCGTTTCAACAGAGACAATGTGCGCAAAAATTCTGCAAGCTCAGTCATTAGGCTCTTGGCGGGGCTCATATGCACTTGGGCCGATAGCGCCTTGAACGCGAACGCGAACAAACTTTTTCTTCCCGACTTGAAGAAGCACTGAAACACCAAGCTCTGTTAAATCGACCATAAGATTCGCATCAGTGACGCGTTCGCCGTTCAGCCGCACGGCACCCTGGGAGACGAGCCGACGTGCATCTGCGACTGAGGACGCAAGAAATGGAACTTCTGCTAGAAGTCTTGAAATCTTATAGTTGCTGTATGGCACCCACCAATCATCGACTTCCGTTGGAGTTTCTTTGCGCTTAAAGATCCTTTCGAACTCTTCTTCAGCCCGCTCAGCATCCTCTCGCGAATAAAAATCAGAAATGACTGACTTCGCAAGTTCGGCTTTAATGTCGCGCGGATTGCGTTCGCCTTTCTCGGCTCCATTTTTGAGAGCAGCTATTTGTTCAGTCGTTAGATCAGTGAGAAGTTCATAGTAACGCCACATCAACTCATCCGAGATCGACATTACTTTGCCGAAGATTTCCGACGGCGGTTCGTTGATGCCGATGTAGTTGCCCAACGACTTCGACATCTTTTGCACGCCGTCTGTTCCTTCCAACAGCGGCATGATGACGCAGACTTGTGCGTCCTGATTGTACTCGCGTTGCAGATTGCGCCCCATTAGCAGATTGAATTTTTGATCCGTACCGCCCAGTTCAACATCGGCATCCAGGGCAACCGAATCGTAGGCCTGCGTCAATGGATACAGCAGCTCGTGCAACGCAATCGGCTTTTCTTCATTGAGCCGCTTGGCGAAATCGTCGCGTTCCAGAATCTGTTTGACTGTGACATGAGCTGCCAGACGTATGAAGCCATCTGAACCGAGTTTGTCCATCCACTCCGAGTTGAAACGCATCTCGGTCTTTTCAGGATCAAGCAATTTGAATATTTGTTGCTTGTAAGTTTCAGCGTTGGCGTTGATTTCTTCGCGAGTTAGTTGTGGCCTCGTGGCGGAATTGCCGGACGGATCGCCGATGAGTCCGGTGAAATCGCCAATCAAGAAAATGACTGTATGGCCCAACTCTTGAAAAGCACGCAGCTTGCGAATGACAACTGTGTGTCCAAGATGAATGTCTGGCGCGGTGGGATCGACGCCGAGTTTCACGCGCAGCGGTTTGCCTGTCTTCGCAGACTTCTCGAGCTTGGCCCGCAGCTCTTCCTTGCGGATGATTTCCGTTGTTCCTTTGCGCAGGTACTCGAGCTGTTCGTCAATCGTCATTGGCCAATCGTAAATCGTCAATCGTGAATCGTAAATAGAATAAGAAGGGTCGTCTTGCGCAAGTGACTTTACTTTAGCATCACTCGCCTGCCAACAATCTCATAGGCGCTACCGGCGACGATAGCTAGTGCTTCAGGGTAAAGCTCATGTTCCTGTTCAAGTATGCGCGCGGCCAGCAGTTCTTCGGTGTCATCGTCGAGCACTGGAACAATTCGCTGCGCGATAATTGGACCGCCATCAAGGGTCTGATCAACGAAATGAACTGTGCATCCGCTGAACTTCACGCCGTGCTCAAGCGCCTGCCGTTGCGCGTCCAGACCAGGGAAGGCAGGCAGCAGGCTTGGGTGAATATTCAAAATGCGATTTTGATATGCCGAAAGAAAGAGCGACGACAGGAGACGCATGTAACCCGCAAGACAAACGAAATCAATCTGATGTTCCTGCAACACGCCCACTAGTTCGCGATCGTGTTCGTCACGCGAGCGCCCTCTTCTTTCCACCACAACTGTTTTCAGATTTCGCGACTGAGCGTGTCGGAGGCCAGCGGCATTTGGTTGGTCACTAACTACTACCTCGATCTCCGATTCAGGAACGCCTCCCTCGCGAACCGCATCGGCGAGCGCGAGCATGTTTGAGCCGCGTCCGGAGATGAGTATGGCGATTTTGGTTTTCACTTCGCGTGGCATTGCTTGGGACTTCGCAAATGTCCGAAACGGCTATGCCCTTTTGTTCGGGGCATAGCCCCGAAAATTCTTGGTGGTGACTTTTCGGTGGGGCAAAGCCGCCACCGCACATCGGACGGCGCAGCCGAATCGCTGGCGATTAGATCAATTTGACAAAGCGCTGGCCTTCGACTACCCGGCCGATTTCGAAGACCTGCTCAGCGCGTTGTTTTAGATGCGACTTAATTGCATCAGCATCTGATCGGGAAGTGACGATGACCATGCCGACTCCCATGTTGAAAGTTCGATACATCTCGTTCTCAGCGACATTACCAATCTGCTGCAGGATTTGAAAAATGGGAAGGATGGGCCAATTGGCTTTCTTGATTTCAGCGGCCGTGCGTTCGGGCAAGATGCGCGGAATATTGTCAGTCAGTCCGCCGCCGGTTATGTGCGCGAGGCCTTTTATCATTCCGGAATCAAGCAATCCATCCAGTGATTTCAAATAACTAGCGTGAGGTTGCAATAGCGCCTCGCCAACCGCCATACCCAATTCATCAACGTAGGTGTTCACATCGTAGCCAGCCACGTCGAAAAACAACTTGCGAGCGAGCGAATAGCCATTGGTGTGCAATCCGAGGGAAGGCAAAGCCAGCAAGACATCTCCAGCCGCGATTTGTTTGCCATCGATAATTTTTTCCTTGTCGACAACTCCCACGATGAAGCCCGCAAGGTCATATTCGCCCACCGCGTAAAAATCCGGCATCTCGGCTGTTTCCCCGCCGAGCAGAACGCAACCGTTTTCACGAGAGCCCTGGGCTATTCCTTCGACGATTGACGCCACCACGTCTGGCAAAAGTTTTCCGGTAGCGATGTAGTCGAGGAAAAAGAGCGGTCGAGCGCCCTGGACCAGAATGTCATTCACGCAATGATTGACCAGATCGCGCCCGATGGTGTTGTGCACACCGGAAAGGAACGCAATCTTGAGCTTGGTGCCGACACCGTCAGCTGAAGCAACCAGGACCGGCTGGCTCAGTTTGGGAAATGCGCCGTCAAACATCCCGCCAAAACTGCCGATCTCGGAAAGCGTCCGCGCATTGAACGTCTGCCTCGCGAGCTGCTTGATCCTGTCGGTGGCACGCGTGGCGGCATCAATATCAACGCCGGCATCCGCATATGAAATTGGCTTTGTCATAGATTCGTAAATCGTGAATCGTAAATCGTAAATAGAAGATCATGAACACCTGGCGCACAACAGATGTTGATAGGCAACCTTGAACCAGGCGCAATTCTTTGTTTTCACCATTTACGATTTACGATTCACTATTTACCGCTCTTCTTCGGTGGTGGCCCAAAATCACCATAGGCAATGAATCCTGAGCGTGTTGAATCATCCTTCTGAGCAGTTCGTCCAGCCCACACGTCAACCGCACCTTCTTTTGCAGTCTTGATTACATAATCGTTCTCTTTGCCGCGGCTCGTAATCGTTATTTCTCCTTGCAGGTCAGTCCTAAACACCTTCGCATTCGCAGCCTTCAACCGATCCAGCACCACTTGCGCAGGATGGCCATAACGATTCCATTCGCCGCAAGAGATGATGGCCACTTCCGGCTTGACGCGATCGACGAAGTCCTGCGCCGTTGCATACTTCGAACCGTGATGACTGACCTTCAAAATCTTTGCACGGAGGTTTACGTCCTTCGTCAGCATGCGGTGTTCTGTTTGTTCTTCAGCATCGCCCGTCAACAACATTGAGAAGTCACCGTAATCAAGTCTCAACACAATCGAATTTGCGTTTGGCAGGTTGCCGCCGGTCTTCATCTGGTCTCTTGTAAACATTGGCTCGGTCGGCGCGAGCACGGTCAACTGGGCGCCGCCGCCAATATCGTATTTCGTGCCGGCTTGAACTTTCTCGTAGCTCGCACCACTTTGCGTTACCGCCTCTTTGTACTCATCGTAAAATTTTGTAATTGAATTCGACTTGGCGGCCGGTGCTGGCGCAGCTTTCTTGTTTTGTGCGGTTTTATTTTGCGCCGCTTTCGGATTCTGTTTCACGGCCAGTGATTCGGGAACATCGGGTTCAGTTCCGTTATCGATGACGCGCAAGACTTTCGTAGCCTTGATTACTTCGTCTGCGCCGCCAATGTGATCGGGATGAGGATGGGTGGCAATGAAATAGTCGAGCTGCTGCACGTTGTAACGCTTCAACGCTTCCAGCACCACTTTGCCTTTGTTTGTGTCGCCGGCATCAATAAGCACGGATTTGCCAGTGGGCGAAGTGATCAGAATTGAGTCGCCTTCAACCGGGCCAACATCGAGAATGTGAACCTGGAGTTCTTTTCCGGATGCTGTGGGTGGTTTTGTTTTCCACCAGGGAACCACATATTTCCAGCCGATGTAACCGGCCGGAATCAGCAGCAGAACCAGAACCGCCCCCGCGCAGCCGCATCCTTTTGTCGCTCGACTCACTGAGTGTTCCTTGTGATTCAAACTGAAAAGAGACTAAACCGCCTCGACGCCATTCTTAGTTGTCAGCCCCTATCGCTTCGTGATCGCGCTCCCACATCGTCTCGGCTTCGCTGGTGATGCGAGTAGGATACTGTTCGTTCCAACAGGCCACGCACGACGAATCACGACTGATGCCAATCGCTTCAATCATTCCCTCGAGCGAAAGGTAACCAAGCGAATCGGCTTCGATAAACTTACGAATGTCTTCAATCGACATCTGTGCGGCGATCAAGTCGGCTTTATTGGGCGTGTCGATGCCGTAATAACAGGGGCTGATGGTCGGCGGACAACTGATGCGCATGTGGACTTCGCTGGCGCCTGCTTCGCGCACCATCCGCACAATTTTTTTGGAAGTCGTACCGCGCACAATTGAATCATCTATAAGCACTACGCGCTTGCCGGCGATCAACTCGCGCACCGGGTTTAGTTTGATGCGCACGCCAAACGAACGAATTGATTGTCGCGGTTCGATAAAGGTGCGGCCGACGTAATGATTTCTTACTAAACCAAAACGAAAACTGACGCCGCTTTGCGCGGAGTAACCAATGGCTGCGACTGTTCCCGAATCCGGAACCGGCACCACCACGTCCGCGTCCGCCGGTTGTTCGATTGCGAGTCGCGCGCCCATGCGGTGTCGCGACTCGTTTACCGACTGGCCGTAGATAAGCGAATCGGGGCGCGCAAAATAGACATGCTCAAACAGACACATCGAGGGCTTCTGTTCCGGCAACGGATGCGACGAGCGCAATCCATCATGATCGATGACCAACATCTCGCCGGGTTCGACGTCACGAACATACTGCGCATCAATTAAATCGAAAGCACAGGTCTCAGAAGCAACCACCCAGGCATCTCCCAGGCGTCCTAGCGCCAGCGGACGGAAGCCACGCGGATCGCGAATCGCGATCATTTCAGTAGGCGTCAAGAACAGCATCGAGAATGCGCCTTCAGTCTCGCGCAAAACTTCAGGAATCGCTTCGCGAACTGACGGCGCTTTCGATCGCGCCACGCCATGCAGAATTACTTCAGTGTCCGAAGTTGCAGAAAAAATTGCGCCTTCACGTTCCAATTTGCGTCGCTCTTCGCGCGCGAACGGTAGGTTGCCATTATGACAAATAGCAATTTGACCGTGCTGGCAGGTCACCAAAAATGGTTGCGCTTCGCGTATCGACACTTCCCCGGCAGTTGAGTAACGCACATGACCAATGGCGCTGGCTCCCGGCAAACGATCCAACGTCGATTGATCAAATGCCTCTGCGACGTGGCCCATCGCGCGCTCCAGCCTCAACTCGGCGCCATTGGACGCGGTGATGCCACACGATTCCTGACCGCGATGTTGTAGTGCGTACAGCCCCAGGTAGGTCAGTCGCGCGGCATCGGCGTGCCCGTAGATCCCGAACACGCCACACTCATCTCTGAATTTGTCCTGCGTCAGTTCAAACTCCACTGTTTATTCCCTTTGTTTGGAGAATCTCATTCGTTGGCGACGCGAGCTTACTTCGCATTAACAAACGTTTCAACTTGGCCAGCCATCCACGGATACACAAAACATTCTCAGTTGGGTATCATAAGTTTCGCAAACGTATGAAAAGCCGGCATCTCAGATTGCGCGGCAATGGCAAGTCGGAAACGAGGGAACCACGTTCATGAAACCCGTTTTTTTCATTATATTGCTGGGTGCGTTCGCAGCCGCTTATCCAAATTTCCTGGCCGCAACCTCTCTAACGACCAATGCCGGCGCCTTGCCGGCGGCAAACGCTGCGGAACTCTACGAAAAACAATGCGCCTCGTGTCATGGTAAGGATGGTCGCGCAAAAACAATCAAGGGCAAATTTAAACACGCGCGCAACCTTACCGATGCCGAGTGGCAGGAAAAAGTCAGCGATGAGCGCATCTTCAATTCCATAACTAACGGCAAGGAGAAGATGCCGGCTTTCGGGAAAAAACTGTCCCAGGAGCAAATTGAGGTACTGGTTACCTACGTTCGCGCTTTTAAGAAATAGCCAGTTACGTTTGCGCAAATACTTGATCGTTAGCGCCACCGCAAGCTGAAGACTTTTTGGTTCCATTAAGGTGAAACCCCCAGGCACATTATCGCGCTTAACTGTTTTGCTTCTGCGAGCAACGCTCGTTGCCGCGCTGCTGTTTTCCGGTTGGTTGATTTACTCGAAACTCCCGCACCGCGCAAACCCCGACGCCCGGGCGTCCCGCAATGAAACGACATTGCAAATCATGTTGCGACCAGCCGGCATTAACGCAGCGTCACTGGACATCCCCGTGGAACTGTACCCGGTTGATATCGTTGCCGTACGACACGAATACTTTACCGAGCGGCGCGCCGGCAAACGCTTTGATGATTTCTTGAACGAGCGCATGCAAGGTCGCCGTCCTGTCAATGCGAAACTCGATAAAGCTGGGCAGGCTACGGTTGTGGTCGCCGCCGGCAGTTGGTGGCTAAACGCTATCTTACCGGGTGACGAAGATTTGGAGTGGCGGCTGCCAATCAATGTTGTCGGCAGTAAACAGATTGTGGAACTCACCTCACAAAATGTCTACACGCGCACAAAAAGTTTCTGAAGAACAGAGGTCGGAGGTCAGGGATCAGAGGTCAGAGGCAGAATGGGGGTTCTCAAACTCAAGATTTCAGATCGGATGGCAGACTAGCTGTCCCGCTTACAGTGACCTCTGATCTCTGACTTCTGATCTCTGACTTCTGATCTCTGTTTTATGAAAGCTCTTCGCGTAGACAAGAAAAAGCTGGCTGTTCGCGAGGTTGAAAAACCGGCGCGGGAAGACGAAGCGCTCGTGCGCGTGCTGCTTTCCGGCATCTGCAATACCGATCTGGAAATTGCGCGCGGTTACGCCGGATTTAAGGGGACGATCGGACACGAGTTTGTCGGAGTCGTTGAAGCAGCCGCCGACGCGAAGCTAATCGGCCAGCGTGTAGTCGGTGAAATAAATGTTGGTTGCGGAAAGTGCGCGCTATGCAGCTCAGGCGATCCGCGTCATTGCCCCGAACGAACGGTGCTGGGAATCGTTGGACGCGACGGGGCACATGCGGAATTTCTACAACTCCCGCAAGCTAATCTTTTTAAAGTTCCGGATGTAGTACTTGAGGAGCACGCTGTTTTCACCGAGCCACTCGCAGCCGCTTGTGGGGTCATGGAATGCGTCGAAATCAAACCAACGGATCATGTCGCCGTGATCGGAGACGGCAAACTTGGCCTGCTTTGCGCTCAGGTAATTGCGCTAACAGGCGCGCACGTGCTGTTGATTGGCAAGCATGCTGAGAAGTTACGCATTGCTGAACGTCGTGGCATCGAAACAGCAACGCCGAAGGCTGCTGCAAAGCGCAAGCGCGAATTTGACTTGGTGGTCGAAGCCTCCGGCTCGCCGTCGGGCTTTGCAGGTACACTTGCATTGTTGCGGCCGCGTGGAGTGCTGGTGTTGAAGTCAACTTTTGAAGGCAAAGCAGAATTCGCCCAGGCGCCGTTGGTCGTTGACGAGATCAGCATTGTCGGCTCGCGCTGTGGCCGTTTTCAGCCCGCGCTCGATCTTCTTAAGAAAGGCGCGATCGATATCGATAGTTTGATAAGTGAAGAATATCCGCTTGCGCGCGGCGTCTATGCGATGGAGCGCGCTGGAAAGAAAGGCGCACTCAAGGTATTTTTGCGGCCTTGAGGTTCATAACACACACCCGCAGAAAAGAAGATTTTCCATTTACCATTTTTCATTTGCCATTGCAGCCCACGACCGATTGAGTTAGAAGGCGCGCGGTTTGAGAAAAAGCTAATGGTTTCAATGAAAAATGAAAAATGGTAAATGAGAAATGGAAAATCTCGTTTCACCTGCCCCTTTCCCTTTGCTCGCTGCGCTCGTATCTTTTGCTCCCTGATTGACCTTTAGTTATACTTCAGCCCTTCCCTTCTGCGGCCTGATGCCACCGGGGTTTCCGGCGTTTCCAAAGGTCGTGACGTGCAGCTTTTCTTGAAGGCGGTGTTTTATGCTCGAACTTACCAAAGATCAAACAACTGTGAACGAACGGACCATCCTGCGAAAGCTTCGCGTGTGGATCGTGGCCCTGGCGACGGCCTGCCTGTTAGCCGGCATAGGAATCGGCGCGATGCTTTCGGGACGCCCAACGGTGGCGCAGAACGAAATGCAAATCGCCCGCGCGCCTGAAGCGTTGTCAGCCTCGTTTGCAGAAATTGCGAGACGGGTCGAGCCTGCGGTCGTGAATATCGATACCATCACTGCCGCGCCCGAAGTCAGTGAGAAAGACAACGAGGACCAGGAAGACCTGCCTTCGAATAATCCACTGCTTGATATGTTTCGCAGGCAATCGCGGCGCCCATCTCACGGCGTCGGCAGCGGATTTATAGTCAGTCCCAAAGGCTACATCCTAACCAACGAACACGTGGTCCAGGGTTCGTCACGAATCATCGTGGGGTTGCAGTCGGGCCAAACCTACACGGGAAAGATCGTTGGCATTGATGAAGAGACCGATGTTGCCGTGATCAAGATTGATGCTGCGCAGGATTTGCCAACCGTAACTCTGGGCGATTCGAATGCGGCCCAGGTGGGCGACTGGGTGCTGGCGGTTGGCTCTCCTTTCGGCCTGGACCAAACGGTTACTGCCGGCATTATTTCCAAGAAGGAACGAGAAACTCCTTCAGCAAATTCAAATTTCCAGCGCTTCATTCAAACTGACGCCGCCATCAATCGCGGCAATAGCGGTGGTCCATTAGTAAACATGCGCGGCGAAGTCATTGGCATCAATTCCCAGATCGCAACGTCCACCGGCGACTACAACGGCATCGGCTTTGCGCTGCCTGCGTCGGAGGCAAACTTCGTTTACCGGCAGATTGTGGATCAGGGAAAAGTCCACCGCGGCTATCTGGGCGTCACGCTTGATTCCGTCAAAGACGAATTTGCGCGCGTCTATGGTCTGGCTGAGGCGAAGGGCGCGATCATTCTCGACGTACAGCAAACAAAGGATGGTCAGCCCACGCCGGCAGCAAAGGCAGGTTTGCAGTCAAATGACATCATCGTTGAATTCAACGGACAAGCGATTGCAAACGCGCAGGATTTGATTCAAAGAGTAGCCGGAAGTCCGGTCGGTCAATCCGTGGCGTTAACTTATCTCCGCGAGCGCGATGACAAGTTTGAGAAACACACCGCTGACGTAGCTCTTGGCGAACGTCCAGCGCTGCAACAACTGCGCGACCCCGAAGATCTGCCACGCCCGAAGAGCAAGGATTCGGATCCGAAAGGTAATGGCCTGCATCTCGGCATCACGCTGGCGGAACTGACGCAGCAACTAGTCGCTGACAAGCATCTGGCGGGCGTGCGTGGTCTTTACGTTAAAGAGGTGGATCCCAGCGGCTTAGCCGCTGAAGTGAGAGGCATCAACGGACAGCCGACATTTAACGAAGGCGACGTAATCACACGCATTAACCGCGTTCCGGTAACGGCGCTGGCCGAGTTTCAAAGGGTCATGAACTCTTTGAAACCGGGCGATCCAGTGGTGATGCAGGTTTCACGTTACTCGCGAGATCTCGACCACATAACAACCAGGATCGTGCAGTTCACTTACCAATAAGAGCGGGTTACGGGTATCAGGTGTCGGGTGTCGGTAAACTCGCCGAAACCGACACCTGACACCTGACACCCAACACCTAATCATGGCCCAGGCAAAAAAAGCCCTCGCAAAAACCAATTCCAAGCAGACCATTCCACGCGTTCGTGGCTCGGTTAAGACCTACCACAATTACATCGGCGGCAAATGGCTGCCGAGCGAGTCGGGCGAACTATTCGACAACGTCAATCCGGCCGATACCAGCGATATCATCGGGCGTTTCCCCAGGTCGACCAGCAAAGATGTTAGCGCTGCCGTGAATGCCGCGCGCGCAGCATTCGACGGCTGGCGCAATACGCCCGCTCCCAGACGCGCGGAAATTCTTTTTCGCCTGGGCGAGATCCTGCTGGGAAACAAACCGCGGTTCACTGCCGACATGACCCGCGAGATGGGCAAGGTATTAAAGGAAGCCGGCGGCGACGTTCAGGAAGCGATTGACTGCACTTACTTCACGGCCGGTGAAGGCCGGCGCCTGCACGGCTTTACTACGCCGGCGGAAATGCCGGACAAGTTTGCGATGTGCGTGCGGCAACCGGTTGGACTCTGCGGCCTGATCACGCCGTGGAATTTTCCCATGGCAATCCCTTCCTGGAAACTGATTCCAGCGCTGGTCTGTGGCAACACAGTAGTACTGAAACCTGCCGAAGACACGCCACTCTCAACCTACAATCTCGTCGAGGCCTGCGAGCAGGCAGGCATTCCGCCGGGAGTCGTGAATCTGGTAACGGGCTACGGCGAAGATGCGGGCGCGCCAATCACCAATCATCCGGCGCTGCGATTGATCTCTTTTACCGGCTCGACCGAGACTGGGCGAATCGTCGCGTCGGCTTGTGCCGAGCGCAATGCGATCTGTTCGCTGGAGATGGGCGGCAAAAACGTGATCATCGTGATGGATGATGCCGACATCGATCTCGCGATCGAAGGCGCCGTCTGGGGTGCATTTGGTACTTCCGGACAACGTTGCACGGCATCGTCGCGGCTGGTGGTCCATAAAAAGATTTACAAGCAGTTTTGCCGCAAGTTGGTTGATCGTGCGAAGCGAATGCGCGTCGGTAATGGCGCGGATGAAAAAACCGACATGGGTCCGGTGATCAACGCCGATGCCGTCAAAAAGATCATGAGTTACATCGACGTTGGTCAGAAGGAAGACGGCGCGACGCTGGCTTGCGGCGGCAAACGACTGACCCGAGGCGAATACGCGCGCGGGTTCTTTATCGAGCCAACTGTCTTTACCGACGTCGCTCCAGACATGCGCATCGCGCAGGAAGAAATCTTCGGCCCGGTTACCGCAGTCATTCCTACTAAATCACTCGACGACGCTGTAGAGATTGCCAACGGCGTTCGTTATGGTCTCTCCGCAGCGATTTACACCAGCGATGTCAATCGCGCCTTTCGCGCCATGAACGACATGTATACCGGCATTTTTTATGTGAACGCATCGACCATTGGCGCCGAAGTTCACCTGCCGTTTGGCGGCACCAAGGCGACCGGCAATGGCCATCGCGAAGCGGGCACGCAGGTGCTGGACATTTTTTCGGAATGGAAATCCATCTATGTCGACTACAGCGGCAAACTGCAACGCGCGCAAATCGACTTGATCGAAGGCATGGGATAGGCTAACCGAGGTCGAAGCCAGAGGTCGGAAGCCAGAGGTCGGAAGCCAGAGGTCAGAGATCAGGGGTCAGAGGTTAGAAAAAACGGTGACTTCCGTTGACTTGATCTCTGACTTCTGACTTCTGACTTCTGACCTCTGACCTCTGACTTCTGACTTCTGACCTCTGACTTCTGATCTCTGATCTCCGACTTCTGCCCTGGAGGACTCTGCCGTGATTGTCGGTCTGCCGAAAGAAATCAAAGACAACGAATACCGAGTTGGTTTGACGCCTGCGGGCGTACGCGCGTTGAGCGACAGCAATCATCAGGTCATCGTCGAACGCAGCGCCGGTGAAGGCTCAGGCTTTGACGATGCCCTCTATCAACGAGCGGGCGCGCAAATTATTGACTCAGCCGACGACGTCTGGGGCAAAGCCGACATGATCGTCAAAGTGAAGGAGCCGATCGAGCCCGAATATCCGCGCATGCGCGAAGGCCAGATGCTGTTTACTTATTTGCACCTGGCGCCCGACCGCAAGCTCACTGAACAACTTATCAAGCGCAAAGTCACCGGCATTGCTTACGAAACAATCACCGATCGGCGTGGGGGCCTGCCGCTGCTGACGCCGATGTCGGAAGTCGCGGGCCGCATGGCGATACAGGTCGGCGCGCACTATCTGGAAAAGATGGCCGGCGGGCGGGGCATATTGTTGGGTGGCGTTCCCGGCGTGCCCGCCGCCAGAGTAGTAATCATTGGCGGCGGCGTGGTGGGAACAAACGCCGCGAAGATTGCGGTCGGCATGGGTGCACACGTCACCATGATTGATAACAACCTCGAGCGCCTGCGCGAGCTTGACGATATTTTCCTTTCTAAAATTTCCACCCTCGCGTCGAGCGCTTACATGATTCATGATGCCATCTCAAACGCCGATTTGATCATCGGCGCGGTGCTGGTGCCCGGCGCGTCCGCGCCGCGCCTGGTCACGAGGAACATGCTCAAAGATGTGCCCAACGGCGCGGTGATAGTTGATGTGGCAGTGGACCAGGGCGGCTGCATTGAGACAACGCATCCGACTACGCACTCAAATCCCACCTATTACGTTGAAGGCGTGCTGCATTACTGCGTCGCAAACATGCCTGGCGCGGTGCCGCGGACGTCCACGTTCGCGCTTACAAATGCGACACTGCCGTACGCTATTAAGCTGGCGAACCTGGGATTTCTCGACGCGATACGCAGCGATGCAGGATTGAAGGCGGGTGTGAACACGTACGCAGGCCATTGCACCTATGAGGCAGTGGCGCAAGCGCAGGAGATACCCTACACCGGCATCGATGCGCTGATCGAAGTTACCAGCGCAACGACTGCTTGATTGAGATTAACTTAAGAAACAAAAAGGGCGACCCGAAAGTTGGGTCGCCTTTTTGTTTTAGGATTGGAATCCGCAGATTACACAGATTCCGCAAATGAAATAAGGTGCCATCCGTAAAGCTCCGGAACTTGTCACCCAATTTATCTGTGTAATCTGCGTAATCTGTGGATTGTTTAGATCAGTCAGCGCGCGTGCGCGCCAACAATTTCTCAATACATCCAATCAGATCTTCACCGGCGACAGGTTTCGAAAGAAACGCGTCGACGTGCTCGCCGTCGCTCGGTTCTTTTTGTTCCAGAGCGCTCAACAAAATTACCGGCAAGTGAGCAAGCGTCTGGCTGTTGCGCACAAAGCGGCAAAGCTCGTGGCCGCTAAGGTTCGGCATCATCGCGTCCGTCACCAGAATGTCAATACTTGAGGAGAGCGCGATCTTCATCGCTTCCAGACCATCTGCCGCCGGCACCACGGTATAGCCAGCGCGCTCAAGTATGACCTGCAAAAAGCGGCGCAGTGCGCGGTCGTCTTCTGCAAGCAAGACTCGCGCGCCGGCCCTCTGGATCTGCGCGACCTGCGGCACCGCGCGATTTGATTCTGCTACTGAAATCTTTTTCTGGGCCATCTAACTAACTTGGGAAGCTTGCGGGGCGGTAAGGTCAACGAAGGCTTCACGCTGAGCGATCAGCCACCTTCAGAATAAGACCGCCTGGACGGCTTGTCAACGTTTTCGATTTTTCGGTAACACTTTTGCAGCGCTAATCCATAAACTGCCGCTGCCAAAGCTCGAGCATCAGCAACTGAAACACCTGAAGATTGTAATCCTCGCGTCCGGAAAGGTTCGCGTCGATAATGCGCCGTACTTCGTCTGCTCTAAACAACCCACGGCGTTGGATTGTTTCCGGCGACAGCAGATCGTCAACCAGCGGGCGCAGCGGGCCGCGCAACCAGGCGCGTATCGGCGCGCCAAAGCCTGCCTTCTTACGCCAAACCAAATCGTGGGGCAAAACTTTTTCCAGCGCGCGTTTGAGAATGTATTTGCGTTTGAAGCCGCGCAGTTTGAGTGCCGGCGGCATGCGCGCGGCGAACTCAATCATCCGGCGATTGAGAAAAGGCACACGCACCTCCAGATTTGCCGCCATCGAAGTTTTGTCGGTAGTTATCAAGTTCAAACAAGGCAGGAAAGTCTTTAGATCCACGTAAAGCAAACGGTTTAAAGGCGCCGCGTTTTCCACGCGCGCAAAGTAACGGCGATGGGCGGCGTATGCATCGAGCCCTTCTGTAGCCGCGCGCATGTGGTCGGAATAAAGTCGTTGCTTCGAGTCGTCGGTGAAGTAAGTGCCGTATCCCAAATATCGTTCTTCAAAATCAAGGCCGGCGCTGCGCGCAAACTTTTTGACGTTACGCAACGGCGCCGTCAATCGTCCCGGCAAACCTCCCGGAAGCGTGCGTGCGATCGTTTTCATCAACGAGCGACGCAACATCCCGGGCACCGGATCGAAAGCGCCGGCAATCTTCATCGCCATTTGCCGCGGGTAACCTGCAAACACCTCGTCACCGCCCATGCCTGACAACATGACGCGCAGCGTTTCCCGCGCGGCTTGCGAGACCAGGTAGCTTGGTATGGCCATATCTATCGCCGGCTCGTCCATGTGATAGACAAGTTTCGGCAGCAACTCGGCGACCGCAGGTTGCAGCATGATCTCGTGGTAGTCAGTATCCAAATGTTTACTTGCTCGGCGCGCCCACTGGACGTCGTCGGGAATGATGTCGTAACGAAGATCTTCCGACTCGATGCCGACGGTGTAAGTGGAAACTCTTCGTCCGTTGCTATGACGTCTCATCATCGCGACGATTCCTGAAGAATCGATCCCGCCTGACAGGAACGATCCGAGCGGCACATCGGCAACCATCTCCAGCTTGACTACCCGGTCGAGAGTTTCAAGCACCTGTTCCTGCCACCATGCTTCACTACGTCCTTCCTCAATCTCGTCAAAGGACACATCCCACCATTCATTGAGTCTTATTTCGTCACTTCGAAAAGTAAGAACGTGGGCCGGCGGGACCGTCTTGATTCCACGAAACAACGTGTTCGGATCGGGCGCCCAGAGAAATGTCAGAAACTGGTTCAGCGCTTCTGGATCGAGCGCCCGTTCAACGAGACCGGTCGCGAGAATGGCTTTAACTTCCGATCCAAAAATGAACAAATCCGGTTGATCGTTGCTGGCGGGTTTGTGGAAATAATATAGCGGCTTGATGCCAACGTGATCTCGCGCGAGCGTCAGCGTGCGCTCGTGGTTGTCCCAAACGGCGAAATGAAACATGCCGTTGAGACGCGGGAGACATTCTTTGCCCCACTCGGCAAAGGCGGTTAGAAGAACTTCGGTGTCGGTCTCCGTTTGAAAGACATGACCCTTGCTTTGGAGTTCTTCGCGCAACTCACGATAGTTATAAATCTCGCCGCCGAAGGTAAGAGCATAACGGCCATCAGTCGAAAGCATTGGCTGATGACCAGCCTTACTGGTATCTATGATTGCCAGACGGCGATGTCCCAAACACGAGCGCCGGCCCGAATCGTCAATCGCTTCGGAAGTCCAAACGCCTTCATCGTCGCGCCCACGATGCTCGATGGTTCTGAGCATCGCGGCAATGCGTTCCTCGGGCTCAAAACTGATTAATCCGGCAATGCCACACATAAGTAGAAACAGTGCTGAGTACTGAGTGCTGAGTACTGAGCGTCGAGAAGTTCAGAGTTCAAGCTTCAGGTACTCAATACTCAATACTTTTCACTTTTCACTTTTCACTTTCTCAGGCTTTCCGGTCCGTAGAGAATCCCTGACGCGAAAGGTAGCGCGAGTTGTAGCGTCGAGTTCCTGCAGAGTAATCGGAGCGGGTCTGCCTTCGGCGACAACAGCACACGCCAGGCGTGTTGCCTTAGCCTGACCTTTGTCCTGCTGGCGCAGAGTTTCTTTTTTCTCACGACCATCGGCATAAAGTCTGGCGGTGCGAAAGTCTTCAATGACGAAAGTTTTTCCTTCGCCAAAGATTTCTATGTGCTCCTTCGGCAAACTCTTGTCACCTTCCGCCAGGTAAGCAATCACACCATTTGAGCCATCGGCAAATTGCAGCGTGATGAAGACCGAGTCTTCAATAACGACATTGACATTACCGCCAGCGATTGTTTCAGCATAGACACTCTCTGGCGGGGCGCCAGTAAGAAACTGCATCAGGTCGACAAAATGACAGACCTCGCCGATGATGCGTCCGCCGCCTTCGGCCGCATCCTGGGTCCAGTGCTCGCGCGGAATGCGTCCCGCGTTCACACGATAAACGATAGAGAGCGGTGACTGCCGTTGAGCAAAAGTCGCCTTTGCTTTGACAGCCAAAGGTGAAAAGCGCCGGTTGAAACCAACCAGCAACTGCCCTTCAGATTTCGCTGCCGCATCGAGCACGCTATCAAGTTCCGCGTCATTGAGCGCCAGCGGCTTTTCTACGAAGACGTGTTTGCCGCGCTCAAGCGCCAGCCTCGCCAACTCCGCATGCGAGCCGTGACGCGTAGCGATGACGATCAGATTCGTCTGCGTGTCATCAATCACGCTTTGATCGTCTGAAACAAAACGCGCAAAGCCGTATTTTGCGCCCACATCGCGCGCCGAAACGCCGGACGCGGAGGCAATCGAACAAAACTCGGCGCCTGCAGCCCTGAAGTTTGGCAGCAGAACTTTTTGGGCGTAGCCACCAGCGCCAATCAAACCAACGCCGACGCGTCCTGCCGGTGCTGCTGCCTTTCTGGGTAGAGACGGATTTTCAATGCGGCGGCTAACTTCGCTTTCAGTGTCGTAAGTCAGGACGACCGCCAGATATTTCTCGTTCGTGCTGCCGGAAATTAGTTGATAAGCGCGCTGCGCATTGTCAATCGAAAACCGATGCGTGATGAGTGGCTTCACATCAATGCGCCCGGCGGCCAGGAGGTCGAGGAAGGCTTCAATGTTGCGGCCCTCGGTCCAGCGTACATAGGCCATCGGGTAATCGTGGCCGCGTTCTTCATAATCTGGATCGTGACGGCCGGGTCCATAAGACAGGGAAACCTTCAACGTCAGCTCACGCTGGTAATAAATGTCGCGCGGCACGTCCATGCCCACCATCCCGACTGCCACCACGCGGCCCTTCAAGCGTGAAATCTCGCCGGCCAGTGCAATCGGTTCGTTTGAAGTTGTTGCCGCCGCGATGATGCAAGCGTCGGCGCCACGTCCCCTGGACCAGGCCGTCACTTTCTCCTTCGCTTCATCGGGCGTGCAGCCGTCATCTGCTCCGGAGATGCGCGCAAGTTGAATGCGTGCCTCGTCGATGTCGATTCCGAAAACGCGACAGCCGTTCGCCTTTAAGAGTTGCACCGTAAGCTGGCCCACCAGGCCGAGCCCGATCACAATGACCGATTCGCCCAGCGTTGGCTCGGCGAGACGCACTCCCTGCAACGCGATTGCGCCTACCGTCCCAAAAGCTCCCTCTTCAAAACTCAGCAGGTCAGGCAAACGCACGCACAGGTTCCGCGGCACCGAGATTACTTCGGCGTGAGACGCGTAATCCGTGCCGGCACAAGCCACCCGATCTCCCGGACGAAAATCCGTCACGTCTTTTCCGCACTCAATAACTACGCCGGCTGCGCTGTAACCAACAGCATGCGACTTATCAAGCCTGTCGCGCACGCCTTCAAGCGCCTGGGATATGCCTTCCGTTTTGACCTTCTCCCAAACTTTGCCAATTAGCTCCGGCCTCTCCCGAGCTTTACCTAACAAGCTTTTTTGTCCTAACTCGGTCAAGGCGCGCTCGGTGCCGGCGCTGATCAAAGATGCGGCAGTGCGAACAAGTAGACGGCCAGGCTGCACCACCGGAACCGGAACCTCCGCCACTGTGCCTTCGCCTGTTCTTAGGTTTTGCAGAAACTGCTTCATCTTCTAATATCACTATCCACAGATTGCGCAGATTACACAGATAAGAAGTGAACGCAGTCGCATTGTGCTGAACTGTTCCTATGTTCCAGTCTTATTCTTACAATCTGTGAAATCTGCGTAATCTGCGGACTAATGTTTTTCCTTTAACGCAAGCGTTTCTTCAATCAGACCCGAAACCCATTCGGCGCGCGCGTCCCATGTGCCGCTGGAGACCGCCAACTGACGCGTCCGCGCGCTGTCGGGATCTTTATCATTCAATGCTTCCGCAACCAAACGAAACCAATCATCATGGCTGCGGGCAATGCGCAGCACGTCGTTCATCGATTCATATTCAGGCAGCGGCGAGATCACTACTGGTAACCCACTAGCTAAGTATTCACGGACCTTTATCGCTGAACCATAACTGGTAAACGAGTGCGCAGTGTCCCATGGCAGCACGCAGACATCAAAACCCGCTGCGTAATTCGGCAACTCCTGATACGGCACCGGCGGCAGAAAATGCGTGTTCGGCAAAGCTTCGACCTCAATACCGCGCGATTTGTTGCCGATGAAGATCCACTGCCAATCGGGACGTTCTCGCGCTGCACGCTTAATCAATTCCTGATCAATGAGCCAGGGCTCTATCGCACCGAAGTAACCCAGACGGGGTCGCGGAATATGCGCCACCGCTTCCGCAATCTCCAGATTGCCACCAGCGACCGGTGACCAATGATCAACATCGACCGCTTGTTCCAGGAGAAACGATCGTTCACGACCACGGTCAGCTTCAGCCAGCAATTTTTGTCCGGAATAGAACACGATGTCGGCGTTATCGATGGCGCGTTCGTGAAGTTTCTTGATGGTAGCGAGGTCAGTCGCATGATCCATTAGGTTCGCATCATATTTGTCGGACACCTGATAGATCACCAGTCGTTCATCAAACTCTCCAATCATGTCCGCCGCCGTGGGAATCGCTATCCAAAGAATTGGTCGCGCCAGACCGCGACGACGCGCGAGCCGGCCGATTTGCATCCGGAGCAGACTGCGGTTGGCGGCGCGTGCAGCACGAGTGCCGAAGAACGGAATGACCGCGGGAGAAACAACCGTGACACCTTCTGGCGTAGAACGCGCGAGACGAGCATACGAACGCAGCTTCCGCGCAATGCGCGGCAGCAAGTCTTTGTTCGAAAGGTTCGGCAGGCCCATCGAAATCGAGTTGACAAAGAGCACACGATTGCCGGCTTTGGCGAAGCGCCGCATCAAATGGTATTTCGAGTGGGGATGGTGATACCACCAGTCCTCACCACCAAAACAAATAATCGAATGTCCTTGAATCACTTTGGGTCTGTATAATCCGCCGCGTAATGAAGCACGAAAAGCGCGACGCCGCAGAACTGGAAATCAGTGACGCCCATCAGCGTTCCGTAGCGCGTCGTAATCTTCTAATTCTTTCCCTGATCTTTTGCACGGCGCTGGGGGTCAGGCTGCTAAATTGGCAGGCCGCGCGCCACGAAGCCTTTGCGGTGCAGAGCCGGGTTGCCCTCAACTACAAACACCTGGCCGGGTTGATTCGCGCGAACGGTCTCAGTTCGCTTTACGATGCCTCGTCTTCAACCAGCAATCCTGATTTGTTGGGACACCCGCCCGGTTATCCAATTCTGCTCTCGTTCATCTATCGCGTCGCTCCGGATTCGGATACTGCGACGCAGCTTTTGCAAATGGTTCTCGACTCGCTGTCGGTGATCATCATTGTGCTGATTGCTTTTGAACTCTTTCCTACCGCGGTCGGGGTTATTGCCGGGTTCATCGCCGCGCTGGCGCCGCAGTTTAGTTGGAATTCGATCCTGCTTTTGCCGGACTCGTTTGCTGCATTGCCAATCCTGCTGGCGATGCTGCTGATAACCAAAACTCTTCGGCAAACAAATCCTGCAAGCAATCGACCCTCTATTGTTTCGATCTTCTTTGCCGGCGCGCTAATCGGCGTTTCCGTTTGGCTACGTGCTAACTCGCTCTTGCTCGCGCCTTTTCTGGCGTTGCTGTTTCTCTTTATCCGCAAACGCGGGGCACGACTGCGTCCTGCTCTCGTGTTGGTTAGCGGAGCTCTTCTAATCATTGGCCCGCTCACGCTTCGCAATGCGATCGTGTATGGCAAGTTTATTCCCGTATCGCTGGGAGCCGGGCAAACACTCATCGAAGGCATTGCAGATTACAACACCGATGGCAGTCTTGGCTTGCCGCAAACTGATATGGAACTCATTCACGGTGAAGCTGAAACTTCTCACCGCCCCGATTATGCCAACTCTCTCTTCACTCCGGATGGGATCGAACGCGATCGCGCGCGACTGGCGCGAGGCTTTGCTGTTATTCGTGGGCATCCGATCTGGTTCGCTGGAGTCATGGTACGGAGAGCGGCTTCAATGCTGCGGCTCGAGCGAACGCCGCTGCGACTCGCAGCAACCAATTCCGGAACATGGCAGCCGCTATTTCAGTGGCCCTTGCTCGCCCTGCAAAAAATCTTTATAACGGCCATCTTTCTGCCGCTTGTTTTGATCGGCGCTGTCATTCTGATCTACCAACGCCAATTTCAAAGCCTCGCGATACTGTTGATAGTTCCCTGTTATTACTTTTGTACGCAGTCAGCCTTGCATACTGAATATCGTTACGTGCTTGTCATCCACTATTTTCTTTTTGTGCTCGCGGCTGTTGCTATCTATTCAATCGTCTGCAAAATAAACCGAATGTTGCGAAAGCGACTCGCACTAGTAAAGCCGAGCTAGTTAACTACGGCTCTGCCGCCGATGTGCGGTGCCGGCTTCGCCCCCACCGGCAGAGATTTACTTTTTCTTTTGGGGCTGCGCCCGGAATTGGGGCGGAGCCCCAGGAAACTTAACGGCCCGTCCGGAAGGTCATAGACCTTGCGGACATCAGGCGGCGGAGCCGCGGGTTAGTCTTCCGTTAAGCCCTGGCTCTGCTCGATACCGAGGACCTTTACCACCGCCTGCAAATTCTCTTCAGCCTCGCGCCGGTATTGCGCCGCCCACGGATTGGGCTCTTCCCAAATTGGGTACAACAACACTGCCTGCAACTGGTTGACTAACTGTTCTACGTCACCAAAATCATAAAGCAGCATGCCGCGCGTTTCGCCGGCGCGCGTCGCAACCACCGGTAACCCTGCCCAGAGCGCCTCGACACGCGAGATGCCATAACTCTCGTCGGCAAACGCGCGCACAAACACATCGCTGCGTTTCAGGATTTCGTAAATCTCAGGGTTGGGCACTTCTTTCAGGACTGTGATCCATTCGCGCTTCCATAACACTTCCTCACGATAAGTGTCGTCACAAACAAATCCGCCATCCATTAACAGCAAGCCGATGTCCCTTTTGGTCCTTTCACGCAACTCCTCGACAGCTGCGGCCACGTCCTTGAAACCATAACTGGGAAAAAAGACGCCGATCGAACAGACCCGATTCTGACGTGCGAGGTAGGGTTTAATGAGTTCTTCGGTCTTGCTCGCTAGTTTCGCGTCTCGATCGCCTGGTGGCATTGGCACGAGACATGGAATAACTGTGATTGGCTGACGTACCTTGATTTCTTCCTTTAGCCAGTGGCGCAAATCTTCACTGACAACTACGAATTCATCGACTGCATCCACTGCCCGTTGAAAAAGCCGGCGCTCGAGCGATCCAAATTGCGGGTAACGCTTCGGTAACGAACCGTCGAGAACGTTTTTGTACCACTCGAAACCCATCACGCGTTTGAGTCCGAGCCAAACTGGAAGTAAGAGTGGATTCGGATATTCGAGATGAAAATGAGTCGCATCAAGAATGCGCGCGTTCCTTGCTTCGGCGAGCAGCGCGCCCAGCGTGCCTAGTTTGCGGTGAGCGATGAAACGAATACTTTTGTCTTTGGGTTTGGCGCCGCCATAGGTCCAGATGCGAACATTTGGCCCACGCAAACGTGCTACCAGAGCCTTCATGTAAATGGCAACCCCACCATAAGGCGGCGGCAGTGGTCCAAAGAGTATAATTCGCCTGCTCATTATCGCTTGAAGGCAACGACTGTAAGATAACTAAAAAATGATAGCAACTGAGTTGCAGGAAGAGACTGAGCAAACATCTTACGCAGAGCCGGCCGCGGTTTCAGTGGTCGTGCCTTCATACAATCACGCGCCGTTTATTGAAGCAACACTGCGGTCGATCATAAAGCAGACGCTTCGGCCGGCGCAGTTGCTTGTTATCGACGACGGTTCGCGGGACGATTCGCCCGCCGTAATCGAACGCGTCCTAAACGAATGCCCCTTTCCCTGTGAACTCACAGCGAGGGAAAATCGCGGTTTGTCCGCAACCTTGAACGAGGGATTTGAGCGCACGCACGGGGATTATTTCGCCTATCTCGGGTCAGATGATTTATGGCTGCCCCATTTTCTCAACGCGCGCATGGGTCTGCTCGCAGAACGACCTGCTGCCGTCCTTGCTTACGGTCATGCTTATTTCATAGACGAACAAAACGCGATCATCGATTCCACTGCCGACTGGGCCAGCTACGTCAATGGTGACGTGCGCGAGATGCTCCTGCAAACAACGGCGCCGATGAGCCCGACGGTCTTGTATCGCCGCGATGCTCTCGAGCACGAGCGCTGGAATGAAGAGTCGAAACTGGAAGACTACGATCTATATCTGCGCTTGAGCGCGGCAGGCGAGTTCGCCTTCGATCCGCAAATTCTGTCAGCCTGGCGCCGGCATGGTGCAAATGTTAGTTGGAACCAGAGCCTGATGCTGGAAGAACAGTTGCGGGCGCAGCGCGCAGCGGCGTTGAAGTTTGGTTGCACGGAAGAAGAGGTTGAAAAGCTGCAACGGACGACGCGATTCACACGCGCTGAGGATTTTCTGCGAGTTGGGCAGAAGTCAAAAGCGTTGGACTTGATGGTGCATAACCTGCGCGGCGCTAATTCGACACGCGCAACCGCTCGAATGGTACTACGACTGCTGCTGCCGAATTCTATTCTGCGCCGGCGTGCGCGTGCCCGGCAGCGAAATGCCCACCAGCGCTATGGAAAACTGTAAAGCAAACGGTCAGTTTGCCGCGGTGCAGGGGCACTGCCTTGAGTGATAACCACACCGCACACTAAGAGTTTGGGTTACGTTCGCACGAACCCAAACACATCCTGATGATTGTCCCAGCCGCGCTCTTTAAAGTAGACCTCGCGCAAGCCTCCAACCTCGCGAATCCGCTCGCGAATCCATTCCGGAGACGTCAACGAAACACCGTAGTTTTTTTCACCCGGATAATCCTCAAACGCGTAACCAGTCTTTGGGTAGTCAATACCAATCCGGTCGATCTGTTCCGGATCGAGTCCGTAATCAAAATCTCGCCTCGGCATTCTGCGCGCCACAAAGTTTCCGTGAGTTGTAAAGATCATGATTCCGTGGTCTGAAAGATGACGATGGAAGAGCCTGAGCAGCGCGACGATCCCGGTTTCGTTCAAATGAGTGACGAGCGAACCACACCAGATCAGATCAAACTTCTTGCCGAACGAAACTTCGTCGAGATGAACCGAAGAAAAGGCAGGTTGCGCGCCAAACGTGCGCGCACAAAAATCCACTGCTCCCGGTGCCAGCTCGCAGGCCGTAATCTCCGCCACGGGAAATCGGTGCACCAGAAACCTCATCACGCGACCACCGCCGCAAGGCAGATCGAGAATGCTCCGCACATCGTTCAAATTCGCTCGCGCGAGTGCCTCATCAATAAGGTGGATTGCACCCAGCCCTACCCGGAAGTAATACCTCCCGTCGCCGTGGTACATGCCATCGCGGTAATAGACACGACCGCTGACCTTGCTGAGCAGCTCGCGTTCGTATTCGCTGAGCGCTGCGTCGGCGAGCAGCCGTTTCTTGCTTAATAGCGGTCGTGGCGCAACAGTACGCATCCAACTACGCACTGCGCCAAGGTAAGGCCAAAGGGGACTTGGGACTACGCGCTTGAGTTTTTGAACGTTCATCCGCAGATCAGATCATACCGGGAGCTGAAATTCTAAGGCCCTTCCTTGACGGCCTTCTTATGCGGTCTTTAGACTGACCAGCTTGACTGGGAGCAACATAAGCCTCTTATAGTTTCCAGTGCAAACGAAGAACCGCGCATCTTTTTGATCGCCGCGAGTTAAGATTGAGCTTGATGGATTTAGATACCAGCAAAGCCGTAAGCCGCAAGTCACAGGCGACGCCCGCACCGGCGGTTCCGCGCGGCGAATCAAGTCTCACAGAATCCGCGGCGGCTGCTTACGAAAGACGCACCCGGATCAAATCAGAAGAAGCCGGCGTCGAACTCAACCTCGGCGAGTTGTGGCAGTACCGTGAGTTGCTCTACTTCCTCACGCTGCGCGACATCAAGGTCCGTTACAAGCAGACGCTGATGGGCGTGGCCTGGGTCATCATTCAGCCGCTGCTGACGGTGCTCATCTTTACGCTCGTCTTCAATCGCTTCGTGCGGCTCGATACCGGCTCGCTGCCCTATCCACTTTTCGCACTCTCAGGCCTGCTGCTCTGGCTCTTCTTCGCCAACGCCGTGACCAACAGCACCCATAGCCTCGTAAGCAATGCGAACCTCATTACGAAAGTTTACTTTCCGCGTCTGTTCATCCCGGCGGCTTCAGTGGGTGCCGGTCTGGTTGATCTGGGCGTGGCTTTTCTGCTGCTCATCGCGTTATGCATTTACTATGGCGTGGCGTTGACTATGAACCTGCTGCTAGTCCCGCTCTTCATCTTGTTGATGGCGCTGCTCGCGCTCGGAGTGGGGCTGCTGTCTGCGGCCATGACTGTAAAATATCGCGACCTGCGTCACGCGCTTCCCTTCATCATCCAGCTTTGGATGTTTGCCTCGCCGGTAATCTATCCGGCGAGCGTCGTACCGGAGAAATGGAAATGGCTGCTCTTGGTCAATCCCGTCGCCGGCATCATCGAAGGTTTCCGTGCTTCGCTGACGGGTCGCCCTTTCAACTGGCTCCACTTGTTCATCTCAGCCGCCATCACTTTCGCGTTGCTGATTTTTTCCGTCTATATCTTCCGGCGGTTTGAAGACACATTCGCCGACGTAGTTTGAGTTTGCCAGCATGAAGCCCGCGATCAAAATCGAAAACGTAAGCAAGCGCTACCGCATCGGCGGGCTGCATCCCGGCTACATGACGTTTCGCGAAATGGTTGGCGGCGTCGTAACTGCGCCGTTCCGCAAGCTCAAGGGCAGTAACGGCCAGAAAACGCTCTGGGCACTCAGCGATGTCAACCTCGAAATTGGACAAGGCGAGCTGGTCGGCATCATCGGTCGCAACGGCGCGGGCAAATCGACGCTGCTGAAAATTCTTTCGCGCGTTACCAAACCCACGACCGGCGAAGTCGAACTATTGGGACGCATCGGCAGTCTGCTGGAAGTCGGAACAGGATTTCACCCTGACTTGACGGGACGTGAAAACATTTTCCTGAGCGGCGCCATTCTTGGGATGCGTCGCGCTGAGATCGAGCGCAAGTTTGACGAGATCGTGGCCTTTTCGGAGTTGGAGAAGTTTATCGAGACTTCAGTCAAGTGGTATTCGTCAGGTATGTATGTTCGCCTTGCCTTCTCGGTGGCCGCGCACCTCGAGCCGGAGATTCTGATGATGGACGAAGTGCTGGCTGTCGGCGACGCGGCCTTTCAACAGAAGTGCCTCGACAAAATGCACGAGATTCGCCGGCAGGGCCGTACCATTCTTTTCGTGTCCCATGACATGGCTGCGATTACGCGACTCTGTAAGCGCGTCGTGCTGTTGGAAAACGGCAGAGTCACTTGCGACGGCGGCCCGCGTGAAGTTGTTCAGCATTATCTGAGTTCCAGTTTGAAAACGGGCGCCGCACGCGAGTGGACCAATCAACAGGAGGCGCCGGGCGATGAGGTTGTGCGGCTCAGGCGCGTGCGTGTGCGCGCTGAAGATGGCAAGACGATTCCGGTTGTTGATATTCGAAAACCATTTGGCATTGAGTTGACCTACGAAGTGTTGGACGAGGGCCACGCGCTCGTGCCGGTACTGGAATTTTACAACCAGGAAGGCACCGAGCTTTTCAGCACGCACGATACGAACGCAGAGTGGCGACGCAGCGCGCGCCCACGCGCAACCTATACGAGCACTGTCTGGATTCCCGGCAACCTGCTCGCCGAAGGAAGTTTCGTGGGCCATGTCTCGATCATGTCTCATTTTCCCGCGACTGTGCTGCACGCCTACGAGCGCAATGCTGTCGCGTTTCAGGTTGTTGACAGTCCGGCCGGCGATTCCGCACGCGGCGACTACATTGGCCCAATGCCCGGCGTCATCCGTCCGCTACTGAAGTGGACGACAGATCTTGAGAAAACGAAGTAAAGATTAGGTAGGCTGATGAACGTTACCCTACTAATCCTGGCCGGCGGGCGCAGCTCTAGACTTGGATCGCTCAGCGCGACACTGCCTAAATCTGCCTTGCCTGTTTATGATGAATGCACCCTGGCGAGAAACATTCGCCAAGCTCGGATCGCCGGCTTCAAAGAGATCGTTATCTCGACTAGGGCGCCATTCCTCGAGCCTGTTTCCGGCTTGCTAGCCGCATGCAACCTGCTGGGGTCCGAGGCTTCTGTCAAAGTAATTGACAACCCGGATCATGAATACGGCGCTTTGTCGGCACTGCTGTATTTACTGAACAACCTGGATGTGGATCGAGTAGCGCTCTCGTTGTCGGATATCTTTTTTATCGAAAATTCTTATACGAGTTTATATGAACACAGTCAGCTTGAGGATAACTACCTCGCCGTGGCTGCCCCTTTCGACCCGCTGGAGCTTTCAAAAGGTGGCGTTGTGATCTGTGATGCGGAGCAGCGCATCCTTTCCATCCTGGAGACGCCGATCGAGGGTCAAGCCGAAGGTGTCAGGTGGACGGGAGCAGCGGTCTTCGATCGCCACCTGGAGTCACAGCTTAAAGAATTGATTGCAGGAGCAGGGGGCGCTTCGCCCATCGGAAATTTCTTTGAGCATTGCAGGGCTAAAGGCAACGAGTTTAGGGCCTTTCGAGTCTCCGACTTTATCAACGTGAACACCCCGGATGATCTGTTTCTAGCTTCAATGTACAGGGCACTAGAGTTGCTGGCTACAGACGATGCCCTGAGTCGCGGGTTGAGGGAGGTCACGAGTAGCGTTCGCAAACGCCTCTTGCGGGGTCATTAGAGGCCAAGCACGTATCCCGATAGCGGCTTCAAAGGCATGAAAGAAAAGTTAAGCAACAGACTGCCAATATCGCTCAAGCTGTTCATTAAACTTTTTATCTACCGCTCAGTGGCCGCACCCAGCCGTCTCGTCGCGCGACTGGCCAAGCTGGTTCGCCGCGGGCAGCTGAATGTCACGACGCACAGCCTGAACACGCCCGACTTGGCGCAGTACAGCGCGTCTGATTTTCTCTTACTTAAGGAGGCGATCGCCGGGCGGAAAGATGGGATACCCGCGCCCGACCGCCCTGTACGCACTTCGATCATTCTTCTCTGCTACAACAAGATCGAACTCACCGTCCAATGTCTCTGCTCGCTTCTCCACGAAGTTGACCTTAGTGATACGGAGATCGTCGTCGTCAACAATGCCTCGACCGACGAAACACACCGCGTCCTCTCAGACGTCGACGGTTATATACGCCTCATCAACCTTGACGTGAACGTCGGCTGCGTCGGCGGTAATAATGAGGGTGCACGTTATGCTCGCGGCAAGTATCTGGTCTTCCTGAACAATGACACCGTGGTGCTACCTGGCTGGCTAGAGCCGCTCGTCGAGACGGCGGAGGAGGACCCAAACGTCGGAGCAGTAGGCTCGATGTTTATCTACCCTGACGGGACGCTTCAGGAGGCCGGCGGCATCGTGTGGCAGACGGGTGAGGCCTATCATTACGGCTGGGGCAAGTCACCCGAGGACCGGCTCTTCAATTTCGCTCGCGAGGTTGACTACTGTACAAGCGCTTCGCTCCTCGTTCGAAAAGAGCTCTTCAACGGTCTCGGCGCCTTCGATCGCATTTACTCACCTATCTCATACGAGGACGTGGACATCTGCATGGGCGTGCGCTCTCTGGGCTACAAGGTCATCTTCCAGCCGAGTTCGCGCATCATTCATTTCGAGGGTGCAACGGTTGGCACGGACACGCGCTTCGGACTCAAACGCTTTCAAGTTATCAATCGCCAAAAGTTCCAAGAGAAGTGGCATGAGGTTTTGGAACGTGAACATCTGCCGAAGAACCTGAAGGAACTCACCGAGGCAAGCAATCGGAAACGCAACTGGCCGCGAGTGGTGGTGTTTGACGAACGCGTCCCCAGTCCGGATCGGGACGCCGGTAGCTTACGAATGTTCTTGATTCTCAAGACACTGGCTAAGTGGTGTCATGTGATCTTCGTGCCATTTAACCGGCCACAGAGTCTCGACTATGAACGCGCCCTGTGGAAAGAGGGCATCGAAACAGCCGACGCCATCGACTATCGCCGGCTGCTCCAAAACAAGAATGTAAAATTAGCGATCGTCAGCCGGCCAAGCATGGCAGAAGCGTTAATTCATCGCATTCGGCGCGCCAACCCCAGCGTCAAGATCGTGTTTGACATGGTCGACACCCACTTCATCAGGTTCCAACGTGAGCATGAGATTTCAGGCGACGCATATGCGCTCGCCGAGGCCCAACGTTACCGAAAGCTCGAGCGACGTCTGGCCCAGGCCAGCGACCTTGTTTGGTCTGCTTCGTCGGAAGATAAACGAGTCATGGAAAGCGAGGTTCCAGGCAGAAAAATCGAAGTCGTGCCTACGATTCATGAGCTTCGCGACGGTGGCAAATCATTCGCGGAAAGAGGGGATTTGCTTTTTATCGGCAACCTTGCCCATCGACCAAACGAAGATGCGGTGCTCTTTTTTATGCGCGAGGTTTACCCGCGTCTCCGGCAGACCCTTCCAAACGTGCGGTTAGATATCATCGGTGACAATCCTTCGCCGGATATCGTGGCTTGCAACTCGGAGATGGTTCGTGTCAGGGGATACGTGCCCGACGTCGAGCCCTATCTGCGCGAGCGCCGCGTTTTTGTTGCGCCATTGCGTTTCGGCGCCGGTATCAAGGGTAAGGTGGGTGAGGCGATGGCGCACAGCATTCCGGTGGTTACGACGACGATTGGAGCGGAAGGCTTTGGCCTGACACATGGAGTCGATGTCATGATTGCTGACGATCCCAAATCTTTCGCAGCCGCTGTAGAGCAGCTGTATACCCATCAAGAATTGTGGGAACGCGTAGCGCATAACAGTCGGCTGCGGATCGAAGAACACTTCACGCCTGAAGTGATTGCGGAGACTATAAACAATTCGATCCGTGAGGTCAGCAAGACATAAAGCAAACTGCTAGTTGCTCGGTGTGGCATGAGGTCAGTACCACCACGCGGTAGCGGGTGGGTTCCGTTCGCATTACATGACGCAGACGCTGGAAATCCGCTTGTCGACTTCCGAATCTTCCACCCACCCGCTACCGCGTGGTGGTACTGACCTCATGCCGAACAAATCGCCCGCAAACTAACAGTTTGCGTTATGGTTTGATCCAGCGGTCATACCAGAGGCTAACATTTAAGAGCGCCCAAAGATGGAAACTCCAATCGCGTGCTCCGCGTGCGTGTTCGTCAACGAGCCGCGTGATAAACGCATAGTCAAACAGCTCGCGACGGCGAATTGAAGAATTCATTATGAGTCCGGCTAGCATCTCGCCGCTGTCGCCGCGAAACCACTCGCGTATGGGCGCACCAAAGCCACGCTTGGGACGATACAACAAGTCCGCCGGCAAAACTTTTTCCAGCGCTCGCTTCAGGATGTGTTTCCCGCTTGTGCCTTTGATCTTCAGACCAACGGGAATGCTCATCGCGTATTCAACCAGATAATGGTCCAGAAAAGGGACGCGCGCTTCAACCGAGGTGGCCATGGTCATTTTGTCCACGCGCATCAGCAGCAACTCCGGCAGCCGCAGCTTGAGTTCGAGGTAGGTCATGCGTGCGGCAAAATCCGAATCGGGCCTGAGCTGGGCGATGTGTTCGAGGTGTTTGCTGACCGCCTCATAGGACGACAAGCCATCGACGCGTGCGTTCATTTCGCTGGACAAAACCCGGCGCTTGAAATCTTCGTCGAAGACTATCGCGCCGCCCCAGAAGAGCGATTCGCCGGCGCCCAGCCGCCGCACCAGCTCAATCGCTGTGCGTTTGTTGAGCGAACCCTCCAGCAGCGGCTTCGCCAGCAACGTCAACGAGTGGCACAGTGAGGCTGGAAGTTTCTCAGCGTGACGCCAAAACCGCTCGTTGATCGCCAAGTATTTTCTGAACCAATCATAGCCGGCAAAAATTTCGTCAGCACCTTCGCCAACCTGCACGACGACCGTGCCCGTTTCGCGGGCCAGCTTCGAGACGTAGTAAAGCGGCACGCAAACCGGATCGGCAAGCGGTTCGTCCTGATGAAAGACAAGCTCGGGAAGAAACTTTTGCATGTCCTGCCGGCCGATGATCACTTCATGATGATCCGTGCGGAAGCGACTGGCGACGGCGCGCGCCGTGTCAAGCTCATTGAGTTCTTCGCTGTCTTCGAAACCCACGGTGTAAGTTCGCACCGGCTGAGACATCAGCTCCGACATCAGGGCGACGTTGGCTGAAGAATCCACGCCGCCGGATAGAAACACTCCGAACGGCACTTCAGACATCATGCGTTTGCTAATTGAATCTCTCAGCAGACGAAGTATTTCTTCACTGTGTTCGGCTTCGCTGCGTGCGCGAATGTTCCCAGGAACTGTCGCTGGCGGCAGCGCGTCCCAATACTTTTTGAGCTCGACGGATCCGTCTCGTTTGACGACGAACATGTGTCCCGCCGGCAATTTCTGAATGTCACGGAAGAGCGTTTGTGGCGCCGGAGTAGTGAGGTACGTCAGGTAGTGATAGAGCGATGTTTCCTCAAGCTCGGGTGCAACGGCCGGATGTCGCAGGATGGCCTTGATCTCTGAAGCGAAGATAAAACGCCCGTCTCGATGATAAAAGTAGAACGGTTTGACGCCGATGCGATCGCGAGCGACGACAAGCTGCTCGCGGTCCGCATCCCACAAGGCTATTGCAAAGTCGCCTTCAATCTCGTTGACGAAATCGAGGCCGCGCTCTTCGTAGAGGTGAAGAATGGTTTCCGAGTCGGTACGCGAATGGTAAATGTGGCCGCGTTGCTCGAGTCCTTTACGAAGATCGCCGTGGTTGTAAATCTCGCCGTTGAAAACCAGGCAGACGCTTTTCGTACAACCATGCATCGGCTGATTTCCGGCCGGCGAAAGATCGATGATCGAGAGACGGCGAAAACCAAGACCGCCGCGTTCCTGGTCAAAGAGCAACGATCCTTCATCGTCAGGCCCGCGATGCCGCATTTCGTCGCGCATCGTCTCGACCAAAGGCAGATCGATGCGCCCTTCAGTCGCGCCATATTCCCAGATTCCGCAGATGCCACACATAGAACAGAGGTCAGAGATCAGATGTCAGATATCTTTGTTCTCACATTCGGGATTTGACGAGACCCAACCGTTCATTCAAATCTTCAGCGCCACACACTGGTATGATCGCCCAGCGAAATCTACAAGGCACGCTGCCTCTAGTTGTCCAGCAGGCTGATAAAGATTCAAGCTTGGAACCATAATGCCGCGAAGTGAACTGCGCTTCCAGTTCCGCAGCTTGATCGAGATCAAGCGAACGAATGATCAAACCAACACCACTGATCTCGTCGCGAACCATGACGCTGTTGTTGTCGAAAGGTTTTACGTCGAGTCCGGCATCGAAATGAAATCGCGCGGCAATGCCATGTTCACCCCGGCCAAGAATCTCGTCTTCAATTAACCACCAACGTTCCGGCTTGTAAAAGGTGATTGTGCGTCGATGTTTTACTGGTGCAGACAGGCGCTGGTAGCCCGAATGCTCAGCAACAATCCGATCGCGTTCAGCCGTGCTCTCCCAGGACAAGACGCGGACGCGCGCTTCGTCTCCAATAACGAACGGTGCAGCTTCTCGAATTGTATTCTGCTCGACATCGTCAATCTTTATGGTTGAATGATATGAGGTTGAGCGAAACAGATGCCGCTCGTGAAGATCCGCAGTGTAAACGTACGATCCAGGATCGACTATGAAGGCGTGGCCACAGGCGGAAACCTCGACGCTCAACACATCGTTGTGCCGGTGCGAAGCCGGCCTGCCGTTCTGTGCTCCGGTTGCATTGAACAAGAGATACAGATCTTCATGTCGCGGCACGTATGTGCCCGCATCAGGAAAAGCCTGCGATGAAATTTCCTGCGTCGCATTCGGGAGTTGCTCGTATTCTCGCAATCCTTCTTCGCCTAACAGCCACAGTAACTCCGGTGGTACTTCGAGGCGTTGCAGCTTGAGCTGCG
This sequence comes from Pyrinomonadaceae bacterium, assembly GCA_035601415.1. Taxonomy (GTDB): domain Bacteria; phylum Acidobacteriota; class Blastocatellia; order Pyrinomonadales; family Pyrinomonadaceae; genus PSRF01. The sequence continues at coordinate 8,493 of DATNOG010000082.1, read as the reverse complement.
AATCCTTGAATACCGCCGCGCCGAGGGCTAACAAAAATGCTTGATCGTTTGCGCTGCGCGGGATGATAGGCAATACCTGGCCGCCATCCGTATCACCGATAAGCGGTGCAAAGGCATCTGGCCGCAGTATGCCGCGCAGGTAAACGAGCATTGCGTGCACCTTGTGCCAGTACCTGTCCTCAAGTTGTATTTTATTGGCGCGACAAAGAATGAACGAGTAGAGAAACAGTTGCAGGACAAAGCGCTGATAGCCGGTCGAGCCTTCGTAGTCTGCGCCATCAGGTAGGATTTGTTTGTCCATTTCGCGGAGCATTTCGGCCAGCGCCCACTCGCGCCATTCCTTGGCGGCGCTCAGTTCCGGCAGCATTATTCCAAGCCACAACAAACCGGCAACGTCCGACAGATAGTGGTTACTAGTGGCGACGTAAGAAAATTCGAGGTTGCGTTTGATGTGCGCACCGTGCTGGTCCAACACCATCAATAAAAGCGGCAATCGATCTTCATTAAGGTTTGGCGAATCACGGAATAATGAGAATGCCGCGAGCAGATTTATCGCGCGCAGAGCGACTTCCATGGCGCTTGACCAGTTTGCACCGCGGCCGAGTGGATTCTGTCTGTGCCAACTTTCCAGATGGGCAAAAAACTCCACGGCCAATTCTTCTTCTTTAGTTAGCGCGTAGGCACGGCCCAACGTGATGAGGTGGCCCAAGCGATTTAGTTCCCACAACACTCTGATGTCCGAGCCGTCGTTGTGCCACAAGGAAATGTCAGCGTGATAGTCGAGCGGCCAGATTTTGTGGGACAGCGGATCGCGCTGCCAGTTAACCGGGCCCGGATCCTCGCGCGGGAAGCCCGCGTGGGGTGGTGGATTACCAAACTCCTTCAGACGAAAACTCAGAAGCGGCCAACGTCGCTCATTAATTATCAGCGATGCCGCTGCGATCACTTCGCGCGCGTCATCAGGAAAGGATTTTCGTGTCTCCGCGGCAGCAGCATCTGACATTTGAAAGCCGGGCAGAAATTTGGGCGCCTCACGAACACGAAAGTGCTTTAGCAGATCGGATGAGGAGAGCTTTTGGAATTCCGGCAGCAAGCGCGCAGGTTGAGACGCGAGTTCTGCGAGCCGCGCTCGCTCACGACGGCGTGCAGCCGTGACGCGCCCGCGACGAAAGCCCTCGCGTATTGCTTGCGCAAAACCTATGTTGCCGCCCAATACGCCGCGAACGCCTTTCGCGGCGGCTGAGCCCATAGACTTGTTGGGACGTTCGGAGTAGTTTGGCAATTTTAGTACTGCTTTCAATTCCGGTTAGCGCAGGTTAACTGGTCCACATCCGCGCAGCAGGATCAGTTGAATTTTTCAGAGCGCCGCGAGAATACGCTCCGCCGTATGTCCATCCCACAGCGGAATATCGATGGCAGGTATTGGTTCCCTATCAAGCGCTACGAAAGCCTCGGTCACAATCATTGCCCCATTTGTACCCACGATTCTGTTTGTGCCTGACGTAACTGTAATCGGGCGCTCAGTATTTTCCCGCAACGTCAAACACGGTATGCCAAGCACGGTAGTTTCTTCCTGAATCCCGCCGGAATCCGTCAGCACCAAACGAGCGCCGCTGTAAAGACTCAGAAAGTCCAAGTAACCAAGCGGCTCAATCAGTCGCAACCCGCTCAAACTCTTTAGGCGTTCGCTTAGATCAAACCGGGAAATATTTTTTCTGGTGCGCGGGTGTGCGGGAAAAACAATTGGCAGGCGGCGGCTGATTTGCTCCAACGCATCCAGAATCCGTTGGAAGGCTTTCGGGTCGTCGACATTCGCAGGACGATGCAGCGTCAGTACTGCATAGTCGTTATTGCTTAATCCCAGCTTTCCCTTAATCTGTGATTGCCGCGCTCGCTCGAGGTGTTTCTTGAGCGAATCGATCATGATATTGCCAACGAACCGAATGCGTTCTGAGGGAATGCCTTCGGCAAGTAGATTTTCGCCGGCGTCCGCGGATGGAGTGAACAAAAGATCGGCAATGCGATCTGTTTCTACTCGATTAGCTTCTTCCGGCATGGATGAATCATAGCTGCGCAAGCCGGCTTCGACATGCGCTACTCTCACGCCCAGCTTGTTGGCGGCACGCGCACAGGCTAGCGTGGAATTTACATCACCGACGACAATTACCCAATCGGGCTTTTCCCTGACGATTACCGGTTCGAAACGCTCTTCGACTGCGGCGAGCTGAGCTTCGCGCGGCGCCGAACCAACTCCAAGATGAATGTCAGGTTCAGGTAGATCGAGGTCGCGAAAAAAAGCATCAGACATGTCGGCGTCGTAATGCTGGCCCGTATGAACGAGAAGCGGCGTAAACTCTTGCTTACGCCGCTTCATCGCTTCAATTATTGGCGCGACCTTCATGAAGTTAGGCCGCGCGCCCACAACGTTGATTACTTTGAGCATTCAGCAAAGTCCAATGTTCAAAGTCCAACGTCCAATGTCCGCCTGCAAATCTTGACTTTGGACCTTGGACGTTGGACTTACAACCTAATTATCCGCGCGCTGCTTTCTCGCCGCACGTCTCCGTTTAAAGCATTGCGCGTATCAACTATCAACGAAGCCAACTGCGTGACGCGGCCATAATCGATCTCACTGTGATCGGTAACGATGATCACGCAATCCGAGTCGCGCAGTTCCGCATCTGTTAGTTCGACTGAAGCAAGTGGTTCGCCGCTCGCTTCAATATGCGCGCCGTCGAACCTGACGTTATGCACAAAGGGATCGTGATAGCTCACGTCAGCGCCTTTTGCCCGCAAACGATCGATGATGGACAGCGCCGGACTCTCGCGCACGTCATCAATGTCCTTCTTGTAAGCGACGCCCAGCAGCAGAATGCGCGAACCTTTGATCGACTTGCTTTCGTCATTGAGCCCATCGGCAACCAATTGCACCACGTGTTCCGGCATGCGCGAATTAACTTCCTCGGCCAAACCGATGAAGCGCGAATCGAATCCGTGCTGGCGTGCCTTCCAGGACAGGTAATGCGGATCGAGCGGAATGCAGTGACCGCCAATGCCTGGGCCGGGATAAAACGCCATGAAGCCAAATGGCTTGGTCGCGGCGGCGCGAATAACTTCCCAGGTGTCAATATTCAAAGCGTAGCAAAGCCTGGCCATTTCGTTTGCCATGCCGATGTTTACTGCACGAAAAGTATTTTCCAACAGCTTGGCAGTTTCTGCGACGCGTGCAGAACTTACCGCGTGCACGTCTTTTACAATCTGCGCATAAAGAAAAGCGGCCCCCTCGGTTGAATCCGGTGTGACGCCACCAACGACTTTCGGAATGTTGTGCGTTTGAAATTGCGGATTACCCGGATCGACTCGTTCAGGCGAAAACGCGAGCAGAAAATCCTCGTCAAGTTTCAGTCCGGTGTCTTCAAACATTGGCAACAACACTTCATCAGTGGTGCCGGGATAAGTGGTCGACTCAAGAATAATCAGTTGTCCGTGATGCAGCCGTTGTGTGATTTCTTCAGCAGCAGCGAGAATGTAAGAAACGTCCGGCTCCTTGGTCTTACGCAAAGGCGTCGGCACGCAAATGATGACGGCATCACAATCCTTAAGTTGATCAAAGTCAGTGGTAGCGCTGAGACGCTTGCCTGCAACAAGTTCCTTAACGACTGACCCGGGCACATCGCCGATGTATGAATCGCCGGCATTGATCTGCGCTGCCTTGCCGGCATCAACTTCGAAGCCAGTAGCTTGAAATCCAGCGCGCCCGAACTCGGCGAGCAGTGGCAAGCCAACATAGCCTAGGCCAACCACGCCGACGCGTGCACGCTTCGCTTTTATCAATGCAGTTATTTGTTCCTTGACCATGTAATGAATTTTTCCTCTGTGGCCCGTGGATCTTATGCGCAAGTAGTTTCGTGGTGGCGGCGCATACACGGCTGCGCCTATTCACCCTTAATTCTTAAAACTGTTGCCCAGCCAATTGAAGGGTATATCAATATTGAAATAGTAGATTACGTTCTGATTGCTATTAGGATCCGTCACTGTCATTTTGTCGTAATGATGGGTCTTGTCTTCGATCAGCTCCTGAGCAGTTGGCCGCAGACCCATAAAATTAAAAAGCGCATATTCTTCGTCGGTTGAGATCACGATAAAAGCTGTTTCAACTGTCTTGCCATTACCCGAATCACTAATGGACTTTAGCAATTTCTGGAAAACGTTTTTGTGATAGTCAGCTCTTTCCGCATGTCCAAGCTCTCGATTTGCTATGTAAGCGCCCAAGTGCGCGTTGATATCCAGATAGTTGGCAGCGAGAATCTTTTCGCTTGCGGCTAAAGCTTTCTCATACTCCTCCGTCTTCAGCGCGGCAAACATCGCTTTTCGCGCTTCGCGGTCGCCGCCATAAGGGCTGTATTGCTTTGTCTCGGTGTAAGCCAAACGCAACTCCTGGAAGTTAACTGCCACATCCTGGCTCTTCACGCGAGCAAGCAGATTTTCGTAAGAAACTTTCTCGGCCGGGTGCTGGGCAGCAACAACGGTTTGAAGCAAAAGCAGGCAGAAAACGATGAGCGCGGATTTTCTAAACATATCAGGGGACGTTCCGGAACTCCGGGGCAAACATTCTGAAAATTCTCTTGCAATTCAATCTCAGCAAGACTATTTGAGCGTTGCGAGCAGTGTCAAGCAAGCTTTTTCTTGACACTGAAGCATTAACACAACTATACCCACACAAATTCATGAGCGCAGCGGCTGACAATTCTTCCCCGAGACTCGTTCGCGGCCTGGGTCTGCTCGACGCCAGCATGATTGTCGTCGGCTCGATGATTGGCTCGGGAATTTTCATCACCTCTGCCGAGTCGGCGCGACTGGTAGCATCTCCTGGCTGGTTGCTAATGGCGTGGGCGCTGGCCGGACTGCTTACCATCACGGGCGCCCTCTGCTGCGCCGAGCTGGCGGCGATGATGCCGCATGCGGGCGGGCAGTACGTCTTTCTGCGCGAAGCATATGGACCAGCGCCTGGATTTCTTTTCGGCTGGTCACTATTGCTGGTCATTCAGACCGGCACTATCGCTGCCGTGGCGGTTGCTTTTGCGCGCTTCATGGGCGTACTCGCGCCACAGATCTCAGAATCAAATTACATCGTTGCGCCAGTTCATCTGTTCGGCAGTTACGCCATCAGCCTTTCGACTGCGCAACTGGTGGCGATCATTTTGATCCTGCTGTTGACTGCGACCAACACTCGCGGTCTCAAGACCGTCAAGTTCATTCAGAATACTTTTACTTTGACGAAGACTGTGGCACTGGCCGGTCTTATTCTGGTTGGTTTGTTGTTGGGTTGGAACAGTCACAGCGCTGCTTATACTTCCAGCTGGTGGCATCCCGCGGCGAATGGCTGGAATCCGCAAATGGTTCAGCCCGGCCTGACAGCAACCGGCACCAGCGCGTTGCTAATGTTGTTGGGTCTGGCGATGGTAGGACCATTGTTTGCGCAATCGGCGTGGAACAATGTCACGTTTACTGGCAGCGAAATCCGCGATCCCGGACGCAACTTGCCGCGCGCATTGCTCATAGGCTGCCTCGCGGTGGTAGCTCTTTATCTGCTCGCCAACGTCGCGTACATCGTGACGCTGCCGTTAGCCACAATTCAAAAGCCGCCGAACAGTGTTGCAACTGCCACGATGCAGGCGGTCTTTCAGCGGCCGGGCACGATCCTGATGGCGATAGCAATCATGATCTCGACGTTCGGCTGCAACAACGGCCTGATTCTCGCCGGCGCGCGCGTGTATTACGCAATGGCGCGTGACCGGTTGTTTTTTTCGCGCATTGCTATTCTCAACTCCAGACATGTGCCGGCAATCGCATTAATCGTGCAAGGCATTTGGGCATCATTGCTGACATTGCCGCGCACCATCTCTACTTCCACGAACACACAAACTGGCGCAATTGCTGTGAGCTACGGCAACGTTTACACCCAACTGCTTGAATATATCGTTTCCGCTGATTTGGTTTTTTATGCGCTGATGGTGGGAGCCGTGATCGTCATGCGCCGCAAGTCTCCGGCGCTGGAGCGTCCCTATCGCACGTTCGGTTATCCGGTTGCCCCTCTGATCTATATTTCGCTCGCGCTGTTACTGGTGATCGACCTGGCCCTGCTGAAGGCACAGACATCCGGCATTGGCTATCTGTTAGTTCTCACGGGAATTCCGATTTACTTCATCTGGAGGCGAAGGAGTGAACGGTGAAGAGTGAAAAGTAAGACCTTCTCGCTTTTCACCCTATACTTTTCACTTTTCACTCTTCACTCTTCACCGTCACTTGACCCATTCGTCGGCGATTTCTGTTTCCACTTTCACCGGCACGGTCTTCACATACTCTTCACCGGCCACGCGCATTGTTCTTTCGACTTTTTCCGCAATCTCGTCGGCCTCGTCTGCGTCCGCTTCAACCACAATCTCATCGTGAATAATGTTGACGATCTGAGCATTTGTACTGCGGAGTTCATCCTTTAGAAGCCGCAATGCGCGTTTGAGAATGTCGGCGCTGGTTCCCTGAATCGGCGTATTCTTGCCGTTGCGCTTGGTCATGGAAATCTGTTGCCGATCCTGCTCGTCATAGCGGAAACGAACCAAACGGCCTGATGCCGTTCTTGCCTGCCGATCGCGCACCGCGCGATTCGCGGCTTCGTGAAGATAGGTATCGAGCTGGCGGTAAGTCCCGAAATATTTGCGCAAAACGTTTTCAGCTTCGCCTACACTCAAGCCGGTCATGATGGAAAAACGTTGCGCGCCGATGCCATAGACCACGCCGAAATTCAGCCGTTTGGCAAAGTCGCGTTGTTCTTTCGTAACCTGGTCCAGCGATGCATTGAAAACCTCGGCCGCTGTTACGCGATGCAGGTCGGCGCCGGAATTGAACGCATTGATGAAGCCCTGGTCGCCGGAAAATTCGGCCAGGATGCGCAACTCGATCTGCGAATAGTCGGCAATGATCAGTTTTCTGCCCGCGGGATAACCGGAAAAGCAGCGGCGATATTCAACAGCATGCGGTACCTGCTGAATATTTGGATTGGTGCACGAAAACCTTCCCGTCGGCGCGCCAATCTGGCGGAAGTCCGCATGCAGCCGTCCGGTCGTCGGATTGATCAAGTCAATCATGTTCTGACCATAACTGGTCAGCGCCTTCTGTACTGTGCGGTATTCCAACAAGGTGGCAACAACCGGATACTCGAGGGCCAGCGGCTGAAGTTTCCAATTGCGGGTTGAATCAGGAACGGGTATGCCTAGCCGTTCCAGTGCCTGTGTCAACTGCTGATGCGAATCGAGATTGATGTCATCGCGTTGCGGCCCGCCAAACAGCGAGCCCTGTGAAGACTCCTCAGCCAGAATGTTTTGCAACTCTTCCGCCAACTCCGCTCTTCTTTTCTCAACTGACGACAACTGCTCCAGCCAGCGATCCTTGTGCATGTAGAAGCCAGCCAACTCGATATTGGCGACGGCCGGCACACACTCAAACTCTAGCTGCGCACAGGCAACGAGCGAATCGCTACGCAGTCGTTCAATTAACTTTTCGCGCAGCGGCAGGAGAATAGCGGCGTCTCGCGCGGCATATTCAAGTTGTGCTTCGGATAATTCAAAATTCCAGTTGCTGAGCCGTTCAGTTTTGTCTACTGCTTCATTCAGGTAACGCGAAGCAACCGTTTCCAATCCGTGACGCTCTTCAATGTCACCGGCGCTGACGATTTGACTGGCAAGCAGCGTGTCAAACAGCCCGCCGAGATCAACACCTAGTGTGTGCTTGATAAATTTCGCGTCAAACTTTGCGTTGTGCGCGATCTTGATCGGGCGTGCGGCTTCCAGCAGCCGCTTCAACGGATTGAGCGCATCGTTGTTCCGCAGATCCCCGTTCGCAAAGGCATCGAGGTCAACAATTTCCACGCCCGATGGCGTCGCGAGTTGAATTAGGCGCAGGCGCCCAATGTAAGGATCGAGTTCCGTCGTTTCCGTGTCGAGTCCAATTACCTGGTGGGCAGACAAAGTTTCCACTGCCTGGCGTAGTGCTTCCGCATCCCTGATAACTCGATAACCCGCGTTCATAACAATAGGTCGTGGCACAGACTTCAGTCTGTGTCTTCGTTTCTTCCACTCCCGTTGGGAGGGGTTAGGGGAGGGTGCGAAGCTTGACGCGCACAAGCCCTCTCCCCAACCCTCTCCCAAAGGGAGAGGGAGAAAGACTTCAAACTATAAAGTCTGTACCACTTCACTTTTTCTCATCTGGTTGATGAGTTTACTGTTGCGGAGGGGTTTCTGCGAAACGCAGGATGCGCTCGACGTATTTCGCGATCATGTCGGCTTCAAGATTCACTGCATCGCCGGGTTTGAGTTGAGAAAAGTTTGTCATATCCCAGGTTTTCGGAATGATGGCAACTTCGAAAAACTTGTCAGTCAGAGAAGCGATAGTCAGGCTGATTCCTTCAACTGCAACCGAGCCTTTGAGCACAAGATA
>DATNOG010000081.1:0-19805 GCA_035601415.1 Pyrinomonadaceae bacterium | reverse complement strand
GGGCTGACCTTTTCCGCCGCCGTAATGACTGCGCGCGAATACGCATCCATGATGTCGTCGCCCGGCTCCGAATAAGCCAAATGATCTGTTGTTGTTTGTGCTTCCTCAGACTGAAACTGCTCGTCGCTGAGCAATTCAATTTCCTCTTGCATGTTTAGTAACCTCCTTAGCTCAGAGCTGACTCATTCCCCCGTCCGCAATTATCTCCGTCCCTAGAAGGAAAGAAGAGTCGGTACTGGCGAGGAAGAGCACAGTCTTAGCGATCTCTTCGGGCAGCCCGAATCGTTTCATCGGGACTTGGCCCTCTAAACTATTTTTTGTCTCCTCAAGCGCTTCCGGCGGCAGCCCGAGCCGATTGAGAATGGGCGTGGCGATGGGGCCGGGACTGACAGCGTTGACGCGTATGCCTCGGCCTACGAGTTCAGCAGACAGGGTCCGCACCAGCGTGATCAGCGCCGCCTTGCTCGCTGCGTACACGCTCGAATTCGGCATCCCGATGTGAGCGACGATGGACGTGTTGAGGACGATGGATGCGTTGTCGTTGAGGAACGGCAGCGCTTTCTGGATCGTGAAGTACGCGCCCTTGAAATTAATGTCCATGATTGAGTCAAACAATTCTTCGGTTACTTCCGCGACGGGAACAAACTTGCCGATGCCGGCGTTGACGAAGAGCACGTCGATCTTCCCGCACTTATCCTTTACGGCAGCGAACAATTTGTCTATAGCCGTCAAACTGGACGTGTCCGACTGGACCGCCAAAACATCATCGCCGATCTCCCGCTTAGCCTCGTCGAGTGTCTTCTGGTCACGGCCGGTGATGACGACCCGTGCCCCCTGTTCCTTGAATTCCTTCGCTGTTGCCAAACCAATGCCTGAGTTACCGCCCGTGATGACGGCTACCTTGCCTTCCAACTTGCCCATTGTGTTTCCTGTCCTTTCTTATTTGCCTGCGGCCCGGAGCTTGTGCGTCTGGGCCTCTACCCGTTCTGGAACAATCGTTCCAGAACAACTCAAAAAAATTTAATCGACGACTGAGAGGGTGACCTTTACAACATCTTCCAGCGTCTTGCGATCCTGTGTGGCCTTGGCCATCAGTATCAGACCCTGGAGGCTGCTGTAGAGAAATCGCGCCACAGCCCGAGGATCGCGAACTGCTTTGAGTTCACCCTCTTTCTTTCCACGCAACAACGCGCGATAAAAAGCCCCTTCCGCCGCGGCCATGTTGCTGCAAGTCTTTGCCGCAGTCTCTTTGCAGCGGCCAGCTAACTCCGACATCGCGTTACCCATGAAGCAGCCGCGCCGCTGACCTTCGCAGAGCGATCCTTCAACGACGCCGTCGAATAACTGCCGCAGACTCTTTTTCACCGAGCCCGGTTGCTCCAGCAGCTCAAATATCCTGCGACCTTCAACTTCGCCGTAGCGGTCCAGGGCCTTTAGATAAAGCGTATGCTTATCTCCGAAGGTGTCATAGAGACTCTGCCGGTTGATACCCATTTGCTTAACTAAATCCTGGATGGATGCCGCCGCGTAGCCGCGCGCCCAGAAGACCTCCATCGCCTTATGGAGGGCCTCATCCCGATCGAATTCTTTGTGCCGCGCCATCTGCCTTCTACCGTCTGCCAAGCTTATACTCTTTCTGGAACGAACAGTCAAGAATGGGTTTGGCCGTGGCAATAGCAGTTCAATCTAAGGCCCGGCTTTAGGAATTCCTATTGGGGACCAGACAAGCGAGGGGTCAATAGAACAGCGAAAAGGCGCCACAGTTTTTGGGCTGTCGCGCCTTTTCTAAGTATGGTCACTGTCCTCACCCCAGCAACCATGTGATGGAAGGATTCACCAACCATCTAGTTGGGTGGAGTATAGCGCGCATCGCTAAATTTGCAAAGTGGTCCCGGGCTTTATTTCTTCTCGTTAGAAATCTCCCATAACTGATTCAATTTGAACTCCGCAGATTCGTAGCCTTCCTTCATTATCCAGATACTTTGGGGAGAGGAACGAAAAGCTGCGCCTGGAATTTCGCCTAAAACCTTTCTGCTCACTCGCTTATTGAAGATCGAGTTTGGGTCTCTTGCTGTCTAACTTTCGGTAAGTTCCGTCAGCAGTGACGTTTGCGCCAAAGCCGCAGCCTGCGTCATCCAGTTTGGTAACGCGAACCCGCTTGGGAAAAAATTCAATTTTGATTTTGCAGCCTTCCTGGTCGTAAATCGCAACGCTGTTTTCCAGTGTGGCAATTCCCTGAAGCTCGCCATTGTGAATGTCATCCGGATTGTTGTAGCTGACCCACAGCGCCAACAAATCGAATTTTATTTTTCCGCCCGAGAGTTGCTGTACATCCAGACTATTGCGAAACTCTTCTTTGGTCAGAAGATAGTGACCGGTCACATTCTTAACGGCAGCCTTCGGCGGTGACTGTGCTTCGACCGTGCAGATTGCTGCCGTCAACATAAATAACAACGGCGCTAAGCAGCTTCGTCTTAGGGTTCGCATCGAAAATTTTCGTCCAAAACTCACAAAAGCAGGGCGATTAGTTCCAGCGCGTTTCCATCGGGATCGTCAAAATAAAGCGAGACGGCGTTCATCCATTCATGGATCACTGGGGCAGAAACCTCGACGCCTTTGTCTTTCAATATTTTCTCCGCCGCGCCGAGGTCCGCTTCGCTTACGGTGAAGGCAAGGTGTTGTTTGGGCCAGTCGCTTTTGTCTTCCTGCAAAACGACCATGCCGGCATTGCCGCCGGCGTACAGGAACAACCAATTTCTGCGCTCGTCACGCAATCCTTCTTTCAGTCCAAGCACGCCGGTATAAAAGGACTCGGCGCGCGCCAGGTCCTTTACGCGAATGGCGATTTCATAAACGCCCTTTATGGGAAGCATCGGCGAACCTCCGTAAGGAGCAGCGAGTTTACCCGCCCGCCGGATTAGCAAACAAGGATTTTGGGAACGATGATTTTTAAAGCCGACAGGGCGCCACACGTTTCGAACGAAAAGCCGCACAAATCGCACTGAGAACTGCGGCGTTGCAGTGGCGGTTCTGGTCGAACTTCACAACCTTTCCGTGCCCTATTGCATCCGACAGTCGCTGCCAACCTCTCCCGCTTGCAAAAGGAATCGACTCTTGTTACACCTGCTTTGGTGGAATTGCTTGCCTGGAGAATGACTATGAAACGAATTTTGCGCCCTTTTTATTGCTCGCTAATTTTGCTGGCCCTGTTTGTGCCGGCCGTTGCCGACACCATTCGACTGAAGGACGGCAGCGTTATCCGCGGCCAGGTAATCGGCTTCAAAGATCAGCAGTTCACGGTATTGATCGGTTCGGGGGCGCAGGGCCGCCGCAGTCGCACAATCATCTACGTTGAAGATATCGACTCGATAGAGTTTGACTCGGCCACTACAGCCGCGGCTGCCGCGCTGGCAAATGAAGGCACGGCCACAACCGGCGGCTCGTCTGCTCCGGTCTATCAGCCACCGCGAACGAATCCACCTGCTGACACCAGCAACAACGCACCGCCACGCATAAACAACCAAACACTGCCCTCGGGTTCGCCGACGTTCTTTACGATTAAAGTGACCGTCAGGGCCGACAACGCGAACAACGGATGGACCAACAGTGGTTTGGTGGTGCGCAAGGGACAACGACTGCGAATAAGCGCGACTGGACGCGTTTCGCTGGGCACGGGCCGGTTTTCAACTCCTGCAGGTATCGCAGGCACCGACAACGATAAGCTGATGCGCACCGAAGCGACGGGCGCGTTGATAGCCGTCATTGGGGACGATAATGACGAGTTTCTCTTAATTGGCACGCGCCGCGATTTTGTCGCCCAGCGCGATGGTGTGCTGTTTCTCGGGGTGAACGAGGGAAATCTTGCCGACAATACCGGCACCTATGACGCTGTCATTGAGGCCGAAGCAGGCGGCGGCCCTCAGTAACCAGGCAAACCGCGGTTGGCAAAGAAGCATCTGACTCAATAGCCCGGCTGCATAGAAAAAAGTTCAAGGTAAACATAGGCTCGGGCATTTTTTGATACGCAATTTTCACTTCAGGTAAAGCAATGAAGCTCCCGCAGTTTGCGCTCTCTCTGTTCGCGGCGATTGTGTTATCAGCCCTGTTGATCACGTCGATCGCTGGTTCCGGATTCGCACAGTCACGCCGCCAACCACCCACCAGCAACGAAAAAAAGAATAAGCGGCCGGGCGAAACCGGCCAGGGTGAAAAGAAGGAAGAGCCGCCGCCCGATCTAGTCGGGCGACCCCAGGACGCTGAAAAGGTGACTGTCACAACGCAAATCGTTAACGTTGACACGGTCGTCTATCACAAGAAGAGCGGGCAGATTGTTACCGGATTGAAGAAGGAGAACTTCGCCATCTTTGCGGACGGCCAGCCGCAGGTCATCACTAACTTTTCCACGCCGGAAGCACCGATTACGGTGGCGATGGTGGTCGAGTACAGCAAGTGGTCCGAAGTTTTTGGCTACTATGGCAGTGGCGGTTTCGACCCCGGAACCTATGAAGTGATTCGTCCGACGGCGATGTTTCTTTCGCGATTTATTAAGCCGCCCGACGACTATGTGTCGGTCGTGGCTTTCGACATCCGGCCAACGCCGCTGACTGATTTCACTAATGATCCAGGTCGCATCAGCCAGGTCATCAACTTACTGCTCCGCAATACTCCTGCATTCCGCGAAACCAATCTTTTTGATGCGCTGAAGTTCGTGCTGGTCGGTGGACGTGGCGATTCAGTTGTGCTTGACAACTCAAAGAGTGAGAAGTCGGATTACGCCGGCCTGGTAAGCGTTCAAGGCCGTCGACGCGCCGTCATACTTATCGCCTCTGGCATTGATACGTTCAGCAAGATTAACTACGGCGACGCGCGCAAGGTGCTACAAAATGCGGGGATTCCAATCTACATCATTGGCACTGCAAACCTTTTCTTTAAGAAATATGAAGGCAGCCTGGATGCTACGGATAGTATTTCGGGGAGTCCCGGTCGAATGACTTTCTATCAGGCACAAAACACGCTAAAAACTTTTGCGGGCGAAACGGGCGGTGCGTATTACCCGGTAACATTTCCTGGGGAATTGCCAAGCGTGCTTGGCTCAATTAATGCGTTATTGCGCAGCCAATACAGCCTGGCTTTCAATCCGGGCGACGTGCGCGACGGCAAGCAGCATAAGATTAAGGTCAGCGTCGACATCAACGGCGACGGCGTTTACGACGACAAAGAATACGTGATTCAAGCGCGCCAGTTTTACAACGCGCCGAAACCGGATGCTGCCAAGCAATAGGATTTAAGATATGAAAACAAAAAAGGCAGCGGGCCCAAAAGCTCGCTGCCTTTCTTATTTGCCGATTGCAAAAATCTACGACAACTTCAAGACTCCATTCTCGACAATCGTCTTGCCATCAAGTGTGACCGTGCTGCCGGGCAAAAACGTCGTCAAGCCGTAGGAAACTTTATTGTCGCCGCCGGCCCAGGCGTTATTGCCGGTCCCGACCGTGACCATGCCCGATTGAATCCAGTTTCCCTGTTTGCTTGCCGGCCAAACGTGCAGATTGGGATTGATGCCAAAGTCGACAAAGGCAAATAGTTCCTTACCGTCTCCCCGGGCGTCGTATTCTTTTTTGAGGTCCTCAAAACCAGGTCCCGAACCCGTCATGCTGGTTAATTTCCCGCCGACAAATGTCAACTTCAGATTGTTGACTTCTTTGCCGTTCATGTAAGTTAACGTTTCGACCACCGTGCCTTCGGCGGTTCCGGGAACAGGGGCGCAATAGACCTCACCTGCGGGCAGGTAAACCGATACGGCTGGCCCGCCTTTCTTCACATCGTCGGCAGAAATAATTCCATCACTAACGAAAAACGGCCGGCCCTCAATCTTAACTTTCAGATCAGTGCCGTTCGGATTTGTAATGTGCACTTCCTTGCCGCTGGAAAGTGCGGTCTTCACCGATTCGCCGGTCGTTTGCACGGCGGAATAATCCGAGTTCACTGCTTCCCAGAAAGTTTTCGCCAGGCCATCCTGCGACATGCCGAAACGCTTGGCGCGGTAGGCGGTGGGATAGAGACCATTGCCGACGGCTACTTGTCTGACATTGCGCTTCTGATAGAGATCAGCAACCGGTTCCCCTCCTTTACTCACGGCGGCCATTCGCGCTGGCGAAATGCCCGCCGCAATGTCGTCCGACTCATTTGTGTCGACGCTAATCGCAACCGCTGGGAGCGTTGCCAGCTTGAGATCCAGGTCCGGCGCTTGCGAATCATATTTGTCGGGAACCTCTTCGTAATACTTCTTGAACATGCGATCGCTGCCTACAGTTAACAACGGAAACGCGCCAACCTTGCGCACATCAGTTGTAATATTCTCCAGCAACTCCATGTCGCGAACACCACCGTTGACAAAAACGATCTCGCCTTCCTTGACGCCGGCAACTTGCGTGACCAGGCGATTCGATAGTGCTTCCAAATCCGTGACAGCCATCTTCTTCGCCGTTTCCGTCATTGCGGGCGTGGCTTTGTTCTCAGTCGTGTTTGTGGGAGGCTGCGCCTGCTGGCAGGAAAGCAACGCCAATGATGCAGACATAGATACAAGCAGGAGATAAAACTTACGAGACATGGGCGGCTCCTTTTTTGCGAGGGGAAGTTTGGAATTGCAGGCTGCTTCTACGACAAATGGAGACTTAAGTCAATCCAAGGCAAGCAGGGGGTAGTCGGCCCCTATTACATAACGTACGAGGACATAGGTAAGGCCTCCGAGTAACAGCGTTACCACGTTGATCCCTGTCCACATTTTGATTAAGCGTCGAGTGTCATTTGCGCGACAGGCCAAGTACCAAGCCACATCGCAAATTAGAGAGCGTTCTACTAGAGATGGTAGCGGAAAAATATTTGCACTAGCAGGCTTCAATATCTAGTTATCGCACCGCATTTGTTTGATAAAAGGGCGTCACCGTCCTCGCCTAGATACTGACAGTCCACAGAAGCCCTAGATCAACTCCAAAGCCTTGAGAAGAGCAATAAATGCCAGGCTCGCAACGAGTATGGTTAGCCACTTCCGCGCCGGCGTCCAGCGCAAACAGCGCGGACACGTCATTGTCAGGGGCCCCCAACCCTCTTCGCAGTTTTCACAATGTCGTTTGTAACGACGGCGATGAGAACGGGAGGAATTTCGAGAGGACATGAGGGGTACTCCTTCTGAGGTTGAGGCGAACAGGCCGCTTATATCACAAGGTAGGATCGGTTGGAATAGTAAACCGAACAAGAACCATGCCAGACTTTACGTAGTACAGGTTTAGATTAGGACACTACCCAAGCAGAGCGCGCGTGTGGGGTCCTCAAAAGTCATGACCTACTAAGCATGGGCTTTGCCCCCGGGTGTGGAGGCGGTGGCTATACCCCGCCGCAGAGGTGCCTTAGGGTTTTGGGCTACGCCCTTGGTGCATCCAGTCGCTACCGCTCGGGGTTCTGCATTCAATCCGAGTTTGTCGTCTGGCAGTCGGGCGAGACGCCCGCGGTCCCAGTCTCACACACCATGAATGCGCAGGCGAAACTCATCGTTGATGGCGTTGATCTCCGCGCGCCGGTTCGAGAAGATTCGGCTTTCGCGCAGCAGCATTGGCAAATCGCCTGGCGCCAGTTCCAGTCCGTACGCGCGGCTGGTAAATACAGCGGCGACCTGCGGATTCAGGCGCTGTGGTACTCCATAGCGAATTGCTTTTTGCGCCAGCGGCGAGAAACCGGCAGTCCGGCGCGGATTTATCAACTCCAGTGAACGGTCAAAGAGGTGCAAACGCGTGGGCAGCTCGCGCAGCGCCAGGTCGCGATGGACCAGCAGGTTGGAAAGGGCCTCAAGCACAGCTCCGCGATGATAATTCGCGCGAGCGGCAATTGGACTCTCGTCCGTAGCTGCGGGCGAGAACGTCTTGGGTCGTGACTCCCAAAGATCACAGTAGCGCTTGATAAAGCGCAGCGTGCTTTCATAAAGAGTCAGAAGACTGCCGGCCATCGTGACGCGCTCGATCACGGGAGACAGAGTTGACTCACCACCAAAGCGCGTAGCCACAATCAGCGAACGCGGCAGCAGCTCTGCGACGCGCTCGTCATGACCAAACAAAAGGAGCCCGGCAACGGTCGGCGTCAGTTCACCGGCTCGTTGCGTGGCCATTAGCAGATCGCGTTCGAGCACTTCACCGGTTGGGTAGCCGCTCGCTCGCGCGTTGTCAAAAGCATCGCCTTCGAATTCGCGCAGGAAACTCCAAAGGTGCGCCTCATCGATATCCTTAATCGTCGCTCCCAGTGCCGGCAGAGTTTCAAACGTCAACGGCCGGGTCTCGTCCAGCAGTTCTGCCAGCTCTTCAGGAGTGGCCTCGCGTTTTTCGTCGCCAATGCGTAGATAAAAACGGCCGTCGTGCGTGCGATAAGGACGCCGTTTCCCTTCAATGTCGAGCGCCACAATGCGGCGGCCGTTATCGAAAGCAATGCGATCGACAAAGGGAAAAAGCGGCGGCTCGATGTCTTCGCGGCAAATTCTGACCAGCTCTTCCTGAACGCTCTCGGGATTATCAACTCCCTCGATGCGCAGTTGGTCGTTAACGCCAAAAACGATCACGCCGCCGCCGGTGTTGGCGAGCGCAACGATTTCCTGCGTGATTTTTTCAGTATTTGAGAGCTTTACCTTCAGCTCGAGGAAAGTATCTTCGCCGCCGCGGATCAGGCGCAACAGTTCGGTGCGTGAAGTTGCCGGGGCAGGGGTCGAGAGGAAGTACTCCTGGAATGAGCGCTCGGTGGTTGGATCGTGCCGCTGGTTACTACGAAATTTTCTGCGAGCCATCTGTCTGCACCGAATGAGCTCGATATCAATCGTTCCCGGGATCGTTCACGGCCTCGTGTATTTCCAGTTCCCTTTTCTGAACCGCTTCGCCCTGAAAAGGAAGCAACATCAGATAGAAACCAAGTGAAAGAGCCGCCAGAACTGCGAGTGTAACATACTCAACCAGGACGCTCTGCGTCACGTAACCGGCGGCTGTAGCTGCGAGCGGAACCAGCGCCAGCAACACAATCATCGGTATCAACAAGAATCCGACCACTCCGGAAACGTTCAGCCGTTTGCCGAACTTCATGCGTTTGGGAAAGTGAATCGAAAGCCAGTTTCCTATTAGCGACATCAGTGAAACGAAGGCGACAAAACTAAGCGCCGCAAACAGCAACGCGCCGGCAGTCAGGTCGCGGAAAACAAGTTGATTGATTACCAGCAAGCCACTGCAAAATGCGAGCGTGAGCAACACCATTGAAATGTTTTTTCCCAGCAGCACTTTTTTGCGATCGACTGGCGAGAGTATCAGTGTGCGCATGCCTGCCTGATCGAAAGCGAATTGGTTGCAAAAAAGGCCGGCAAGAATCAGAAACACGTAAAGAATTCCGGTTGTCGCCATTAGGCCCGTGCCATAGTTGAAGAAGTCTCCGGCAGGCCCGATGTTATCCGTCCCAACTCGCGCCGCACCGAAACGGCGTCTATTCATAAAGCGAATGACAATGAGTATCAAAGGCATCAGCGTCATCATGCGCAGCTGGGCGTTGCGCATCGAATAGCGCAGCTCCTTCTCGATGATGGCCGAGAGTTCCGGCGAGATGAACGGAAAGTTCCAGCCGGTGTACGTTCGATCAGATTCAACTGCGCGCTGTCGTTTTCTTTTTGCTGCTCCGCCACCGAGAGTGGCGCGACGAGCCAACCAATAAGTAATTACTACCAAAACAAACGTATAACCGCTGAGCAGACTCAATACCAAAAGATATTCAGGCGCATGCCGCGGACGCAGGCCGTGGGTGAGTGCGTAGGCAACGGCGCCGGGCGGCGTCCAGCGTAGCGCGGCAATTGAATCAGCGTGACGAAAAATTACGGGCGCAATTTGACCAAATAGAGCGCCACCCAAACCGGCAATTGCACCAACAAGCGCCAGCACGGTTTCGCCGCGAGTGCGCTTACGTCGAATCAATGAGCCGATCGAAGTGGAAACCCATTTCGACAATGCAACGCCGAATGCAGCCGCACCGAACGCAATCAAAACGGCGGCAGCCATCTTTCCGGTGGCGAGTCCCACACCAATCCCAACCGCAACTACTGCTGGTATCGCAAAGAGAGATTGCAAGGTGGCAACTTCGCTGAGGAAATCGAGGGCGAAGAGTTTTCGTAGACTGACTGGGTAAAGCAGTAGGTTGCCGGGATCAAACTGCCGCCCACCACCAATGCTCAATGGCAACGTGGCCCATAGCAGGTAACATAAAGAAAAGATCGAAAAGAAAATAAATTCGACAGAGGGAACTACATCGCCGCCGCCACGATGTGGAGGCATGAATGCTTGAGTGTCGATCCCAGCGCCGGGAGCCGTCAAAGCGTAGGCCGCAACACCAAGACCAACAGCAATCAACAGCGACAACGCCAGGGCCACGAGCATTGTCAGCGCAGACGCCAGGCGATTGACCACCGCCTTGGACCTGCGCAGGGAATTGCGAAACAGAGCCCACTTAAGCCAGATGAGTGTCGCGAGTTGGGACATAACTTAGTGAACAGTAAACAGTGAACAGTGAACAGTGGACAGTGGACCGTGGACAGTGAACAGTGAACAGTGAACAGTGAACGGTCAGATACGAGCCATCCGCTACCCAGTTACTTATTCTTCATCAACTGTTGCTTTCATTCTATACTCATCCAACAAGTTCCGTCGTTTACCGTTCACCGTTTACTGTTCACTGTTTACTGTTCACTGTTCACCGTTTACTGTTCACTGTTTACTGAATGAACGTGAACAGTGAACAGTCAGATACGAGCCATCCGCTACCCAGTTACTTATTCTTCATCAACTGTTGCTTTCATTCTATACTCATCCGACAAGTTCCGTCGTTTACCGTTTACTGTTCACTGTTTGCTGTTCACTGTTTACTGTTCACTGTTCACTGTTTACTGAATGAACGCCTACATTAGTCTCGGTTCAAATCTTGGCGACCGCGCCGGCAATCTGCTGCTCGGCATTCGCGGCATGCTCGATGCTAATCTCGAAGTCATCAGACTGTCGCAGATGTATGAAACCGAACCAGTAGAAACATTCAAGCAACCAGCCTTTCTAAACATGGTGGCGGAGTTGCGCGGCAATACACTTCCGCGTCCGGAAGAGCTACTGGCGCGGTTGCTGCGCATCGAGTACTCACTTGGCCGCACGCGCGAGGCCGCCATGGCCCCACGCACGATCGATCTCGATCTCCTGTTCTATGCAAACGAAACCAGCGACACTCAGTTTCTGACCTTGCCTCATCCGCGTTTGCATCGCCGCCGTTTTGTACTCGTGCCCTTGAATGAGCTTGCGCCAACGCTCGTTCATCCGAAACTAAACAAGACGATGACGGAACTGCTCGAAGAGCTTGACGATGCCTCTGAAGTCAATCTTTGGAAGCCCTGAAATTACTGGGACCGCGGGCGTCTCGCCAGCAATGAGCGCAAAGCGCGAACATGTTTCTCGGTTTTTCCCCTTTTTTTGCTTTTGCCGTTATAATGGCGGCCACTTGCTAACAAGCCTTACACATTTCAAATCTGCCGGTAAAATGGCAATCTAGCGGCCACCGAGTGTAGCCAGAGAGCTGAAATATGCCGTATCTGAAGCCTGAACGCCCCGAAAAAGTTAACGCGCCGTCGCTGAAGGCAAGCAAACAACGCGGCGAACGATTGGTTTGTCTGACTGCCTACGATTACCCGACGGCTCGCATCGTTGATGAAGCAGGTATCGACATCATTCTCGTCGGCGACAGCTTAGGCAACGTCGTCTTGGGCTATGGCAATACTGTGCCCGTTACGCTCGATGAAATTTTGATTCACTTGAAAGCAGTGCGGCGCGCGGTGCAACGCGCATTGCTGGTTGCCGACATGCCCTATGGTTCGTTTCACACCGGCGCCGACGACGCGGTAAGAAATGCCTTGCGGTTGGTGAAAGAAGGCGGCGCCGAAGCAGTCAAACTCGAGGGCGGTCACAAACGCGTGCAGCTCGTAAAGCGTTTGGTGGATGAAGAGATTGCGGTGATGGGCCATATCGGTTTGACGCCTCAATCAATCAACAAGCTCGGGGCCTATCGTGTACAGGGCAAGACTGCGGTCGGCGCAAGACAATTAATTGATGATGCGCGCGCGTTGGAAGACGCGGGCGCTTTTGCAATTGTGCTGGAGGTTGTGCCGCGAGAAATTGCCAAAATGATTACCGAGAGTGTCGGCATTCCGACGATCGGGATCGGCGCCGGGGTGCATTGCGACATCCAGGTACTGGTAATCCACGACATGCTTGGTCTCTCGTTTGGTAAACTTGCGCGTTTCGTAAGGCCCTATGCAAATCTGCACGAGGTAATAACTGACGCCGTCTCTCGTTATGCCGATGACGTGCGCAGCGGAGTCTATCCTTCCGCTGACGAGTCGTATGCGCTTCCGGCTGAGGCCGCCGAAGAACTGAGCATCGCCGAGCCGAATAAAGTTTCAAAAGCCCGCAAGTCCTGACATTAATCCCAAACTAAACTATGGAGATAATTAACCGCCGCCAGCGCATGAGTTCCGTCGCGCGTAAAATTCGCCGCGACCAGGATCGGACAATCGGGCTGGTGCCGACGATGGGCGCGTTGCACGAGGGACATCTCACCCTGGTAACGGAAGCGCGACGAATGTGTGATGTGGTGGTTGTGTCGGTTTTCGTCAACCCAACTCAGTTTGGTCCAACCGAAGATTTCGCGCATTACCCGCGCGACCTGACCAGAGACACGGCGCTGCTGACTGATTACAACGTTGACTACATTTTCGCGCCGACCGCCGAGGAAATGTATCCGCGCGGGTTTTGCACTTACGTTAACGTCGGCGGACTTTCAAAGCTGCTCGAAGGCGAGACGCGGCCCGGCCACTTTCGCGGCGTCGCTACCGTAGTTTCCATTTTGCTGAACACTGTGCGACCTGACTTCGCTTTCTTTGGACAGAAAGATGCACAGCAGTCAGTCATCATTAAGCGCATGGTGAGAGACCTCGCTTTCGATACGGAGATCGTCGTCTTGCCAACCGTGCGCGAAGATTCGGGCCTGGCAATCTCGTCACGGAATCTTTACCTGACTGACGAAGAGCGCGAGTCTGCCGCGGTAATTCATCGCGCCCTCGCCAAAGCGAAAGAAAGTTTCAAGAAAGGCGAACGTCACGCAGCCAAGCTGTTGGACATTGTGCGCACAACGATTGAGACCGAGCCGCATGCGCGTCTCGACTATGTAAGTATTGTTGATGCCGAAACGCTGGAGAAGCTGGATAAGATCGACGAACGCCCTGTACTGATCGCGATTGCCGCCTACCTCGGCAAAACCCGTCTGATCGACAACATAGTGATGAATAAAGTGAAGAAAGACGCGGCCACGTCGAAGGCTTGATCTTTAGCTCACTGCGGTTTTCCTCCCCCTCTGTTAAAATCCATCGTTAACGTATGTCTGATCAAAATAAGCAAAAAGCGCACATAAAGTTTGTCTTGAACGGCGAGGGGGCGGAGGTTGCGTTCGCGCCGCATAAGACGCTGCTCGAAGTCTTGCGCGAGGATCTTGGTTTGATGGGGACAAAGCATGGTTGTGAACTAGGCGAGTGTGGCACCTGTACAGTGCTTGTTAACGGCCGTTCGATTCTTTCCTGTTTGATGCTCGGCCTGGATGCAGAAGGCCAGCACGTTAAGAGCATCGAAGGCATGGCATTCGGCGCGCAACTTCATCCGCTCCAGGAAACATTCGCGGATACTGGCGCGGCGCAATGTGGTTATTGTTCGCCCGGATTTTTGTTGGTTGCTGAAGAGCTCTTGAAAAAGAACCCAAGTCCCGATCGCGAGACGATCAAGGAAGCGCTCTCTGGAAATCTCTGCCGCTGCACCGGCTACATAAAAATCTACGAAGCAGTCGAACTGGCGGCAGCCCGCATGCGCGGCGAAGAAATGGAACTGCCGCGCGAGAGTGTTTATGGTTTGGAATGAGGCCGCGGAGGAACGGAGTATTTGTCGTTCGGCAAGGGCCGGTAGTTCAGAGTATAAGCTTTAGCTTGATTGCTTAGCTTTATGAAAAGCACAACCTGAAGGTTGGACTCTGAACTTCTTGAGTGGAATTTAATGGCTAAGAACGGAAACAACAACGGGAAGCCCTTGAAGGTTGTTGGCAAGCCTTTTCGGAAAGTCGATGCGCGTGCAAAGTGCACCGGCCAAACGAAGTTTGCCGACGACATCGTGCTGCCGCGCATGCTGTCATGCAAGATCCTGCGCAGCCATGAGCCCCATGCCCTGATCAAAAACATTGACGTGTCCAAAGCGCTGGCGCTGCCCGGCGTGATCGCAATCATCACCGGCAAAGACTTGCCCATTTCATACGGAATTCTACCTGTCAGTCAGGACGAGCACGCGCTCTGCATCGACAAAGTGCGCTTCATCGGCGATCCGGTGGCGGCGGTTGCTGCCATCGATGAAGACGTAGCTTTTGATGCAATGAATCTGATCGAAGTTGAATACGAACGGCTCAACACAATTTCATCGATCGAAGAAGCGGTGTTGATTGACGAACCGCGCATTCAGGATTACGGTGAGGGCGGCAACATTCATAAGAAAGTTTCACTGGAATTTGGCGACGTCGAAGCAGGCTTTGCAGAAGCAGACCTGATTCGAGAAGACGTCTTCTTTTACGAAGGCAACACGCATCTGCCGATGGAGCAACATGCCGCCGTTGCCTACTTTGATACCGACAATAAACTGACGCTGTGGAGTTCCACGCAGACGCCGCACTACGTTCATCGAGCGTTAACAAAAGTTTTGGAAATACCGGCCAGTCACATTCGCGTGATTGCTACGCCGAACGGCGGCGGCTTTGGTGGCAAGAGCGATCCCTTCAATCATGAAGTGGTTGTTTGCAAACTAGCCATGATGACCGGCCGGCCCGTGAAGAACACGCTTACGCGCGAAGAAGTTTTCTATTGCCATCGCGGACGCCATCCGGTGTTGATGCACGTCAAGACTGGTGTGAAAAAAGACGGCGCCATAACCGGGATGCATTTCCAGTCGTTCCTCGACGGCGGGGCTTATGGGAGTTATGGCGTTGCCAGCACGTTCTACACCGGCGCGTTGCAAACGGTCACGTATGACGTGCCGCGTTACAAGTTTCAGGGCTTACGCGCATTTACAAACAAACCACCTTGTGGTCCAAAGCGGGGTCATGGAACGCCACAGCCGCGTTATGCGCTGGAAGTTCAACTCGACAAGATTGCTGAACAATTAAAACTGGATCCGGCGACGATGCGTCGCAGTCATTTAGTCAAGCCAAATACAGTCACTGCAAATTATCTGCGCATCGGCAGCATGGGTCTGGGCCAGTGCATCGACAAAGTTGTCGCAGGCTCCGATTGGAAGAACCGTTTTTCAGGTTGGGACCGGAACAATCGCAAACTTCCCTACGGCAAAGGCGTCGGGATCGCGTGCAGTTCCTACATCTGCGGCGCCGGGCTGCCGATCTACTGGAACAACATGCCGCAGTCCGGCGTCCAACTCCGGCTCGATCGGCAGGGTGGCGTTTGCGTGATGTGCGGCTCGATCGACATTGGCCAGGGCTCCGATTCGATTCTGGCCTACATCGTCGCTGAAGTTCTTGGAATAGATCCTTTCGACATTCGCGTCGTCACCGCGGACACGGATTTGACGCCGGTCGATCTGGGTAGTTATTCGAGTCGCGTAACGTTGATGACCGGCAATGCTGCGATCCAAGCAGCAGAACGAGCGCGCGAATTGTTGGTGATGGCAGTAGCGGAAAAGCTGTCGGTGCCTATTGAGAATCTTTCATTGGCCGAACGTAGAGTCTTCGACGTTGAGAATCCGGAAGTTGGCGTCTCGTTTGCTGAAGCCGTGGTACTGGCGGAGTCGAAGTTTGGCACCATCGGCACTGTCGGGTCTTATTCGCCACCACGTTCACCCGGTAAGTTTAAGGGCGCCGGAGTTGGACCATCGCCGGCTTACAGTTATTCCGCAGCCGTGGCGGAGGTCGATGTCGATCCCGATACCGGCATTGTGATTGTCGAAAGAGTTTGGATTGCGCATGACATTGGCAAGTCGATCAATCCGATGTTGGTGATGGGCCAGGTTGAGGGCAGCGTCTACATGGGGCTGGGCGAAGTCCTGATGGAGGAGATGGCTTATCGCGGCAATCGCAACGTCGTGCACAAGTTTCCGTCGATGTTGGAATACAAGAGCCCGACGACGATGGAAATGTGCGACGTCAAGACCTACCTGATCGAAGATCCTGATCCAAATGGACCGTACGGCGCAAAGGAAGTTGGACAGGGACCGCTGCTGCCGGTGCCGCCGGCTGTGGCGAATGCTGTCTATGACGCGGTTGGCGTGCGCATAGACGAAGTGCCGATCACTCCGGAGAAAGTCTTGAAAGCACTAAAAGAAAAAGCGAAAGGCCGCGATGGTCGCTATGGACCAGATGCAGTTCCGACCGTTGAATGGCCCGAGCCTTTGCGGGTGTTGACGCCAGCCGAAGGCGGGGATGGCAAAGAGATGCCGCGCGTCGCGGTGCATAGTTAGTTATTGCCAGAGAACTTGCATGGATAAGATTACTACATCAAGCGAGGACCAATTGCCTTCCCAGTACGACCTCAGCACAATCCGTGTCGCTGGTCGCAGCGACTGGGCTGGGCTGCCGGCAAATGCCAGCCATGAAGGGAACGCACTGCTGGGAGAGGTCACAGTAAAAGTTAAGCTCACGAATGCGGTCGATGAGGCCATGGTTCGTAGAGGACTGCTCACGGCGGACAAGATTCGCAGCTACGAGGCGGAGGCCCTGGTTGATACCGGCGCAGTGCGATCGGTTTTGCCAATTCATGTTGTCCAACTTCTTGGTTTGGCTATAGTCGGCAAGGCAAGAGCAACCTACGCCAATGACGCGGTAGAAGACGTCGACGTTTCGGAAGTGGTCGGCATCAACCTCCTGGGCCGCCGCACCACTGAAGAGATGTTAGTGCTGGGTTCCGATGTCCTTATCGGACAAACTGTGCTTGAAAGTCTGGATCTTCAGGTTGATTGTATGAATCAACGCGTTATTGGAAACCCGGCGCATCCAGATCAGCCAATCATCAAGATCAAAACGGTTTTTGAAGGTAGCCAGCTGCAGCTGTTGGCGATGCGTTCATAGGTAGTCTTATGTCAAAGAAAAGCTTGTCCATTTTGATCCTGCTCGTTGCAGCGTGGGTGCCAAGCACCAGCGGAGGACCGAGACCGCAAAAACGTGAAGTAGCAATTACGTTTGATGATCTTCCAGTCATCTCAACATTAAAGGATGATGAGAGTTTGAAGGAAATTACCGACAAGCTCTTAGCTACCTTCAAGCAAAGCAAGACGCCTGTCATTGGCTTTGTAAATGAGATCAAACTTTATCCCAACGACAAATTAGATCCCGCGCGCGTGGCTCTACTCAAAGAATGGCTTGATGCGGGACTCGAATTGGGCAATCACAGCTATTCACATCATTCACTTAATTCAACCGCGGTTGCGGATTTCGAAGCGGACGTGCTGCGCGGTGAAACCGTAACTCGTGGCCTGGTGGCGCAACGAAAGAATCAGCTGCGCTATTTTCGTCATCCTTTCCTACACACCGGCAGCTCAATCGAGACGCGAGATCAGTTTGAAGCATTTTTGCATGCTCATGGCTACGCAGTAGCTCCGGTTACGATCGATAACTCCGATTGGATCTTCGCGCGCGCTTACGACAACGCTCGGGATGCAAATGATCCGGCTGCCATGAAGCAGGTCGCGGACGCTTACGTGCCGTACATGGAAGCGACGTTTGCTTATTTTGAGAACCAGTCAGTCAAACTATTTGGCCGCGATATCAAACAGGTTTTGCTCGTGCACGCCAATGCCATCAATGCAGATCACTTCAAAGACATCGTCGCCATGTTGCAGAAACGTGGCTACAAATTTATCACCCTTCAAGATGCATTGAGCGACAAAGCGTACGCTTCGCCCGACACCTACACCGGCCCAGGCGGTATCTCCTGGCTGGATCGCTGGGCAATCACACGCGGCGTCCCGACAAGCTTTTTTCCGGGAGAACCAAGAACACCCGACTTTGTTTTGAAGCTGGCAGGAGTGACTTCAGAATAGGGCTAGCGCGGCATATTGGCAACGGCAAAGAGATGACTAGACGGCTGTGCCTTCGGGCGATTTGTTAATGGACGCTAATGGAATTCGAGTGGGATTGGAGGAAAGCAAGAACTAATCATCGCAAGCATAGGGTCTCATTCGAAGAGGCCGCCATGGTTTTCAGTGACATTCTCTCTTTTACTTATGCCGACGAGGCGCACTCAACTACCGAGCGGAGATACGCTACCCTAGGAATTTCCAATCGAGGACGCTTGCTTATTGTTGCGCATACAATGCGAAGCGAAAGGATCCGAATAATCAGCGCGCGCGAGGCCACACCGACTGAAAGAAAATGGTATGAAGAAAAAAACAAATAAAACAGTAGAGGATGACGATCTATTGCCAGAATACGACTTTAGCAAAATGAAGCTCGTAGGGCGCGGAATCTATGCGAAGCGATTTCGCTCCGGCACAAATCTGGTGCGACTGGATCGAGATGTGAGAGCAGCCTTTCCGGACGACAAATTGATAAACGAGACGCTACGCACTATTGCCAAAATTGCAAAACAGCGGGCGAGTGCCGACAAGCCTCAGAAGCGGGCTCGGAAACAGGCCCCTCGGTCGCGACGGGCAGCGTAAACCACGTGAGCGAACCATCCACCTACAGACCGTTTGCGTTTACTGTAATTGAGGACGACGGCGTGAATGTGACCATCGAAGTTTCGGAGGAAGACCACCAAGCCGATCTGGCAGCTGGAATCGATGAAGAGGCCACGCTGAAGCCCGGTCGCTATAAGATGAAGCGCGGCGGCTTCCTCGCACGGCATTCTGAATTGCTCCGCCAGAGGACCCGATGAAAGGTCAGACTCTACAAGAATGGGCCGGGAAGTCACAGATGTTTGCACTTGTATTTACCGACATTGTCGCCTCAACCACGATCGCGAACAAGTTGCGTGACGAAAGATGGATCGAGCTATTGCAGATACATTTTGGTCAAGCTCGACAATTGATGGCTCAGCACGACCACCACGAGATCAAGATCATAGGCGACTCGTTTATGGTTGCATTCTACTCGGCGAGCGACGCACTCGATTTTGCGTTGGACCTGTACGAGGATACCGGTGACGAACAAATAAAGATTAGAGCTGGAATACACGTTGGTTCGGCCGCCATTGTTGAGGATGACATGTTCGGCATCATGGTTAACTACACCAAACGTGTTGAGAGCACTGACAATCCCTCGGGGATACACGTCAGCAACTTCGCCAAAATCGAAATTGACAATAAAGGCCGACACGGCGGATTAAGATTTGGAGAAATGCAACTCGAATTCAAGGGCTTTCCCAAACTTCAGAAGATTTGGCGGGTTCACGATCCGAGATGGGTTTACACTAGTGCCCATCGACCCCCGCTAAACAGGGTCGGAATCTGAGCTGAATCTCCATGATGCGACTTCCCAAATTTGAATATCGCGTGCCGCGCACGATCGCGGAGGCGGTGAAGATTATTGGCGACGTTGGGCCAACAGCGCAGTTCGTTGCCGGCGGCACCGATCTGTATCCAAACATGAAACGCCGGCAGCAAATGCCGCGCACGGTTGTTTCCGTGATGCGCGTGCCGGAGTTGAATCAGATCACCGGTGACGGTAAG
>DATNOG010000080.1:0-10026 GCA_035601415.1 Pyrinomonadaceae bacterium | reverse complement strand
TCAGGCGGAAATTCCAAACAGTGCCTTCCAAGAACCCAAGTTAGAAAGGTTCGCGTTCGTTATGCCATTAAAAATTGATGATCTTCTGCGTATTGCGACCGGCCAGCACGCGTCCGACCTCCACCTCAAAGTTGGCGCGTTCCCGGTGATGCGCATTGGCGGCGAGCTGCACCCCGTTGCCGACGCGCCGCGCTTGAAACAGGAAGACACGCTGGACATGGCATTCGCGATGATGTCGAACCGGCAGAAGCAGCGCTTCAAGGAAGTCTCGGAAGTTGACATCGGCTACGGGGTGGCCGGCCTGGGAAGATTTCGCGCCAACATTTTTCAGCAGCGTGGCACGGTGAGCATCGTGCTGCGCGTCATTCCCGATCAAACAAGAAACACTGCTGAACTTGGACTGCCTCCGATCATCGATCGCATTGCGGAAGAGCGTCGCGGACTAATAATTGTCACCGGCTCAACGGGCTCGGGAAAATCGACGACGCTCGCGGCAATGATTGACAGAATCAATGCGCGACGCAGCGGACACATTGTTACTATTGAAGATCCAATCGAATTTCTGCATCGCGACAAGATGTCCTTTGTCACGCAGCGCGAAGTGGATGTTGACACGCGTTCATTTGCAGAAGCACTGCGCGGCGCGCTGCGTCAGGATCCGGATGTCATCCTGGTTGGCGAAATGCGCGACTATGAAACGATCGAGACCGCACTGACCGCCGCTGAAACCGGACATCTGGTGTTGTCGACGTTGCACACGCTCGATGCAACCGAAACTGTGATGCGCATCGTTTCCAGTTTCCCCTCGCATCAACAAAAGTCTGTGCGCATTCAGCTCGCCGGAATTCTCAAAGCAGTTATCTCCATGCGACTGGTCCGTGCGGCCAAGGGCGCCGGGCGCGTGCCCGCAGTTGAAGTGATGGTCTCAACCGCTTTGATTCGCGACTACATTATCAACGAAGAGAAAACCTATTTGATGCGTGAAGCGATTGCGGCCGGCACGTCGCAATACGGCATGCAGACATTTGATCAATCTCTTTTCCACTTGTTCCAGTCAGGACTGATTTCGATGGAAGAGGCCCTGCACAACGCCAGCAACGCCGATGAATTCCGCATGCGCGTTTCGGGCATCCTTTCAGCCGAACAGGCAATGGACGGGGTGTCGCGTGGCAATGGACCGACCCCCTCCAACAATTCGCGCGAAGACATCTTCGTCAAACACTAGGTTAGTGGGCAGTGGGCAGTGGGCAGCGGGCAGCCAGGAGCAAAAGGCCCGCTTTTTAATGCGGGAGTGAATTCATCAAGCCGTTGAGCAGCTTTCCTACCTCACCAGCTCGTCGCATTACTTGATCAATTGTTGCCGAATTCAGATATCGCAAACGCCCGGCTATCAGAATTTGAGTTTCGACTTCACGTAACGAACCATACGCGATCGAAAGGTGTCGGAGAAAATCCAAAGTTGTGCGACGCCCTTGCCCTTCGGCAATATTCGAAGGGACCGAAACCGCTGCTCGTCTTATCTGACTCGTCAACGGATAAATTTCTTCACGCGGAAAGGTCCTTGAGGCTCTGTACACATCTTCAACTAAATCCATCGCCTTTTGCCACGCAATCAGTTCTTGATAGTTTTTAACTTTCATTTTGCCTCTTTTAAATGGAAAAATCTCTTTGCCCACTGCCCACCGCCCACCGCACACCGCACACCGCTCACTGCCCACTGCTCACTGCCCACTGACTCTCAGGCGTCGCATGACGCGGACGCCGCTACGCCAGTCTTCATTAATATCGAATCGATAGATTTCAATGTCGGGCGCGATTGAGCGCGCGAGGGTGTTGAAGGCAGGATGAACGCGTAAGGTGGGCGCGACCAGATAGATCAACGGTGGCTCGTTTTTGATTTTGCGATCGCCAAAAAGTTTGGCGCGCGCGATGTGTCCGCGTCGGCGATGGGCTTCAACGCGCTGCCAATAATCCACGCCCTGTAAAACGTGTTCGCGATCTTCGGAAACTTTTAACTCGATCACTGCCAAGCGGCCGTCGTGTCGCAGCGCCAACAAGTCAATTGGCCGAACGCTGATGGCCCCACCGCGCGCCGTGCGAAACTGCGCATGCAAGGGCGCTATGATCAAACCCGGATCGAGTTTGGTGATGTCGCGACGCAATAACGACTCGAGCCAGGCTTCGGCGGCGTTGCGATACAACGCGTGACGACGATCGCTGGTACCTGCCGCACGATGTTGCTGCAAATCGACGAGCAGATTCTGAAACTGGAGCTCGCTGTTCTCTTCAAGCAACCGCCGCCTTGAACCTTCGAGGCCAAACCAAACGCGCTCGGTTCCCATGATTTGACGAACGCGCGCGAATGGCAGCCCAAAGTAACGAAGCGTCTCGCCCTGCCGCGCGCTTACCACGTCAATTGCATTCGGAGCGATCGACTTTATGCGCGCTGCGACTTTAGTGAACGCTGCGGGCAGGGTCGGCGGAAAGCGTCGCAAACGCCTTTTCCAAAGTTCCTCACGAGCGGGCACGTCGAAGTGCGCCAATTCAGTCAACTGCTGATCGACTTCATCAACCGTGATCGTGTCGCGCAGGCTTTGGCGTAGTAAAGCGACTCGTTGCAGTGTTGGCTTGATGAGATCCGTTTCAACTATCAATCGGAGCTGTTGAATGTAAGGAGCGCGTGCCCGCTCGCTGATCAGCTTGAACCACAACAAAGCTGCGGCAAGAAAAGCATCAGCGTCGCTCGGTTTGCCCGCGGCAACCAGTCCAGTTACGGCGATGCGTGAATGCCTCAGCCGCAGCAAAATTCGCGCATAACGTCCTGGCTGGCCGCGACGCGCACCCGGGCTAAGCGAAGCTCGTTCAATTCTCGCGCCGGGCTGATTTGCACAAACGATTTGAGCCAGAGCTTCGCAACGCGCCTGCCTCGCTGCCTTGACTGTCAAGGCAATCGCTTTGGCGGATGCACGTGGGACAAGTTCGATCACCGGCCGGTCCGCACCCATTCTTCGCGATGCTGTGAGCGTTAGTTTTTCGCCGCTCCATTCCCAGGAGAAGATTTTCCATGAACGTGTTCCCTTCTCCGTCCAGCAGCCAAGCAACAATCGTCCGTGTGCCACAAAAACTTCCAACTCTTTTTGGTTGAGCGCCTGCGAATCGCCGTTGGCGATAGTGAGAAACCATTCGACATGCGCCTGAAACAGCTCGGCGATGGTTATTCGGGCTGCTTCTAAACGCTCCGGAGTGTTTACTCGTTGGGCCATGTGGACAAGACGAGAGAGAAAAGCAATCGTGTGAAAACGAAGCTGTGCGGAACTACAACTCGGTTGTTATTCGCGGCGGGTTGAGGGTGATGCTGCGGCTAACTACTTCCAGACCGCTTTTTCTGAGATTACAAATTCCAAATTCAAGATTCCAGATTCAAGATTCCGATTTCAGATCTCATATTCCGATTTCAAAAGCACGTCTGTTCGGCGTTACTTCTACCGTGTGCTACCATTTTCAGTCAATAGGATTCGCATCAACAATCGAGAAAACTTCAGGCGCGGTATTCAGCAATTCCCAATACAAGCAAACAAATTAGCGCCTTCAGAAAGTGTCAATGGAAAACGTTTATCTCGTAGCATCTGTGCGCACTCCAATCGGCCGCTTTGGCGGTACGCTGGCTTCATGGAGCGCAGCTGACCTCGGCGTGGCCGCGGCGAACGAGAGCCTCAAGCGAGCAAACCTCGGTCCGGATCAAGTTCAACAATCGATTTGGGGTTGTGCGCGGCAAGCCGGTGGTGGTCCAAACGTCGCCCGCCAAATTATCTTTCGGGCGGGCGTGCCGGAAACAGTGCCGGCGTTCACAGTCAACCAGGCTTGTGGTTCCGGGCTCCAGGCAATCATGCTGGCGGCGCAGCAAATCATGTTGGGTCGCGCTGAAATCGTGCTTGCCGGCGGCGCCGAAAGCATGTCACGCGTTCCTTATTTCGCTGAAGGCGCGCGCTGGGGCGCGGCGATGGGAAATACCGAACTCGTCGACGGCATGTATCGAGACGGCTTCAACGATCCTTTGTCCGGGTTGGTGATGGGCCAGACGGCGGAAAAGCTGGCGCGGCAGTATCAGATCGATCGCGACGCGCAGGATGAATTCGCTTTGCGTTCACAACAACGCGCGCAGGCGGCCATCGAATCGGGGCGTTTCGATGCAGAGATAGTTCCGCTCAACGTACAAGGCCGCAAGGGCGAGACAACTAAATTTGTCCGCGATGAGCATTGCCGTTTTGGCACGACCAAAGCTGATCTCGCGAAGTTGCCGGCAGTGTTTTCGAAAGATGGAACCGTATCGGCAGGAAACTCTTCGGGCATAACTGACGGCGCGGCGGCGGTAGTTGTCATGAGCGAAGAGGCATTGAAAAGCAGTGGCGCCGGCGCGCAAGCGCGAATTGTGGATTACGAAGTAGTTGGCGTGGCGCCGGAGATCATGGGCATTGGACCAGTGCCGGCAGTGCGGGCGCTACTCGCGCGCAACAAAGTGACATTGGATAACATCGATCTGATCGAGCTTAACGAGGCTTTTGCGGCGCAGGTGATTGCCTGCGATCGCGAACTTAAATTTGATCCAGAGCGCTTGAACGTTAATGGCGGCGCGATTGCCCTGGGTCATCCCATCGGCTGCACCGGCGTGCGCATCACGACCACATTGCTGCATGAGTTAGCCAGGCGTCGCGGCAAGTTCGGATTGGCAACGCTTTGCGTCAGTGGCGGGATGGGATTGGCACTGCTTTTGGAACGAGTATGACGACCAATGGCTGGGCGTTTTCAGAGTTTTGAACTATCAGGCCAACCTCGCGCGACGCCTGCGGCATCCGAAGGCCACATTGCCGCATCATGACAGGCTGGAGAGCCTGTCCTACTAAGAAAGGTTCATTGTGAAGAAAATCAGTTTTGCAGCATTCATCATTGCGCTGGCGTTTGCTTTTGTTTTGCCGGTTGCAGGCTCCACGCAACGCAGCCGAAAGGCGACCCCAACGCAAGTCAATCCAACTTCAGGTCTATTGTCCTCCTTGCCGCCGTCTGATGCCGTCGCGCTGATTAACGTAAATCGCCTGCTGGATGAAGCGATGCCAAAGTTATTGGCGGAAAATCCGGCGCGGCTCGCAGAAGTCAATAACGAACTCACGAATTTCAAAACCCAAACTGGTTTGGATCCGCGCTCCTTTGATCAGGTTGCGCTTGGCTTTCGTTACCTGTATCCGGCCGAAGGCATTACGAAGATCAGCACCGTGGCGCTTGCGCGCGGCACATTCAATGCAGGTGCGATTGTTGCTGCCGGACGCCTGGCGGCCAACGGCAAATACGTGGAACAAAAATATTTGGGCAAGACGATCTATATTTTTACGCTCGATCGCCAACTGAAACTTCTTGGAATGTGGGACATCAAGGTGGGCGATCTCGCGGTTACTGCGGTCGACGGTAACAAGATTGCGCTGGGTGAACTCGATGCCGTGCGTGGCGTCATTGATGCGAACCGGACCCGCAAATATGCGAACCCGGAGCTCGTCGCGCTCGCCAGCCGCGACCCGAACGCAATCGTTGGCTTTGGCGGGAACCTGACGGAAAAGCTTTTGCAAAATTTGCGGGTTACTAACGACGGCGTGGCCCGTCAAATAACCGCGGTGCGGCAGGTCTACGGGACGTTGGGCATGACAACTACGGACCTGGAACTGATGATGGCCGCGCGCACCGTTGATACGGATTCGGCGCGCAACCTCAGCGACACGGTAGAGGGCTTGAAACAGTTTGGCGCAATTTTCATCAATCGATTGTCAGCCGTGAAAGGCACGCTGGCCCGAAGCGCTTTGAACAATCTCAAGGTCACAACGCAAGGCAATGAATTACAACTACGCACCGCTGTCGCACAGTCGCAGGTGACGCCGTTGATTAGGGGGTACTAGGAGAAGTGAACAGTGAAGAGTGAAAAGTGACCCTCGCGGCGCTTTTTATTCCCGGCTAGCCTCAACTCTCAGTACTTTTCACTTTTCACTCTTCACTTCGTTTGACCACTACTTCGTGCGAATTGGAAGTTGCGGCCGCGGCGGCGGCGCTGCCACCGGTTCATCCTCTTCCATGCCGTTCAGTACCTCGATATAGATCTTAATCTTTCCCGCCTGCTTCATCCGCTGGGTAACCGCCGCAACATAGTCATCGAACACCTGGTTTTGCCGTGCGCCAAGCATTGTTTGAGTTAACTGCTCGCGCTGTTTGGCGAAATCGGCGAGGTCGGCTTCGGTCCGCACCTTGACGCCAACAATCACAAGGTTGTCGCCAACTTTCACCGGTGTCTTTGTTACCCCGCCTGTCTTCAAGGCATAAACGGCTTCGTCCAGCGCTGGGCTCGTGCCCGCCTTTCCTAGAGGTGAGCCGAGCTTGTAGCCGCTGTCAGAAGCAACTTCGAATCCCGCCTTTTCGCCGGCAGCTTGCACATCCGCGGCCGAGTTCAAAGATGAAGCGAGTTCGTTTGCCTTCTGCTCAAGTTGCTGTTTGGCCCGTTCCTGCTTCAAAGCTTGCGCGACTTTGGTTTTGACTTCATCAAAATCAGGGATACGTGGTTCTCGCTTTTCGACCAGCATCGGAACGGCGAAGCCGCCTTTGACCCCTGTCCGATCTCCGACATCGCCCGGATTGTTCAAAGGAGCAACGGCTGCTTCAAACTGCTGGCTGCTGCCAATGTCGGGAACGTCGTCGCCGGGTTTGATGAAAGGTGTTTCCTTAACCATCTCCGCCGGTTTCATGTTTGCTTCGGCCGCGAGTTCCTGCGCAACTTTCTGCACATCCTTCGTTTCCTTCAGCCGATTCTGAGCACGCTCGGCGAGTTTCGCCGCGACTGCATAGCCCCTACGATTACGCAGCGAAGCGAGCAGGTCGGCTTTTGCTTCCTCAAAAGTTTTCGGGACTGGGTCGCCACGCCGCAGAATGTACCAATTACCAGCGTACTTAATGGGAATGTCCGAAATGTCGCCGGGCTGCATATCAACCGTGCGATCGTAAAGGCCGTCAACCTTGTTGGGGTTCTTCTTGTAGGCACGAGCAAGATAGCCGCCGCTCTTCGCGGTAGCAGCATCTTCCGAATTGCCGCGTGCCAGATCGGCAAAAACCTTCTCGCTGGTTTCGGGACTTGCGGCCCGAGCTTTGGCAATCAGATCCTTCGCTTTTTGTTCGACCTGCGCGTCAAGATCTTTGCGCGCAACCTTCAAAACTATCTGCTGCACCTTGATGCCGGCCTCCTTGGCTTGCGGCGGCAGCTTGTCAAATTCATCACGCAAGTCCTTATCAGAGATTGCGACCTTGGCCCCCGCCTTTTCCTGAGCGATGTAAAGGTAACGAATCTTTTTTTGCGGCTCGAGGTAGCGATAGTCGGTTTTATGCTGCTCGTAATAATTCTTGAGCTCTTCCTCTGAAGGCTGGATCTTGTCGGCAAGCTTTTCCGGAGAAACTACAATGTAGCTGACGTCGAAATCCGTCTTCTTGCGCTTGTAGTCTTCCTGGACTTCTTCGTCCGACACTCTGACTGCGGCAGTGACAAAGGCTTTTAGTTTGTCCAGCGCAATTTCGTCACGCACGTTTCGCTCGAACAATTCCAGACTGCCATAACGCGCAGTCACAGATTCCTTATATCGATCAAGGCCGACGAATTGACCAGACGCATCGGAAAACTGTTTGCGAATCTTGTCAGCGACTTCAGCATCGCTGGCCGCGAGGCCGAGCCGGGCGGCCTCTTGCGCTACTACCCGATCGCGTATCAGGCCATCGAGGAACCGTTTGTTGCCGCCCAATTGCGCCAAACTAATGCGGCCGCCAAACATCTGGGTGTAGTTTTCTTTGAGCTGCGCCACCTGGGCCACCGTTATTTCGTCGCCATTTACTTTGGCGATCACTTCAGTGTTTTTGGAAGGTTCAAGGTTACTTGAATTCCTTCCCGGCGCGTAAAAGACAATCAGACTAACGGCCATTAACAATGCAAAGCCGACAATGATGATGCCGCGAGTGCGTTCCATCCGCGATAGCTGTTTGAGCATTAGTTCTACCTCACCTGCAAATGGCGGATTGTAAAGGACGCGCGGCGGCGCTGCAAATACGGGTGCCAGGGGCGTGACAAGTGACGAGTGACAAGTGACAAGGTAATTGACAGCAGACATGGGCACGGTCACTCGTCCCCTGTCACTTGTCACTTGTCACTCCTGCCGTGCTATTTTCTCTTCTCAATGAACTCGATTAGTAGCACGGCGGGCTTATGGATCGGATTCGCTTTATTCATCCTCTTCATGCTGAGTCTGGATCTGGGACTCTTCAACCGCCGCGCCCACGCCATCAAATATCGCGAAGCCGCCGTCTGGAGCGGAATCTGGATCACGCTGGCAATGGTCTTTGCCGGCATCGTCTTTTATTTCCAGGGCACGTCGCGCGGGCTCGAGTTTGTCACCGGCTACCTGATCGAGCTATCGCTGTCGGTTGATAACCTGTTTGTCTTCCTGCTGATCTTTTCGTATTTCAAGGTCCCTTCAAAGTATCAACACCGCGTGCTCTTCTGGGGCGTGCTGGGCGCATTGGTCATGCGCCTGACAATGATCTTCATCGGCGCCAGCCTCATCAATCGCTTCCACTGGATCATCTACATCTTCGGCGCCTTCCTCGTTTACACCGGCATCAAAATGTTCACGCAGGAAAATAACGACTTCCAACCCGAAGACAACGCGTTGGTGCGACTGGCGACGCGCATTTTTCCAATCGAGCGGAGTTACGATGAAAAGAGATTTTTCACCAGGAAGAACGGAAAGCTGGCAGGCACGCTGCTGCTGTTGGTGCTGGTGATTGTTGAAGTCGCCGATCTGGTCTTTGCGGTGGATTCGATTCCCGCCATCTTTGCGATCACCACCAACGCCTTTATCGTTTACACCTCAAACGTCTTCGCGATTCTTGGTTTGCGCTCAATGTATTTCCTGCTCGCCGGGGTGGTGGAAAAGTTTCACTACTTAAAGATCGGCCTGGCGATCGTGTTGACCTTCATCGGCGCGAAGATGCTGATTGTGGCTGTCCACATCAACATTCCTATCTGGATTTCACTCGTCTTCGTCGCCGTGGTGCTGCTCAGTTCCGTGGCCGCCTCCCTCGTCTGGGCCAAGCATGCGGACACGAATATCGAAGTCGACCTGCCCGAAGATTTCGACTCTCCTTTCGAAGATGACTAAGTTGAGAAAGAAGGCGAGCAAACCCGTCAGTAAGCGCTCCTTGATAGCAGCAAGCAAAACTGCTGTTGAACCGCTTCTCCCCGCTGTGTTAAATTCCAAATGACGGTCAGAGGCTTGGTAATGAAGGATTTGCCGCTGACTCCGCCCGACTTCTTCACACCTTTTGCGCGTCGCCGGTGAATTACTGGCGAAACGGATGCAGCCGTCAGCGCGCGTCACGTTTGCAGTTGCCCCGAAGTTCTAAATAGCCCAGAAGCATGGCCACTAAATCCCGTCGTTTTGTGTTTGATTGGTGGGTAGTCCAGAAGCGCATCGTCTACCTCATCATCCTTAGCGTTGCTCTCTGCGGGCTGGCCGGCGGAGGCGCGCTTTACGTCTGGAAGTATGGCAATCCGCTCAGAAATGTGGGCACGGGCACAAGACTCCCCGCCGGCGCGCGCTTCATTTCGTTTGAGGGAGAGGTGCGAGTCATCCGCGCCGCGACCCGCGAGACCGTTACGCCGGGCAGCGATACCGAACTCTATCCGGGTGACACGGTGCAAACGCTGGCGAGTGGCCGCGCGCGCGTCGGCATGGCTGACGGGTCCACGTTGGTCGTCCGACCCAACAGCACCATCATTATCCGCGACAATGCCAGCGAAGATGATGGCAAGAAGACTAACGTCCATGTCGTCGTTGATAGCGGTCAGATGTACGTGCGCACTGAGCAGCAGCCCGAAGGCACAAACAATGTGGTGGAGACGCCGAAGACTAAAAATAAACTGGGCGAACAGACTGGCGCCAGCTTTGGCGTGAA
>DATNOG010000079.1:0-2997 GCA_035601415.1 Pyrinomonadaceae bacterium | reverse complement strand
GTTTCCTTTGGCGGGCCTGAAGGAATGGACGACGTAATTCCCTTCCTCGAAAACGTGCTGCGCGGTAGAAACGTCCCGCGCGAGCGCATGCTTCAAGTCGCAAAACACTACGAACTCTTCGGCGGCGTCAGTCCCATCAATGAACAAAATCGCCAACTAATTGCCGCGCTGAGAAACAAGTTGGAGGCAAGTGGTCCAAACCTTCCAATCTATTTTGGCAACCGCAACTGGCATCCGCTGCTCACCGACATGCTCAGGAAAATGCGTGTCGACGGAATTCAAAACGCGCTGGCTTTCGTGACCTCGGCTTACAGCTCGTATTCGAGTTGCCGCCAGTATCTGGAAAATATTGCCGAAGCGCGCAATAATGCCGGCAACGACGCGCCACGCGTGGAAAAGATTCGCGCGTTTTACAATCATCCATTATTCATCGAAGCGAATGTGGAGAATGTGCGCGCGGCCCTGCAGAAAATTCCGGCGGCGCGTCGAACCGGCGCGTATTTAATCTTCACCGCCCACAGCATTCCGATGTCAATGGCGAAATACTGTGATTACGAAGCGCAGCTTGGCGAGACAAGTCGCCTCGTCGCGGACGCAATCGGCATCGAGCAATGGCGGCTCGTCTTTCAAAGTCGCAGCGGCTCACCTGCACAACCATGGCTTGGTCCTGATGTTTGCGACTACTTGCGCGAACTACCTGCGGCTGGAACCACCGATGTGGTTCTCGCTCCCATCGGCTTTGTCTCGGACCACATGGAGATTATCTATGATCTCGACACAGAAGCTATGGCGCTTTGTCGCGAGCTTGGGCTGAATATGGTTCGCGCTGCCACTGCCGGCACCCATCCGCTGTTTATAGAAATGGTTCGCGAGCTGATCATGGAACGCATTGAGCCGCAAACGCCTCGCCGATTTCTGGGCACAATGGGAGCCCGTAACGATAACTGCCATGCAGAATGCTGCGCTTTAGTTTGAAAGAGTGGCATAGACTTTAGTCTGTGGCTGCGCTCGCCAACACTGTCTAAAGTCTGTGCTACTAACGCGCAGTGGCATAGACTTCAGTCTGTACCATGCTGGCAGACACAGACTAAAGTCTATGCCACCTAAGATGAAACGCGTTGCCATCATTGGCGCCGGCATCGCCGGACTTGCAGCCGCGCAGCGGCTGCTGGAACGAAGTACCGAATCCAACGAACCGCTCGAAATATTGATCTTCGAATCGGGATCGCGACTGGGTGGCATCATTAAGACCGACGAGCGCGACGGTTTTCTTCTGGAGCGCGGTCCGGATTCTTTCATCACCGAAAAGCCGGAAGCTATTGAACTCGCGCGACGCCTGGGTCTTGAATCCCAACTACTGCCAACGAATGAAGAGCATCGGCGCAGTTTTATTGTTCGCGGCACGCGCCTGATTCCTGTTCCGGAAGGCTTTCATTTAATCGCGCCGGCACTGTTCCGGCCTTTTATCAAAAGCGAAATACTGAGTTGGCCGGGCAAAGCGAGAATGGCGCTAGATCTTTTTTTGCCACGGCTGAAAACAAACGTCACGACAGATGAGAGTCTGGGACAGTTTGTTCGCCGGCGACTGGGACGCGAGGCGCTTGAGCGCGTGGCCCAACCGATGGTTGGCGGCATCTACACTGCCGATCCGGAAAAGCTTAGCCTGCAAGCAACAATGCCGCGCTTTATTGAATTGGAGCGCAAGCACCGCAGCATCATTCGCGGGCTAAACAAG
The DNA here is from genome assembly GCA_035601415.1 of Pyrinomonadaceae bacterium. Taxonomy (GTDB): domain Bacteria; phylum Acidobacteriota; class Blastocatellia; order Pyrinomonadales; family Pyrinomonadaceae; genus PSRF01. Next base: position 1,262 of record DATNOG010000079.1, on the reverse strand, counting down.
GAAAACCGTGATATGAACCACGCGGACGGTCTATCACAGGCACAAGGGGCCCGGTACAGTTTGTTCGCGTCGTTTGATCGCGGCATGCAAGTGCTGGTCGATCGACTGGCAGCAAAACTTGCAACCATCGGTATCGCGCTGCGGACGCGAGTCACATCCGTTGATTTGGATCGAACATCCATGCAATGGCAGGTGCGTTCGGAACATGGTACCGCGATCACTGTCGACGCAGTTTGCCTGGCCGTCCCAGCGTACCGGGCCGCCTCGTTGCTGGTTGAAACTGACGTGCTAATTGCTGCCGCACTTAACCAAATTCCTTATGAATCAACCGCAACCGTCAACCTCGCCTATCGCAGTGCAGACATACCTCATCCGCTGAATGGATTTGGCTTTGTTGTTCCCTTCATTGAAAAGCGTTCGCTTATCGCCTGCACGTTCAGCAGCGTGAAATTTGCCGGGCGGGCTCCGGTGGATTGCGCTCTGCTGCGCGGGTTTGTTGGCGGTGCATTACAGCCCGAACTGGTTGAACTCGATGAAACAGAAATGCTGGCCCGCGTCTGCGGGGACCTGCGCGAGTTGCTGGGAATTGAGAGTGCGCCACTGTTCAGCGAGATTTCCAGGTGGCGACAGTCAATGCCGCAATATGAAATCGGACACACCGCGCGAGTGAACAAAATTGCAGAACGCGTGGCCGCCTTGCCGGGCCTGGCGTTAGCGGGCAATGCTTATTCAGGAGTTGGCATACCCGATTGCATTCGCAGTGGCGAGACCGCGGCGGACTCTCTTTTTCAGGTACTCCAGAAAGCGCTCGTTGATAGTTGACTGCCATTTGATTCTGGCGTAGAAGCATTGCGCAAACTCCGATAAGTAGGAGTAACCCCAATGTCAGACGAATCACACTCACTCTCAAAAGCCGAAACCGAAGAGTTGCTGTTACAGATGACGGACGAATGGGCGAAGGCGCTCGTTCGCGGTGACGGCGACGCGCTGGGCCAAATAATGGCCGACGATTTTTACTTTGCTTATCCGTTTGAAGGAGATGGCAAGGAGCAATTTATTGATGACGTCACGTCGGGAGAGGTGAAGGTCGAACATCTGAGTCGTGAAAACGTCAACGTGCATGTTTGGGGCGACGCAGCTGTTCTAACCGGCAAAGACTCAGCACGATGGTTCTATAAGGGACACGATTACAGCGGTCACTACAAGGTCATGCACGTCTATTCATTGCGAAACGAAAAGTGGCAACTTGTTTCGGTCCAGGC
>DATNOG010000078.1:0-22098 GCA_035601415.1 Pyrinomonadaceae bacterium | reverse complement strand
ATTGTCGTTGACGATGGTTCCAAAGACCGGACAACCGAAGTTGTTAAGGAAAGTTTTTCCGCCAACCAACGTGTCAGACTTTTTTCAGTTCCCAATGGCGGAAAAGCCACCGCTTTGAATTTTGGTTTGAAACATGCAAGCGGTGACGTGGTGATTGCGCTTGATGCCGACACGCTCTTCGCGCCGCAGACGCTGGCGACCCTGGCGCATCGCTTTCACGATCCGAAGATAGGCGCCGTCGCCGGCAATGCAAAAGTTGGCAACCGCATCAACCTCGTGACGCGCTGGCAGGCGCTGGAATACATCACTTCACAAAACATGGACCGGCGCGCGTTTGCCAGTTTGAACTGCATTACGGTTGTGCCGGGTGCAGTCGGCGCCTGGCGGCGCGATTTGCTGGAACAGGCCGGCGGTTTTCCCGGCGACACGCTTGCCGAGGACCAGGACCTGACACTGAGGATTCGCCGCCTGGGATACAACATCGGTTACGAAGAAAACGCGATAGCCTGGACCGAAGCGCCTGACCGCTTGCGTTCGCTGGCGCGGCAGCGATTTCGCTGGGCCTTTGGAACATTGCAATGCATGCGCAAACATCTCGATGCGCTTTTTCGTCCTCGTTACGGCACGCTCGGCTTCGTTGCCTTGCCGAACGTTTGGATTTTTCAGATTTTGTTTCCACTAATTTCGCCGGTGATGGACCTGATGCTCGGCTACACTTTGATTTCCGCCGGACTCGATTGGCTGCAGCAACCGAAAGGCTATTCGTTCACTAACCTGCGTCAGGTGCTTTTCTACTATGCGCTGTTTCTGGCAATCGACTGGCTGGCAGCGTGCTTCGCTTTCATTTTAGAAAAGAAAGAGCAGTGGCGTTTACTTTGGTGGTTGTTTCTCCAGCGGTTTTGTTACCGGCAGGTGATGTACTACGTCATGATCAAATCCGTCACGATCGCCACGCGCGGCAGGACGGTGGGCTGGGGCAAACTCGAACGTAAGGCGACTGCTGAAGCGCAGTCTTGAGCCTAAATCTGCAATGTCGAACAAGCGGAATGGAATGCTCACCTTTGCGCTGCTGTTGACGGCGGCGTTTTGCTTTCGCGTTGTAGTCGCGCGCTTTCTGCCCAACGATGCCCCGTTTGATGGCAAGGTCTATGCGCAGATTGCGCGCAATATCCTTGAACAGCATATCTATTCGCATGCTAGGGAAGCGCCTTTTGATCCATCGCTAATCCGCCTGCCTGGTTATCCGCTTTTTCTCGCCGGTATCTATGCAATCTTTGGACATGGCGATAACACTGCTGTGCGCATCGCGCAGGCGCTGATCGATACGGCGTCATGTGGCTTGATCGCGTTGTTGGCGTTTTACTGGGAGCCGGATGAAGAACTAAAGCGCCGAAGCGCTATTGCCGCGCTCGCACTTGCGGCCGCCTGCCCCTTCAGCACGATTTACGTCGCGACCATCCTGACCGAGACGCCTACAATTTTCTTTGCAATTGCGATGTGCGTGACGGCGACACTGGCATTTCAGGCCATGGACCAAAGGCGCGCGGTGCTGTGGTGGGTCGCGACTGGGATCATTTCCGGACTCGCCGTTTTATTTCGGCCGGACAGCGGACTCTTCGCCGCCGCAATAGGCGTCACGCTGGTCGCCACGACGCTGTTGCGTTCGAGCCACGCGCGAGAATCGCGGCCCAGGAAAGACTTCCTTTTTAGATTTGCCCGGGCTTTATTTCTTGGGGTCGTGTTTTCGCTCGCCTTCTGCCTGGTGCTGGTTCCCTGGACCATTCGCAACCATCGCGTGTTTCACCTGTTTCAGCCACTCGCGCCGGCGCATGCTGAAATGCCCGGTGAGTTTGTCCCGCGCGGATATCTGGCCTGGCTGCGCACCTGGATCGACGACGGGCGCTACATTGGGCCAGTGCTCTGGGCACTCGACGAATCCCCAATCAAAGTCGCTGACATACCGGATCGCGCTTTTGATTCCGCCGAAGAGAAACAGCGCGTAGCCGCATTGCTCGATAAGTACAACCATCCGCTCGATGAACAATCGCAGGACACCGGCAATGCGCAATCGCAAGCATCGCCATCGCTCCCGGACAATCAAGCGGAAGCGGACGAACAAAGCAACGCCAACGCGAATGACAACGCGAATGACAACGCGAATGACAACAGTGACGAAGCGGACTCTGGTAATCAGAACGACGAGGAGAATTCAAATGCCAACGATGAAGCGGACGGGAATGATCAGGCTGATGAAAACTCGAGCGCTAATCAGGCTTCAACTCAAGCTGTTGAGATGACACCGGAAATCGATGCGGGTTTTGCGCAGCTCGCGGCTGAACGCAAAGCGCGCCATCCGCTCCGCTACTTTCTCTGGCTGCCGTTCAAGCGTGGGTTGTCGCTGTGGTTTGATACTCATTCGCAATACTATCCGTTCGAAGGCGAGTTGCTGCCACTGAGTGATCTTGATTACGACATTCATCAACAATACTGGTTGCCGCTTTTTGCCGGACTGACTTTTGTTTACACGCTGCTTGGGGTAGCGGGCGGATGGTTCTTGTGGAGTTCCGGCTTGTTCGAGGCACGGCGCTGGTTGCTACTGGCCGCGCTCATGATCTTCTTCCGAATCGGCTTCTTCGCTACGTTGGAAAACCCCGAGCCGCGCTACGTTGTAGAAGTGTTTCCGTTTTTGTCGGTCCTGGGCGGGATTGCCCTGGTCCGTCTTATTGGGATCAGTAGGACCAGCCGGAAAAGGCTATTTTCTAATTGAACGGATCGTTTGTCTGGCAAGGAATTGTTTTAGACCACCGGGAACAATCGCACGCAGCAGCGCATGGGCCACGCGGCTCGGCACCAGCACACCATGTTGCACTAACGCATACTCACTTTCCCACCAACTTGGCACAAATTTTCCCTTGAATCGTCGCAGGCCTTCAAAGCTATAAAACGTTTTCAATGGTTTTGCTGCCGAACGCAAGGCGCGTTCGATGACCGGATGATCGTGAGTTGAAATATCGTCGTCGCCGTCCTCAGCAAGTGGTGCGGTTCCCAATGTGGCCATCGTCGCGCCCGATTCTTTGAGATGTCTCAGTGCTTCTGTGACCAGCAAGTCGGCTGTGCCTGTGGGAGCGTCTGGTGCGCGCAAGACATCTTCCAAATACCAGCCATCGCGAGCGGGAATGGGACTGGCTGCAATCAGACCCACCAGTCGTGAGTTGCTGTCGCGTGCGATAAATAATTTCTTTCGCTCGGCGCTGGCAAAAGGATCAAGTGCCAGCAACCAGCCAAAGCTTGCCGCCGCGCGACGCGACTTTAGCCACTGCAAACAAAGATCTGCAATTTCTTTTCTGAACGCAAAGTCAAAGTTTCCCACCAACTCCACACTCACGCCCTCGCGTACTGCTTTGTTGACGCCCGCGCGCATGTGCTTGGCCGCATTTCCGCGCGGCTCCCACTTCTGCAAATCAAAATACGGTGCGGCGCCAATCTTGATTGCAGTTAAGCCAAGTGTAATTGCTTCGCTTGCAAAGCGATCGGTAGCAGGTACGAAGGCAGCAATCCGCTTTGCTTTCGAGGCTGCCGCCATGAAGCCGATGACTAGTAGTTTGATGTCATCCTTGTGGGCCAGCGGGTCGCCCGCGGCAAGCCACACGCGTCCGAATTCGCCGTAGATTATTGCGCCATCTATGCCAGGCATGGACCAGGTCGCCGCGCCGGGCGCGATGCTTACTAGCGAGTGTGCGTTGTAGCCGTGAAGTGTTTGCAGGCGAAGTAAATTGTCAGTCGGATCTATCGCTGGAGCGCGCCGCGCTCCGCCGCGGACCATTTGCACCTTCAGCCTTACGTAGCGAGCGCCGTAGCTTGCGCCGCCTCCGGCTGCCAGCCACCAAATGTCACGTATAGGAATGTGTGGATGAATTAGCACGTCATGCGAAAAAATGAATGCCTAAAGCACGTCCGTTTGGTTGCCGGACCTCTAGGAAAAGTTGCAGGACAAGGAAAAAGCTAAGGATTAGACGTAACTGGCGGTGTGGTTCCCGGGACTTGTTCCGAAGGCAACACGCGCGCTGGTTCAGGTTTATCGGGAGAAGTATGCAGATGAATGGCTTTCCAATCTTTTCCTACTCGCTTGAAAACCAAAGTCATTCGGCCCGTCGCCGTTTCCGGAGTTCCTTTGTAGCTTTGCGACTGCGTCCAAAGACAAGTCACTATTGCGCCGTCGCGGCCCAACATGGTGATCGAGACATCGCGGACGTCCAGTTTGACGTCTTTCACGTCGGCGTAAGAACTCTCGCGGTTTTTCCGCATTTGATCCCAACCGCGGGTTACTGTCCCGTTGTTATTAAACAAAATCAGGCGAGGAGAATTCAGATAAACGTTCGCCACCGCTTTCGCATCAGCGTGGCGAATGCCATTCACCAGCGCGTTGAATGCGGCGATGACACTCTGCGAGCCGGGCGTTTCGCTTCCACTAATTTTCGGTTTCACTTCCGTGCGACGAGCAGCCGGCGCAGTAGACGCCGGTTGCTGCACATCGGTGGTTTGGCGCGCGGGAGTCCTGGTCGGAGCCGGTGTGCCGGTGGTGCGCGGACGAATCGTAGGAGAGGAATTTGTGTTCTGGGCCAGCGCTGCGGAGGTTGCAAGGGTCAAAACTAAACCGCTAACGATTATGAGACGAAGTTTCATAAGTGCTCCTGTTAATAAAAATCTTATTTCGTAGATTATCAGTTACAGCCAACTCGCAAATTACACATCACCCAGCGCGTTCATTGCGTCGAACCATGGTACTCCACTGCGGAGTCTTTCAACAGAACGCTTTTGCCCGAGAAGTGCGAAAACTTCAAACATTGAAGGTCCGACCGCCTGACCGGTCAACATGGTTCGCGAACCATTGATTAGCAGACCTGCTTTCACACCGCTTTCGTCAGCAAAACTACGAAGCGCAGCTTCGGCACTGTCGTGCGTGAACGGATCCAATTTTTCCAGACGATCGGCAAGCGCCGGCAGGAGTTCTTTAAGTCTGGGTTCTTTCCGAAGGTTCTTGTTAATCGCCACTTCATCGAAGTCAAAGTCATCGGAGAAAAAGGCGCGACCCTGGCCGGAGAAATCTCTTAGCGTGAAAAAGCGTTGCCGAATTAACTCAACGGCCCTTGTAAACCAATCGCGATCGTCTTCCTCATATTCTTCGCGCCACAGTTTGTTCGCGCGCAATTCCTCTTTCACCATCGGCAGCAAATCAGCCACCGGCATCGTGCGAACGTACTCCGCATTCATCCACAATGCTTTCTCGTCGGTCCAGTGGCGCGGATCGTTTTCCTGAAAATTGAAGATTGCCGGTGAGCGGTGAATGTGTTCCAGCGAAAATTCCTTGATCAATTCGTCGACAGACAAAACTTCCTTGCCATCCGCCGGGGCCCATCCCAGCAACGCCAGAAAGTTGCGGAACGCTGCCGGCACAAAACCACGGTCGCGATATGTAGTTAACGAAACCACTTCGCCGTGTTTTCGTTTCGAAAGTTTTCCCTTGTTCGGCGCCAGGATTAAGGGCAAATGCGCAAAGTGTGGCAGAGGCAAGCCCAGCGCTTCGTAAAGCAGAACTTGCTTGTGAGTGTTGGTCAGGTGGTCCTGGCCGCGGATCACATACGTGATGCCCATCTCGATGTCGTCGATTACTACTGAAAGGTTGTAAAGCGGATGGCCGTCAGATCTGAGCAACACTAAATCTTCAATTTCAGAATAATCGCGTTCTTGTGGCCCATAAACAATGTCGTCAAAGTGGGTCTTGCCGTCGCGCGCAATTTTCAGACGCACGGCAAAAGGTTCGCCTGCTGCGGCGCGCTTGTCTGACTCATTGGCGGCCAAATCCCGAAAGGGATTACTGCGGTGGTCCACACCTTCCGCGGCGTGCGCGCGCGCGCGATCGGCGATGCCTTGTTTCACAGTCGCGTCGTTACGCTCGGCTCTCGGCGTAAAGTCGCGATACGCCTTTCCTTCTGCCACCAGTTTGTTGGCCGCGGCGCGATGCTTATCGGCGTTCGCTGATTGAAAAACTAATTCTTCATCGTAAGACAATCCCAGCCATTCGAGGCCGTCGATGATTGAACGCGTCGATTCTTCGGTCGAACGCTGCAAATCGGTGTCTTCAATGCGCAGCAGAAACTGCCCGCCGGTTTTTTTTGCGTAGAGCCAGTTGAACAGCGCTGAGCGCGCCGCGCCGATGTGCAGGTACCCGGTTGGAGATGGAGCGAAACGAACGCGAACAGACATAAGAAGCAGAGGTCAGAAGTCAGAAGTCAGAGATCAGCGGTCAGAGATCGTCAGTTAACTATTTGAGGTCAGAAATCAGGAGTCAGAGGTCAGTTCAAAAAAGAACTCGAACGCTTCTCACTGACCTCTGACCGCTGACTTCTGACCTCTGTTTTTCTGGCGGAGATGACAGGATTCGAACCTGTGAAGGGCTTTTGACCCTTAACGGTTTAGCAAACCGCCGCCTTCAGCCACTCGGCCACATCTCCGCGAAGATGTAAGAAATTCATTCTAAACAGCGAACCCTGATTGTCAAGGTTGCCTGACGCCAATGTCTCACTTAAGCGCTGCGGATTATCTTTCTGACAGTCGTTGGTCAATGCCAGGCTTTATCCTGGACGCGAAAGACCAGATCCCCACGGCTGGTATTGACGCGACGGTGTAAGCGAGCGATACTGAAGCATACATCATTTGTCGGAAAGAAGTTCTCGCCCCTTGGTTCATCCCTGGAACGCGCACGTGACTTTAGTGCGCACTGAGTCTACGCAGTAAGAGACACTAGCCCGGCTGGTCCCCTGCCGACGAACGGTTCAATTCTTGCCAAGAGGGCGAACGCTCTTTCCGTCGTACCATTCGCAAGCACATACATCTTCTGACAACGTCAGATCCGGGAGGAAGTTATGTTATTCATCACCAATTTAAGACAATTCAGTTCCGCTTGCCTTGCGCTTCTTCTGGTTGCTGCACTGTGCGCAATACCGGTAGTTCATGCCGAGGATGGCGAGGACGATTTTGAGTTTACGGGTATCGTCTCAAGTTTACCCAACACCCAGGGATTCATAGGTGACTGGATTGTGGCAGGACGGACCCTCCATGTGACCTCGGCCACGCGCATCGAGCAAGAGAACGGTAGTCCTGCCGTCGGCAAGATTGTCGAGGTCGAGGGCGTCCTCCAGATGGACGGCTCAGTCAACGCGACCGAGATCGAGGTTAAGGATGATGTCGCAAACAACTTTGAGTTTCGCGGGAGGGTTGAACAACTTCCTTCGACTACCGGATTCATCGGTGATTGGACGGTCGCGGGTCGCATCGTTCACGTAACTTCAGCGACTATCATTCGGCAGGACGAAGCGCCGCTTGCCCTCGGAGTCTTTGTCAAGGTCGTCGGCACACTCAGGCCTGACGGCACCATTGATGCCACGAAAGTGGAGACGGAAAGTAACGAACACCCGCCGTTCTTCGAGTTCACAGGCACGGTGCAAACGCTTCCGAATACGCCCGATCTAACCGGCGACTGGACAGTCGGTGGTCGCATCGTCCACGTAACACCGCTTACGCAGATAGACAGCGATGAGGGGCCAATCACAATTGGCACAATCGTCGAAGTCAAAGGCACGGTGCGCACAAACGGATCGGTTGATGCCGTGAAGATTGAGTCGGAGGAGGATGCAAACGAGTTCGAGTTTCACGGCGTGATCAATAGCCTGCCGAACACCACAGGTTTTATCGGCGACTGGATCGTTAACGGCCGGACAGTTCACGTCACGACTTCGACTCGCATAGATCAGGAGGAAGGGCTTGTGGCCGTTGGCGCGTTCGTCGAGGTGAGGGGCACGCTGCGCACGGACGGCTCGGTTGCTGCTGCGCGGATCGAAGTCGAGCGCAGCGCCGGAGATGAGCATCTTGTGCCGACCCTGGAACTCGAAGGCACAGTTGAACAGCTTCCTAATACCCCTAACCTGGTTGGCGATTGGATTGTGAGTGGTAGGATTGTGCATGTCTCGTCGGCGACGCGAATTAGGCCAAACACTGGCGCTATTGCTGTTGGCACGTTCGTCGAGATTGAAGGGACACTGCGCACGGACAATACAATTGATGCGTTGTCAGTGGAGGTCGAGCACGCCGACGATGATCACCCGCTCGTACCCTTCCTGGCCTTGTTTGGAACGGTTGAAGTGCTGCCGAACACCGCAGGATTCGTGGGTGATTGGGTCGTCAGCGGGCGCACTATTCACGTCGCTTCCGGCACTCCGATCTTGACTGGCCATCGGCCGCTCATCGTCGGCTCATTCGTACGAGTAGCCGGCACACTACGTTCGGACGGCTCGATTGACGCGCGGCTGATTCAAGTTAAGCGGAGCGACAACACCGGCCGTCGCCTTAACTTCTTCGAGTTGTTCGGCACGGTTGAAAGCACGCCCGCCTCAGGTCTGATCGGCGACTATCGCATCAGCGGCCTCATCGTGCACACGACTGCTGCGACCCGCTTTGCGCCGAGAGACAAGATCATCGCCGTCGGTTCACGCGTTAAAGTCGTGGGCCAACTCCGGACGGACGGTACGCTCGATGCAGCCGCGATCGTGGTCCAGGGCAATGATGATGACGCGCGCGACTTCGTCGATGCGCACTACGACGACTTCTTGAATCGCGACGCGGATGATTCAGGACGTGATTTCTGGACCAGGAACATTACACAATGCGGCTCTGATGCGCAGTGTCGCGAGGTAGCGCGTATCAACACGAGTGCGGCGTTCTTCTTGTCAATTGAATTCCAAAACACGGGCTTCCTCGTTCATCGGCTCTTCGTCGCAAGCTTCGGGCGGATGCCGCGTCTTGCGGAGTTCCTTGCCGATACGAAAACTGTGGGTGAAGGTGTTGTGGTCGGCGCCGATGCCTGGCAGCAAAAACTCGAGGCCAACAAGCAGGCGTTCATCGCCGATTGGGTACGTCACCCGTCGTTCGTGGCCGCCTTTGGCACGATGACCAACGCGCAGTTTGTTGACGCACTGCTCGCTCAGGCCGGCATCACGCTGGCTGCAGCCGAGCGAAATGCTCTGGTTGCCGGCCTCGATAATGGCACTCTGTCGCGGGCCCAGGCTCTCCGTCAGATTGTCGATAACAGAGCTTTCCAGGATAAGGAGTTCAACCGAGCGTTCGTGCTGATGCAGTACTTCGGCTACCTGCGCCGCAATCCTGATGACGCTCCGGATGGCGATATGCAGGGGTATAACTTCTGGCTGGAAAAACTCAATCGGTTCAATGGCAACTTCATCAATGCCGAAATGGTTAAGGCGTTCTTACGTTCCGGTGAGTACCGGCAACGGTTCGGGCACAAATAACCAACTCTCGCGCCGCGATGCTGAAACCCGGCAGCCTGCGCGCTGCCGGGTTTTTCTTTCACGAAATCTCCGCGTCTAGCTGTTGACACGTAAATGACCTAAACGAAATTACTTTGTTCTGCCGATCGCCATCAGCGTCAGGTCATCGGTTGGCGCGCGGCCTTCCCCAAACGCCCGGAGCTCGCGAATGCTCAAATCAATCAACGCGCGCGGGGCGAGTTTTCCGTTTCCTTCCATCAGCCGCGAAAGACGCTCAACTCCAAACTCGCTGCCGTTGCCATCAGCAAGTTCAGAGAATCCGTCGGTGTAAAGAAAAAGCGAGTCGCCAACATTCATCTGAAATTTATTGACAGAAAAACTCTCGCTACAGAAAACACCGACCGGCAAACCTGTAGCAGCGAGGGCGCGCACACTGCCGTTCTGAACTAACAGCGGTGGCGGATGACCAGCGTTGCAAACTTCGACTTCACCGTTTTTGCCAACCTTGCCGCAAACCAGCGTTGCATATTGCGTCGGCAGCGTGCTCTCGCAGAAGACGCGACTGGCGCGTGCCACCATTTGCTCGAGCGGTAGATTAAGCGAGATCAGTGTGCGAAACATTGCCTGAAGGTGGGCCATCAGCATCGAAGCAGCGACACCTTTGCCCGACACGTCACCGACAACGAACATCCACGAACTGTCGTCGCCGTTGATCAGATCGCAATAATCACCACTGACCGCGCCCGCCGGTTGGTAATGATAAGCAACTTCCCACCCGTCAATACTCTTGTACGCCAGCGGCAATAATCCCGCCTGAATCTGCGCAGCTAACTCAAGATCCTCTTCCAGCGCGCGCTGTTCTTTTGCCGTTAGGTGATCTATGCAAAAACGCGTTAACGGATCCGCGATCAACCTTTCAGTTTCGACTGAGTCATGACAGACCTCACACAAGCCGTAAACGCCGACGTCCATGCGCTGCAAGGCGTCGTCCACTTCATGAAGCAGGCGAGTTAACTCGGCTGGGCGATGAAAACCGTGCGCTGCCGCCTCTAACTTCTCGCGCCGATCGACTAATTGTTTGCGCAGTACGGGCTCAATTGCGGTAGCCATTTCTTTGATTCCTTCCTGGTTCAGGCCGTCATGCTGGCGGGACGTGGAGCTCTCTGTAGTTGTACGGGAAGCCTGGGAGCGCAACAGATCTTCTGCAAGCGAGAACGATCATTTTGCATGACCGGATGGCCGGCCAGCCAGGTCCTCACTTCGCGGAAAATTCTGGCAGCGTGCGGGTCGCGCGGTTCAGTGATGCGATAGTGAATCCATTTACCGTCGCGTCGCGCGGACACCACTCCCGCGCGTTTCAAGTAAGCGAGATGTCGCGAAATCTTGGGTTGATTTATCTTTAAAACTTCGACAAAGAAGCACACGCAAACCTCGTCTTCGCCGATGAGATTGATCAGTCGCAAACGTGTTCTATCTGCCAGTGCTTTGAACAAAAAAGCGATGTTGTCTTCGGTGTTTGCCATGCGCGTTTTGGACGGTTTACCTGTAGTTAAGTACTACGATTTTGAGCTGCTGAGAGTTCCTTTTTAAAGCTGAATTTATCTGCATTTTCGCGTCTAAATTTACGCGGAAAAAGAGCGTAACTCTATCCGGATCTTGCGTTCGAATTCGAAGTGTTTTCAGCCGTTGCCTACCTTGTTACTGCGCCGTTCCAGCAGGATTGTGTCGCGCCACGCGCCCTTCATTTTGCCAATGCGTTCGCGGCGGCCAACTTCGCGAAAGCCACACGATTTGTGCAGGGCGAGACTGGCCACGTTTTCCGGAAAGATGCTCGCCTGAAGTGTCCAAATATTATTCGCTTCCGAGGCCGAAATGAGTTTTTCCAGCAACGCGCGTCCGACTCCTGTACCGCGTGCTCCATTTGCGACATAAACGCTGACCTCGGCCACGCCCACATAGACCGCTCGGGCAGAAACCCGACCCAGGGCCGCCCAACCAATCACTTTTTCGTCTGAAACAGCGACGATTCGCGGGGCAGGCAAATGAGCTGCGTTCCAATCCCCCCAGGCCGGTGACTCAGTCTCAAAAGTGGCCTGATCCGTGGCAATTCCTTCGAGATAAATAGCCCGAACCACCGGCCAATCGGCTTTGTCCAGAGATCTGATTTGAATTTCTTTCCGCACTTTGGAAAAATCTTATATATGCCTTGACAGATATATAGTTCCAGGCGTAAGCTGCTTCATATTCGCTTATACGAATATGAATATAGAAGAGGATGAAATGGAAAGCAAGCAAACAGTGCAGGCGCTGAAAGCACACTTGGCCTTGAACGTGCGAAACGTGGAGCAGAGTATCGAGTTCTACAAAAAGATGCTTGGTATTGAGCCAAGCAAGGTGCGGCCGGGCTACGCGAAATTCGACATGCAAAATCCGCCACTCAACCTCACTTTGAACGAAGCTTCGTTCGGCGAGCGCGGCGCGCTGTCGCATCTTGGCATTCAGGTTGGATCGACTGATGATGTCTTGCAGGTGCGTCAGGATTGGGCCGATCGGGGACTAAGCACGCGCGATGAAATGCAGACCAACTGCTGCTATGCAACGCAGGACAAAGCCTGGGTCCAGGATCCCGATGGCAACGAATGGGAAGTGTTCGTGGTCCTAAAAGACAATCTGCAATCAAGCAATCTTTGTTGCACGACAAGCGAGCCGCAAACGGTGAGCATTGGACGCGAGTAATGTCCGACAAGCTTCAGCTTGTCGAAACCACGACAAACTAAAAGTTTGTCGGACAAAAAAACCTGGACGTCAAAAACGTCCAGGCCTGGCTCGTGAAGAATAAGCGGCGCCTTACTGCGGGTTCTTGTTCTGCAACTCCTGCCGCTCCTTGATACGCTGTTCGAACTTCTCTTTGCGCTCCTGCTTCAACTGCTCGAGTTTGGTTTTCTGCTCCGCAGTTAAAACTCCTTCCATCTCAGCGCGAACCCTTCCATGCTCGCGCGCATTTCCTGACGCAGAGCTTTCGCGCGTACTTCATCATCGGCGGTGCCGGCGATCCTTTTTTCGCGCAGCTTAAACAGTTCTTCTCGCTGCGTCGTGGTGCCTTGCAAACGCCGCTGCATGATGGCGCGCGCCTGTTGGCGCTGGGCGTCGGTAAGATTTAATTCACGTATGAGGTGACCAATTCCTCCCCGGTGTCGCATTCCTTCATGGCGTCCTCTGCGCTCGCCGCGCTCAGCCAATCGCTCAGACCATCTCTTAAACTGTGCGCCGGCATCGGGGGATTGCGGCTGCGTTTGCTGCGCCACAGCAACCGTGCCAAACGCGAGGATGGCGCCTAAAATTATGATTAAGCTCTTTCGTGAGAACATTTCTTGTCAAACTCCCTCTTTAGTCAACGGTGGGCTTTCCCGATTCTTTTAGACGGTGCAACCGGGAAATAAGTCTGGAAAGATGCCGATTGACTTGCTAAGCGAGGCAGAGTACTTTATGACGTAAAGACAAAGACGGTTTGATCTATCACCGAACCTTGTCGATCCAGAGCCAAATCGTAAGATCTTTGTGAGTAGTAAAAACCTGAAGCGTCACGCTACAATACCGCGCCAATGGGTCTTCTCGAAAACATAAACTCTCCGGCGGATTTGCGTCGCCTGCCGGTTGAACAGTTGCAGCCGGTCGCAGATGAAATTCGGCAGTACATACTTGAGACCATGTCGCGCGTGGGTGGTCACACTGGCGCGTCACTTGGCGCCATCGAGCTCGCCGTCGCTCTGCATTACGCGTTCGATACGCCGCACGACCGCTTAGTTTGGGACGTGGGCCACCAGGCTTATGCTCATAAGATTCTTACCGGACGTCGCGAAGGTCTGCCGACAATCAAACAATATGGAGGCATCAGCGGCTTCCTGCGCCGCGACGAGTCGGAATACGACACATTTGGCGCGGGCCACGCTTCCACTTCGCTTTCGGCGGCGCTGGGCATGGCCATTGCGCGCGACAAGAAGGGCGAGGACCACCACGTTGTTGCCTTGATTGGTGATGCATCGCTCGCGGGCGGCATGGCGATGGAGGCAATCAATCAGGCAGGACATCTAAAGAGTCGTTTGATTGTTGTCCTTAATGACAACGAAATGTCCATTGCGCCCGCAGTTGGCGCATTGACTGGTTATCTCAACCGCATTCGTGGCGCTCACCAGTATCATCGTTTCAAAGAAGAAGTTGAAGAAAAGCTGCTAGCCATTCCTTCGGTAGGAGAGCGCTTGCATCACGCCGCCAAGACAGTCAAGGACGCGATTGCCGCAGCGGTTTTGCCGGGCGCGTTGGTGAATGAACTTGGCTTCAAATACATCGGCTACGTTGATGGTCACAACACGCGAGCCCTGGTGGCTGCGTTGCGCGAAGCGCAGCAGATTAAGGATGGACCAGTCATCGTTCATGCGCTGACGACAAAGGGCAAGGGCCATCCCCGGGCGGAAAATGATTACTACCGCTGGCACGCGACTGGTCCATTCGATTTGCAGAGCGGCGAAGCGATTAAGTCCAAGGCCGCCTCTCCTACCTACACAACAGTTTTTGGTAACACGCTGGCCGAACTGATGGGTCGTGACGAAAAAATTGTTGCGCTAACGGCGGCTATGCCTGATGGCACCGGCATTTGCACGGCCCTCGAACAGTTTCCCGATCGCTCTTTTGACGTCGGCATTGCGGAGCAGCATTGCGTGACGTTTGCCGCCGGCATGTCGTGTGAAGGCCTGAAACCAGTCTGCGCGATCTACTCGACATTCTTGCAACGCGGTTTTGACCAATTGATCCACGATGTCTGCATCCAAAATCTCAACGTGAAGTTTTGTTTAGATCGGGGCGGCGTGGCTGGTGGTGATGGGCCAACACATCACGGCCTTTTGGACATTGCCTATCTGCGTGGCGTTCCCAACATCGTGCTTATGGCGCCGAAAGACGAAGCCGAGATGCGCGACATGCTCTTCACGATGGTTGAGCATGTTGGACCAGCCGCCATGCGCTATCCGCGCGGCAGCGGCGTCGGCGTACCAATCGATGTCGAGCCTAAGTTGCTCGAGATAGGCAAGGGAGAAATATTGCGCGACGGCGGCGAGATTGCAATCGTCGCTTACGGCTCGATGGTCCATCCATCGTTGCAAGCCGCCGAGAATCTCGCGAAGGAGAAGATCGAAACGACCGTCGTCAACGCGCGTTTTGTGAAACCGCTTGATGCACAACTTTTGCTGGCGCTAGCGCAAACAAAGCGCCTGATTGTCACTGTTGAAGAAGCTTACCTGGCCGGCGGTTTTGGTTCGGCTGTGCTCGAGTTGCTGGAAGAGAATGGACTGCAGGATAAAGTTCGGGTCGTGCGCATGGGAATTCCGGATCGCTTGGTGACCCATGGCGATCCCAAGTTGTTGCTGGCCAAGTATGGCCTCGACGCAGACGGTATCTACACGCGCGTGAAAGAAAGCATCGACGTGCTGGATGACCGTCGC
The DNA here is from genome assembly GCA_035601415.1 of Pyrinomonadaceae bacterium. GTDB lineage: Bacteria > Acidobacteriota > Blastocatellia > Pyrinomonadales > Pyrinomonadaceae > PSRF01. Next base: position 7,262 of record DATNOG010000078.1, on the reverse strand, counting down.
GCAAAACCTCAAAAAATCGGACGATAAAGCCTTCAGAATCGCTCGAAGAATCCCGCGCCCGTACTGCTCCGACAGACGGGCGCGTTGCTTTGGTGCACGATATCTTTACCTCTTTGACTCTCCCCAGTAAATTTCAAGAGCCATCAAGATAGTTAAGCACCGGGAGTAATCACATACACGTTCACTCACGGCGTTTGGCCCTGGTCTTGGCAAACTGTTTCTCGGCTCAAGCTCTTGAGAACTCATAACGTTTATTGGTTGAGGCATCTTATGTCTATGAACTCAAGTATCAAGAACCAGGAAAAGTTTGCCGCCGAAAGTGCTATTACTGAGCCGCATTTCGATGAAGAGGCGACTTTGCCATCTACGCGACCGGTGGTACCGCAGGAGCGAGTCGAATCGCAGGTCCGCACAAAAAGGCGTTTACTTCTGGCGGGGGCGACGACTTTGGCAGTCTTGTTGGGAGCCGTCGCCGCCCTTTTCCTCGCCCGCCTGTGCGAGGAATCCGCACCAGAAGCGACTTTCAGTTCCCAAACCGTAGCTGCTCAATCGAATCCAGGTTGGCAAGCGGAGAATGGAAGTTCGGCTCCGGCAGTTGCGGATGAGCCGGGAGCGCAACAATCCCACAACCTATCTGCAACTATCGAGCAAGGGGCTGCCAGCAAATTGGATTCTTCTCACAAAACTCTTGTGGTGCGACGTGAAGAGCGACGAGCGCGAAGGTTGGAGCGCGAGACATTAGCTGACGGGCGCAAGAGGAAAAAAGAGGCGCTGGAAGGCGTCTTTCGAACCAGTGAAATTTTCGAAGGGGCAGGCGGACGCCATTAAGAAAGTGTATCGCGTGTTTAGGAGAAGTCAGTACTTCGGATATTTAACTTATTGACTGATCTCGGGACGAGTGGCATTATTTCACGAGAGTTGATTCGCAATTTCTGCCCAGCGTTAATTCGCTTGCCCCGTTTGAACTCACGTACATTGTAATTTCCGGCACCCCGACGTTTTTCTCAATGGTTCAATCTTTCGCGCGGTGCGGCGCGAGGAAATGGTGAATTTTTATGAGCAAACAAGTGTTTCGTGAGCGGGAGTGTATTCATCGAGATGATGATGGCGCTGTGGGCGAGTTTTACAACGGGTCCTTCTACGTGCAGGCGTTGCAGCGCTTGCGTGTCGACAAGGCTGTAGAGATATCGGGGTTAGTCACTTCCTTTTTCTGGGCTGATGCTCCACACATTCTCGTCTGGCTTTGTCACGATTGCGCCGACCAACTTGGTTTAGCCGATACTCCTCGCGCGTTAACGCAAGCAGTACGGCGCCAGGCCTGACCGACTCATCAGGCTTCAATCGGTGCGAACCCGCTGGCGCACTATGGTTTAATGTGGGCCCGCAAAGTGAAGCACGAGCGCATAGACAAACTGCTTGTCGAACGTGGTCTGGCCGAATCGCGCACAAAGGCGCAGGCCCTCGTTATGGCTGGCGTACTGCTGGCTGACGAGCAACGCATCAATAAGCCTTCCGATTCAGTTTCCACTGACGCTGACATTCGCATCAAAGGTGGAGAAGATCTGATCTCACGTTACGTTGGCCGCGGCGGTATCAAACTGGATGCAGCGCTCCGTGAGTTTCAAATCAGTGTCAAGGGCTTGCATTGCCTGGATGTCGGGGCTTCTACACGCGGGTTCACCGACTGCCTGCTGCAACACGGAGCCCGGAAAGTCGTCGCGGTCGACGTGGGCCACAACCAACTGGATTGGCGATTGCGCACTGACGCCCGCGTGGAAGTCAGGGAAGGCTTCAATGCTCGTTACCTCAAACCGGATGACTTCCAGAAAAAGTTTGATCTCGCCATAATGGATGTCTCGTTTATTTCCGCAACCAAAATCATGCCGGCGATTAGGTTGAAGAAGCTTATCTGGCCAGCGGTTTTGGTTCGGCCATACTGGATTTTGCTGGAAGAGAATGGACTGCAGGATAAAGTTCGCGTGGCGCGCATGGGCATTCCGGATCGGCTTGTAACGCATGGTGATCCTAAACTTCTGCTCGCTAAATATGGTTTAGACGCCGACGGCATTTACATGCGCGTGAAGGAGAGCATCGATGTGTTGGATGATCGCCGCACCAAGCCGCAAAAAGTCGGGCGATAGTTTTTCGCCACTCTCAAAAATTACTCGCGCCCGTACTGCTGAGACAGACGGGCGCGTTGTTTTAATGCACGATATCGTCGCTGGCGCTGTAGACATATCGCGTCAACAGCTGCTGCGTTTCAGCTTTTACAAGGACTTAACTGCGAGCGAGTTTGCCTCCTGTTTTTTGGCCTTCATCTTGCTAACTAATTGAGGCCCGGCAAAGCGATTGAGTCATAACGTCCAGCATGCAAGGATTTTGGAATAGTATGGAAACAGAAACAACGAACGTGGAAAGCAATTCTGAAGTACTGGCTGAACCCCACTTTGACGACGAGGCGACTGTGCTTTCGGCGCGGCGAGTCGTGCCGCTTGACGAAGTTTCGTCTTATGGCTCGCAAGCAACGTCGCACTTCGCTCGCGGGTGGATGTTTGCCGCAACTGTCGTTGGCGCACTGCTGTTCGGAGTTGTTGCCAGCGCGGCTTACTACTCGTACCTCAATCGAGAAGCTGCGCACCCGGTTGTCAACATGGAGAACATCGCGTCCGGTGCTGACGGGATGTCTACATTATCTGCTGCCAACGATGCGTCTCCATCTGTGAACGCGCCTAAAGTCAACAACACGCCGCCGGCGGATGCGAATGCTGAAGTCACTTTAGACGAAGAACAGTCCTCCGCGTCTCAACCTGCAGTTTCTTCGAAGAGACCGGTTGCGCGACGTGTAGATGTTCTAACTTTTCCGTCAACTCGCGAAGAACGAAAAGCTGCCCGCCGTCAGGCTAAAGCGCAAAAGAAGGAGCTGGAGCGCGAAAGCCGCGACCGCAATCTGATGCGCATCCGAGAGATTTTCGAAGGCCCACAAAAACCTTAACAAGCAGTAAACTGTCGGGCGTGAAACCCGAGCGTCCTGAGCGAATCGACAAGTTGCTGGTGCAGCGCGGTCTCGCCGAATCGCGCGCCAAGGCGCAGGCGATGGTAATGGCCGGCATCGTGCTGGTTAATGAGCAGCGCGTTGACAAATCTTCGGACGCAATTCCTGGCGATGCAGCGATCAGAATAAAAGGCGGCGACGATCCAACCTCGCGCTACGTTGGGCGTGGCGGATTGAAACTCGAAGCTGCTTTGCGTGAATTTCAAATAGATGTCGCTGGCCTCCATTGTCTCGATGTCGGGGCTTCCACGGGAGGCTTTACCGATTGTCTGTTGCAACACGGCGCGGGTCGGGTTGTTTCCATCGACGTTGGCCACAACCAAATTGATTGGCGCTTACGAACTGACAGCCGGGTCGAGGTGCGAGAAGGTATCAATGCGCGCTACCTGAAACCTGCCGACTTCGAAACAGAGTTCGACCTGATCGTGATGGATGTTTCGTTCATCTCGGCCACCAGGATACTTCCTGCCTTAATTCCACTTTTGAAAGTTGACAGTCGTTTGATTCTACTAATCAAGCCTCAGTTTGAAGTTGGCCGCGGCGAAGTAGGCAAGGGAGGCATTGTCCGCGATCCACAACAGCACGCGCGCGTTATTGAAGAAGTAAACAAAGCGGCTAAAGAACTTGGCCTTGCCGCGCGCAAAGTAATTGAGTCTCCGCTGCGCGGCACGGATGGTAATCTGGAATTTCTAGCGCTTTACGAAAGTGGACATGACTAAACCGTTGCCGTGAATTGCGCTTGCAGTTACCATGGCGACCGTTTTCCTATTCCCTTCTACTTCCGCTTCTCTAACGGGATTGGTGTGCCAGACACAATGACGAACTCAATAAAACGGGTCGGTATAGTTCTGAAGCCGCATCAACCGGATGCACTGAAAACGATGTGCGAACTTGCTGCCTGGCTGGCGGCGCGCGACCTCACGCTCGTTGGCGGCCCCGAAATTGAGCGCGATGCAATTGCCAAACAGACAGACTGCACCGTAGCTGAAGTCGAACCTGAAAAGCTCGCTGCGAATGTGGATCTTGTGCTCGTGCTGGGCGGCGATGGCACCATGATTTCGACCTCGCGCATGATTGGCGACACCGAAGTGCCGGTGCTGGGTATTAACTATGGCGGGCTTGGATACCTGGCTGAATTTCGTATTGAAGAGCTGTACGACGCATTGGAGTCAATCCTTTCCGGCAATTATCGTTTGGACAAGCGCGTGATGCTTGCCGTCGAGCTGGACGGCGCGGAAGAGGCGACGCGCAATCGCGTGCTAAATGACGTGGTCATCAACAAGTCGGCGCTGGCGCGCATCATCGAGATTGAAGCCTATCTGAACGGACAGTTTGTGAATTCGTTTCGTGCCGATGGTTTGATTGTTTCCACGCCGACCGGTTCAACCGCCTACAATCTGTCCGCCGGTGGGCCAGTTATTTTTCCTTCCATGAATGCGGTTGTCATCACTCCGATTTGTCCTTTCACTCTTTCTAATCGACCTATCGTTGTTCCCGACGACGCTATTATCGAGCTGTGTCTGAAAACTGATAAAGAAGACGTCGCGCTCACGCTCGACGGGCAGGTGGGCTTTCCCTTGAAGGTCGACGATCGAGTAGTCATTCGCAAGAGCAAGACCACCTTTAATCTGGTGCAGCCAATGAACAGAAACTATTTCGACGTGCTGCGGGACAAGTTGCGTTGGGGGCGATGAAAGCAGTTCCGAGTTTCGAGTTCCGAGTTCCGAGTTCAGGAAAAGCGAATCAAGCTGGATCAATGGAGTCGGGCAGGTGTGGATTCAAGTGCTGACCAATACGACAAGGTAAAACGCCGAGCATTCACAAAAATGGGACGCAGAAGATGGAACTCGAAACTCGAAACTCGAAACTCAAAACTGGCGCCCGTCCCTGGTATAAACCTTCACTCACTACGCAGATTTTGATTGGACTGCTCGTGGGCGGGCTGCTCGGATATGTCAGCCCTGATTGGGGCAACCGCGTCTATTTTCTTCGCGACATCTTTCTCAACTTGATCAAATCGATCATTGCGCCGCTGATCTTCGCGACGCTGGTCGTGGGAATAGCCGGTGGCGGGGACTTGAAAAAAGTCGGGCGCATGGGTCTGAAGGCGCTGCTCTATTTTGAGATTGTTACTACGATCGCGCTTTTCATCGGCCTGGGCATCGTAAATCTCACCAAGCCAGGTTACGGCGTTGCGCTTACGGCCGCACATGACATCAGCCAGTTACAACAAACGCATCCACAGGGTTTTCGCGACATGCTGGTCCATATCTTCCCCTCGAGCGTGCTGGACGCGATGGTTCGTGGCGATGTGCTGCAGATCGTAGCCTTTTCGGCTCTGTTTGCAGTGGCCGTCTCGGCTATGGGCAAAACGGCCGCACCAATCCTGCGCGGCTGCGAAGCGTTGTCACAGGTGATGTTCAAATTCACCGGTTACGTGATGATGTTTGCGCCCATCGGGGTGGGGGCAGCGATGGCCCACACGATTGCGACCAACGGCCTGGGCGTGCTGGTGAACCTCGGAAAATTGATTGGGTCGCTTTATCTTGCTCTTTTAGTGCTGGTCGTTTTTGTCTTTGGCGCAGTGATGATTATTGCGCGCGTGCCCATCAAGCAGTTTTTAAAGGCCGTGCGCGAACCGTTCACCATTGCGTTTGCGACGACCAGTAGCGAGTCCGCTTTGCCAAAGGCAATGGAAGTGATGGAGCGGTTTGGAGTGCCGCGGCGCATTGTAGGTTTTGTAATGCCCACCGGCTACAGCTTCAATCTCGACGGCACAACTCTCTACCTGGCGATGGCCTCGGTGTTTGTGGCACAGGCTGCCGAAGCAACCACGGGCCAGCACCTCAGTTTTGGGCGGCAGATTGTGATGATGTTGACTTTGATGATCACTTCCAAAGGCGTGGCCGGCGTGCCACGTGCAGCGCTTGTAATCTTGCTGGCCACGCTCAATAACTTCTTGCCGAATGGTCTGGGCGCAATCGGCGTTGCCGTGATCTTCGGAGTGGACGAGTTGATGGACATGGGCCGCACTTCCGTGAATGTTTTGGGAAACTGTTTGGCTACTGTGGTGGTCGCGCGTTGGGAAGGTGAGTTTGACGACAAACGCGCGCGCGTTTTTGGTACGCCCGAGGAAGCTCGGTTGGATTTGCGTGAAGGCGAAGTGGCGTTTGCAGATGCAGTCGCCGAAGGCTGATTCGCAATCGGGAACCTGACACGAAATGGTTTTTCCACTTTACGACGACAACAGCGATCGCACTACGACGCCGATCGTCAATTACATTCTGATTGCCGTCAACATTCTGGTGTTTGTGTTTTTGCAGCAGTTGGGCACAAACGACAAATTCACTTACGCCTTTTCGACTGTGCCGCAGGAGATCATCACCGGTCGCGACGTACGCACTCCCGATCGCCTGGTTGAGGAACCAGTCAGCGGACAACAGCTTTTGATTCCGGGTTTGCAGCCGACACCATTCTCCGTTTACCTGACGTTGATTTTTTCGATGTTCATGCACGGCGGCATTGCCCACATCGCCGGCAACATGCTGTTTCTCTGGATTTTTGGCGACAATGTAGAAGACCGCATGGGCCACCTGAGATATCTAATCTTTTACCTGCTGACTGGTGTGCTGGCGTCGCTGGCCCATGTGTTGATCACGGTCATGTTTGCTGCGGACCCCAGTAGTTTGCTGGTTCCGAGTTTGGGAGCTTCTGGCGCAATTTCCGGGGTGCTCGGTGGCTACCTGGTCCTTCATCCGAAACGCAGAGTGACGGTAATCCTGTTTCGTTTTCTCACCGATGTGCCCGCCTATGTAGCGGTCGGCATTTGGTTCGCCTTTCAACTTATCAGCGGTCTTGGCGTTTTGGGCGACAGCTCTCAACAGGGTGGCGTAGCCTATGCGGCCCACGTTGGCGGGTTCGTTGCCGGCGTGGCGCTGGTCAAGGTCTTCACGATCGGGCGCGGAAATACACCGACCTACGCTTAGCCCGAATTTGAAATACCTGTTCGTTTAGATCTTGCCGGCTGAATTGCAGCAGGTCCCCGCCTCAGTTAAGATCAGCTTTCCCTTTTCAGGAGCAAATCATGGCAACTAAGGAAAGCGCGATCGCGCCGGTTAATCAACAGGGTCTCGACATCAAATCGACTCCGCGCGAGGAGATGGAACTTTATCCGCTCGATACCTTCGCGTACGAGTTTCCCGGCAAAGAA
>DATNOG010000077.1:0-7150 GCA_035601415.1 Pyrinomonadaceae bacterium | reverse complement strand
AATCAGCCCGCTCTCGAACTATCTAAACGCCGGCGCTAACGAATTTTGCGCGGGGCGCATCACCGTTGATGCGCGAGAGTAGGGTTAACTGCGGACTACTATGTACTATTAAAGGCAAACTAGCAAGGCGGTAATGGCTAGGTGGCATAGACCTTAGTCTGGCTCTTTTCGCGAAAACACAGACTGAAGTCTGTGCTACTTGCGGCAAACTAACAGTTTGCGTTCCAACCTTGTTATCCTTAAGCAATATGGTGTCACCAGAGAAAGAATCGGATAGATCAGCACGCCTTTTCGCCCGCGCGCAGGAATTGATTCCCGGCGGTGTCAATTCGCCGGTGCGAGCGTTTCGCGCGGTGGGCGGAACGCCGTTGTTCATTAAGAGCGCGCAAGGTCCATTCATTACCGATGTCGATGGCCGCCGTTATATCGACTACGTCGCTTCATGGGGACCAATGATTCTGGGTCATGCTGATCCGGAAATCGTTGCGGCGTTGCAAGCTGTGGCCGCGAATGGGACCAGCTTTGGCGCGCCAAACGAGTTGGAAGTTGAACTCGCGGAAGAGATCGCTGACGCCATGCCGTCGATCGAGATGGTGCGCATGGTGAACAGCGGCACCGAAGCCACGATGTCAGCCATTCGACTGGCGCGCGGCATCACCGGTCGTGACAAGCTCATCAAGTTTGAAGGCTGTTATCACGGTCACGCTGACAGTTTGCTAGTGAAAGCCGGCTCCGGCGTTGCCACGCTTGGTTTGCCGGACAGCCCCGGCGTTCCCGCCGCGCTGGCGCAGAATACCATCACGGTTCCCTTCAATGATGCGACCGCCGTTGAGAATGTTTTCGAACAACACGACGACATCGCCGCCATAATCGTCGAACCAGTGGTCGGCAACATGGGCTGCGTGCCACCGCGCGAAGGTTTTCTGCAAGCTTTGCGCGAATTAACAAGGCAGCATGGTGCACTGCTGATCTTTGACGAAGTGATGACTGGCTTTCGCGTCGCTCGCGGCGGCGCTCAAGCTCTTTACAGCATTAAGCCGGACATAACCTGCCTTGGGAAAATCATCGGTGGCGGTTTGCCTGTTGGCGCTTACGGTGGCAGCCGGGAACTGATGCGTAACATTGCACCGACCGGCCCTATCTATCAGGCGGGAACTTTGTCCGGAAATCCGTTGGCAATGACCGCCGGCCTGCTGACCTTGCGTCGTTTGAAAGACAAAAAAGTCTACGAGGAACTGGAACGACGATCGGCGCAACTCTGCAACGGACTATCAAGCGCCGCTGCGGATTCGGAAATCAAAACCACTACCAACCGGGTTGGTTCGATGTGGACCAGCTTCTTTACTGACACGCCGGTCACAAATTGGGAGACGGCCAATCGTAGCGACCGTGAAATTTACGGCAGGTTTTTTCACGCTATGCTGGACGAGGGAGTTTATCTGGCGCCATCTCAATTCGAGGCGGGTTTTGTGAGCATCGCGCACTCGGAAGAAGTGATTGAACAATCAATTGAAGCTGCGCGAAGGGCGTTCACAATGATGAGTTAAAGGCTCAAGTGGTAAGGATATAATGGAAAAGGTCATTGAAATTCTCAACCGTATGCAAGCTGACGGCGTGATCGAGAATTATGCCATCGGTGGCGGAATTGCGGCCATTCGCTTTTTGGAGGCCTACCAAACCGATGATATCGACATATTCATTTCGCCTGTGATTGTCGGACCCGGCGGCTTGATTTCCTTCGGACGTATCTACGCTTATCTGGAGGAACTCGGTTATTATCCCCAGAGAGAATACACTCGAATTGGCGATTGGCTGATTCAGTTTATTCCGGCGTCCGAATCCGTCCAGGAAGAAGCGGTGTTGCGGGCTGACCGTGTGCAGTTCGCTGGAGTGTACACATCGATGTTCTCGGCTGAATATCTGGCGGCAGAACTGCTTCGATCTGGTCGGCGAAAGGATAATGAGCGGGTTGCGGCCTTGCTAGAATCAACCACAATGAACCGAGCATTCTTCAAAGACATTCTTCGTCGTCATGGTCTGAACCAGAAATGGAAAATATTTGCTGCTCGTTACGGCCTGGAAGAGTGATGGATAACAAGGTATTTGATCCAAACAACATTAGAATAGAAGACATCTTTAGCGCCAAACAGGAGCGCCGGAAGCGGCTCGCGAGTTTACCTCTGGAAGAAAAAATCAAGATCGTCGAAAGACTGCAAACTGTTAGTGTCGGCTTTGAGAATGAGAAAATAGTTTTTGAAGCGTTCATAAGAATGTGCCCAAACTTCGCCTCGGAGCCAATCAAAGAATGGGATACTGTTGGCGCTTGGTACGCGAAACGTGCGCTTGCTGCACCGGCTCAGCCTTTCAATAAACGTCCCGACATCCTTGCCGTTACTGAATCCGGAAAGAAGATTGGCGTCGAGCTTAAAAGCTGGCTAAATCAACAAGAAATACGCGAGGCCAAAAAGCAAGACAGAATCCGAAAAGATCTCCTAACAGCCATCGGTGAGCAGCCTCCTAACAAGACAAAACATATTGGCTCTGTTTGGCTGCATGAAAAGCAGATCAGATTTAACCGGCGTGACGCTATTTCCTTTCGAAGGGAGATGTTCGACTTTATCGAACAAACGGACGCCGCTTGGCCGCACGAGACTTCGCAAAGCGATGACGTTAAGCGTGTTTACGACCTTGCGAGCTTTCCTATTCTGGAAAAATACTTATCTGGCGTCGAGTTTCGTTCTCGCCCGGGCTTCGACTCGCATTGGATAAATTTTACTACTCGCGGTGGCGCATATTTCGCCGATGAGGCGCTAAGAACCTTGCGTGAAGCTCTTCTGGCTCACAGGCGCGACGATCGGTACAACAATGAGCTCCGAATCCAGGCGGGGTTGGATGAGATCTATTTGCTCGTTCACTACGACAAGGCTTTGGCGTATAACACACCGTTTTGCGGGCCGAACTCCGGCTACAAAGAAGCCGTAGAATTTGCTGCAAAAGTGCTTAATGGTGATGCGGGTTATTTCGACGGAATATTTCTTTTCTATTTTGTGCACGGCCACGAAGAAGCAAACAGGATTCTCTAAAAAACTTGATCACAATGGCAGGTCAATCGTAAATCGCGTTCCGGCGCCTGTGGCGCTCTCGACGTTTATGTGCCCTTCATGTTGTTCGACAATTTGCTTAACGATAGCCAGCCCCAGTCCCGTCCCTCTTTTCTTGGTTGAAAAGAACGGCTCAAAAATGCGCTCGCGCGTAGTTTGTTCCATGCCGCTTCCCTGATCCGCAATCGACACGCGGGCAAATCGTTTTGCGGGCGCAGGGTTAATCGTGCTGGTCGAGATTTTTAAGGACGCGCCTCTGGGACTGGCGTCAATTGCATTGGCGATGAGGTTGACTAACACTTGACTCAGTTGATCAAAGTCCCAGTTGCCGGTGGGACTCTGCGCCGCATAGTCTTTCTCGATATGAGTTGCCTTCTCGTTGACCTTGTCGGCAGCCAGGTCGAGGCTGTGATCGATTAGTTCATGGAGATCAACTTCTGACTGTTCAAGCGCTTTGCGTCTGGAAAAATGAGACACATCGACGACCAGCTTGTTTAGATGTCTTATACCGCGTTCGACCAGTTCGATCGTGTTTAGTCCTTCCTCATCCTTGACGTTATCGCGCAACATGGCGACGCCCAGCCGAATGCTGCCCAGCGGATTTCTAATTTCGTGCGCCACTTGTGCAGTTGCCTGGCCCACCGCAGCCAGCGATTCCTGCCGGCGCATGCCGCGCTCAGCCTCTGCGGCTTCAGTTACATCCACCAATGTAAGAATCTGACCGCGGTCGCCATTGATCGCCAGTGGCGACGAGTAAACGTCAAACACTTGTTCGTGTTCGCCATTGGCCAGTGGCGGACAAAGCCAACGCCCCCGATACGTCGACTGATCGACACGCGATGCTGACGCCGCTTCCAACATTCGTAAAGCTTCGGCGGAGGCAAACTTCTCATAAACCGAGGCGCCGATGGTGGCTCCTGGGAATATGCGAAAGAAGGCCGCGTTAGCGCTGCGAATGCGATCGTCTTCATCAATGGCGGCAACTGCGCTGACCATGCCCTCCAATAACTGATTCGCGAAAGCGCGTTCGCGCCGGGCCTCTTCAATACTCCGTGTCATTGCTCCAAAGCGGCGTTGCACTTCCCAGATAGTGCCAGCGGCGACGAGCGCACCTACGATCAAAACAACGATACTCCACAACCTTATCGAGCGCACCGCATCCTGCTGGATGATTTCGCTGCTATGGAAAACCTCGTTCTGTTCATGGCCCGACTGGTCCAGCATCGTGTTTAGTTCCGCATCCACGACATTGAACTTTTCGAACCCTTCCAACGAATAGCGACGCAGATCTTCGGTCACCTCAACATAACTTTCCAGATCGCCACGAAAACGGCGCCAGGTTTCATCGTTGGCAAGCGGAGGCCGTTTCAGCTCTCGCAGCTGATTTTTCGCGTCTTGCCGGGCATTGCTGAGACGCAGATCAAATGGCGGCTTGAGTTCCCGGCGCGCATCCGCGTCCGCACGCGCGCGCGCCTCGTTGTTGAGCTTGGTAACTGCAAGCCGAAGTTTAAGCAGCAAACTGAGCGTGGCCGCGTGCTGTTGCTCCAAACTAAGGACGGTAGCGCCGACATATTCCATGCGCCGCGCAGTAACTACCCCTAAAAGTGAAATCAACACGAGCAGAATCAGAAAACCAACAATCAAGGGCATCGTTGCCGGGGCCAGTTGGCGTGACCGTCCGCTAACAGCCTGCGCGGCTGCATCCCCTGGTTCTATTGCTTCGTTTGCATCCTGCCGCCGATAGACGACGCGCGGCTTTGGATCATCCTCAAGGGTCGAAGGACGACGGGAATTCTCGATGCCGCTGGAATCCGTAGGCGCTGCTTTTGGTTCTTCGTCCATCAATTCAAATCCGATTAAGGTTTTGCGTCCATCCAGTTATCGGCAATTCCGACATCTACAATCAGCGGCACATCAAGACTCACCGCCGCTTCCATTTCGCGCTTTAGCACTTCCGCCACATGTTCGGCGGCGCCGGCCGCAACTTCAACCAACAGCTCATCGTGTACCTGCATCAGCAGCCGGGCATCCAACTGTTCGCGCTTGAACTCTTCATCAACTCGCAGCATAGCAATTTTCACAATATCGCTCGCCGTTCCCTGAATGGGCATGTTGATGGCTTCACGCTCCGCGGCCTTGCGAATGTTCGCGTTGCGATCGTTGATACCCTGAAGCGGACGAATGCGGCCGTAGATAGAACGGACGTAACCATGTTCCCGCGCTCGCAACGGCACTTCTTCCATGTAACGTCGCACGCCCTTGTAAGTGTTGTAATAATCCTCGATGACTTTCTTTGCTTCCTGCCGCGAGATGCCGACGCGCTGCGACAAACCCCAGGGTTCGATGGCATAGGCGATAGCAAAGTTAACTATCTTTGCAAAACGCCGCGCCTCCTTAAGTTCTTCATCGGTCTTCGCGCCGAACACGAGCCGCGCCGTGCGTGCATGAATGTCTTCACCATGCTGAAAAGCCTCGAGCATCACCGCATCCTGCGTGATGTGGGCCAGCAGGCGCAACTCAAGCTGCGAATAGTCGGCTGAGATTATTTTGTAACCCTTCTCGGCAACAAAGGCGCGCCTGATGCGGCGGCCAAGCTCGGTGCGAATGGGAATGTTTTGCAGGTTTGGCTCGCTCGAAGAAAGCCGCCCGGTCGCCGCCACGGTTTGGTTCAGCAAACAATGAATTCTGCCGTCGGCGGCAATCTGATTCGGCAGCGCGTCGGTGTAGACACTCTTTAACTTATCAAGCTCGCGATAGTCGATGATCAGCCTTGGTAGCTCGTAAGTTTGGGCCAACTCTTCCAGGACTGCTTTGCTCGTTGAGACGCGTCCGGTAGAAGTCTTGCGGCCGGAACTCATATCCAACTCCGAAAGCACCTCGCCCACCTGTTTGGGCGACCCGATGTTGAATTCTCTTCCCGCCAGCTCGTAAATTTTTACCGTCAGCTTTTTCAATTCCAAGCCGAGAAAGTTTGAAAGATCAGATAGTGTCGCGCGATCCACTTTCAACCCAACTTGCTCCATGCGAAACAAGAGCGGCGCTAGCGGCAGTTCCATCTCCGTGTAGATCGTTTCCAGTTTCTTCTCGAGTATGCGCTGATGCAGCACGCGCGCGGTTTGCGCGGTCAGGTCGGCGGTGGCGGCTGTTTCCCACTGCACGCTGGTCCAACCGTTCGCGGGCTTTTCGCTCTTCTCAACCTCGGCAGCCTCGCGCGCAAGATCATTGAGTTCATACTTACTGCGGTTCGGATCCAACAGGTAAGCAGCAAGAAAAGTGTCGTCCTTAACGCCTTCGAGGGTTATGCCAAGACCGCGCAGCAAGCCGACCGCACGCTTTAAATCGTGAACAGACTTTTCGATCAGCCCGTTCGACAAGACTTCGCGAAGTGCAGCAACCGCCGCGTTACGCCCTTCCTTAAATTTTTCAAGGTCCACGACAGCCGCGGCTCCGGGTGCGGTTGAGAATGCCAGGACAGACGCTGCGTCGTAATCAAATGCGCATTGTTGTTCGCCAGTACCCGGCGGCGTGGAATCAGCGACCGCGACGCCCACACTTTCAGCATCCCAGAAAGTTTTTATCAATTGATCTAAAGCTGCGCGCGAATCGATGATTTCGTAGTTGAGTGATCCGCTTTCCGCAACTGGCGTGCTTGCGCCGTCCGCAAATTCACGCGTCAGCGCTGAAAACTCCAGCTCCTTGAACAGTTCGTAAGCCGCAGCACGATCCGCCGGCCGCGCCTTAATCTGGTCCAGGTCCAACTCGACGTCGAGATCTAGACGAATGCGGGCCAACTCACGAGACTGGCGAATCAAATCCGGATTATTGTGCAGCGACTCTCGATAGGTCTTGTGCTTCACTTCTTCCCAGCGCTCGAGTGCATTCTCAATCGAGCCGAACTGGGTAATGATTTGCACCGCGCCCTTAGAGCCTATGCCCGGCGCGCCGGGAATGTTGTCGATTGAATCGCCCATCAAACCAAGCAGATCGACAATTTTGTCCGCAGGCACGCCAAACTTTTTCTCAACCCAGGCTTCGTCGCACCATTCGAT
>DATNOG010000076.1:0-7818 GCA_035601415.1 Pyrinomonadaceae bacterium | reverse complement strand
AAAGGCAGCACGCAAAAGAGAGCAAATGTGAGAAAGATTCGTGATCGACTTTGCACCGCGCCACTCCAAACCCGAGGTTGGGAGAGATATTAGCGCAGCCAAGTGGTTACGGTAAGCAGATTTACGGAATCATACCGGCAGGCGGCCGAATTCAGCCAAAAGCGGTCCCAGTGCGTCGATAACTCCCTGATGGGCCGCACCGTTGCTGGCGACAATGCCGTTCCGGTTCTGAACTTCAGGCGAGTTATAACGAAGCGGCCGTCCAAACAGGTCCGTAAGTTTACCGCCTGCTTCCTCCAAAATGATTTCCGGCGCGCACGTGTCCCATTGTTTTGTGCGCGGCGATAAGTGCACATAGAGATCGCACTGCTGCTCCACAATCAAGCCGACTTTTATTCCTACTGAGCCGCGCCGAACTTCCTGTTTCACGCCGAACTTCTGCACGACTTTATCCATGCGCGGGCTGCGATGTGAACGGCTGGCCGCCAGTCGCATCGTGGAGAGATCGATGCGATTAGATACCCACGCTCGTTCCGGTTCCGCTTCGGGCCGCTCGACCCAAGTGCCGCCACCGCGAACAGCGCGATATAAAACTCCGGTTAATGGTTGGTAAACCACGCCCAGCACGCAGACGCCGTTTTCCGCCAACCCAATCTGCACTGCGAAATCGCCGTTGCCATCGATAAAGCCGGTGGTGCCATCCAGCGGATCGATCATCCAGACGCGTGACTTGCCAAGCCTGCGTTCAGTGTCAATAGACTCCTCGGCCAGGATGCCGTCTTCGGGAAACTCCCTGCTTAACCGCTGCACAATGATTTCATTCGCAATTCTGTCGGCCTGCGTAACCGGCTCGCGATCGTCCGCATCAGCCTTTTGCTGGATGTCGAGTGGACCTTCGTATAGATCGAGAATCGCTGCGCCCGCCTCGCGCGCCAGTTCCAGCGCAACCGACATCTCGCGATCGTACGATGTTTGCTGAATGATTCTGCTCATTAGAATGTGAGTCACAAAGAGAATAAGAGGCACAAAGTCGCCAGAAGTTATTCAACCTTTGTAAACTCGCAGGTTAGGAAGGGTGGTTTACCCCGCTCGTCGAATGCCATTCCATCAGAGCGGGGGCAAGCCGCCCTTCCCAACCCTGAGACTCTCTATCTTGACTCATGCCTGCCCAAGTCCGAGCCTAAATGCCTGGTATTCAAATTGCTCCAGCCGCGTCGCGAATAGTCTCAAGAGTTTGCTCGATGTCAGCGCGCGTAGTGCGAAAGTTCGTTATGCAGGCGCGCAAAGCAAACTTTCCCTGAATAGTCGCACTGGAAAGATAAGCCCGGCCGCCGCGTTGCACCACATACATTATTTTCTCGTTAAGTTCATCTAATTCACCTTCAATCGCTTCGTTGTTATGTAGCCCGCCGTCCGAACGCAACCGCATGGCCGGCGGCACATAACGAAAACAGCAAATGCTCAACTGCGGCTGCGACAACAATTCAAAATCTTCCGCCGACTCGACAAGCTCGGCCAGGTACGCAGCCAGTGCGTTGTCTTCAGTAATCGCTGCGGCAATGCGACGCGTGCCGTAGTAACGCAGCGTCAACCAGATCTTCAGCGCGCGAAACCGTCGCGACAGCTCTGGTCCATAATTCCAAAACGCAAACGACTCGTCTGCCTCTTCCTCAAGCACCTTGATGTAGTCCGCATCCTCTTCGCCAAACGCAGCCCGCGCGCGCGCTTCGTCGCGAAACAAGAGGCAGCCACAATCAAGCGGCGCGTACAGCCATTTGTGTGCATCCAGGGCGACGGAATCAGCGCGCTCGAGGCCAACAAAAAGGGGGCGTTTGGTTTCGTCAAGTGCGGCAGGTGCGCCATAGGCGCCATCGACGTGAAACCAAAGCGCAAACTCTTTAGCGATACCGGCAATCTCGAAAAGTGGATCGACTGCGCCGGTGTTCGTCGTGCCCGCACTCCCGATAATGCAAAACGGTTTCAATCCAGCTTGCAGGTCCGCATCGATGCGTTCGCGCAGCAGTTTCACATTCAGGCGAAACTGATCGTCACAAGCAATCAGTCGCACCTGATCGCGACCAAAACCGAGCATGTCAGCAGCTTTCGGTATCGACATGTGCACCTGCTCGGAGGCGTACAGGGTCATTGGTGCATCAGTTTGCCAAAGACCTTTTCGCGAAGCGCCGCTTCCAGCTTTCGCCCGGTGCGCGATCAGCAAGGCCGTCATGTTGGCCATCGAGCCGCCGCTGGTCAGCAGGCCAAGAGCCTCTTTATCGTAGCCAATCAAAGAACCGAGCCAGCGCACCACCGTGCGTTCGATTTCTGTGGCGGCTGGGCCCGACCGCCAGGACGTCACATTCGCATTCAGCGCTGATGCGATCAGATCGGCAAACGCGCCCGCAGGCGTTGCCGGCGACGCCACGTATCCGAAAAAGCGCGGGTGGCCGTTGTGACGACTTTTATTAATGATCGTGCGGCAGTCGTTTATGAGTTGGTCAACTGGCTCGCCTTCAGCCGGCAGTGTTGAGCCAATTTGCTCTAATGTGTCGCCGCCGAACGTTTCCGGAAAAACCGGCAACTGCGAAACTTCGGAAAAGTATTCGAGCACGAGTTCATTTACTCGCGCCGATAGCTCGCGCAACTCTTCGGGAGAAATATCAAGTGAGGAGTGTCGCGCGGATGAATGCCCTGTTGTGTTCATTTGACTGGCGGCGGAGCGATGGCCACAAGCAATGAAAGCCGCTCATTACCGGAATTAGTGACGCCATGCTTTATTCCTGCCGGCGCCGTGATGATTGCGCCTGCTTCTGCCTGTCGTTCATCGTCACCGACCGTGAAAGTTCCCGAGCCTTCCAGCACAAAATAGAATTTGTCGGCGCCTTCGTGTGCGTGAGCACTTTGCGTTTGTCCCGGCTCAAGACAGTTTAGTCCGACCATCATGTGTTCGGTCTGGAACAACGTAGTCTTGTAAAACTTTTCCGGCTTGGATCCGGCGTGCTGCTGCCAGTTGAAAAAGTAATCCATAGGCTTCCTAAAAAAATCGTTGACTGCAAAACTAACACAGCCGTTCGTAACCATGAAGCGCTTGCCGGGAACAGAGGTCGGAGTTCCGAAGTCAGAGATCAGAAATCAGTGTCATCGCCAGGCGCCGGATTGTGCGTCAGTAGTTTTATTGATATTTTCTGACTTCTGATATCTGACCTCTGATTTTTATGTCAAACACCAACAACGCTACCGCCGAAGGCACCACCCGCTATCGCGATCGCTTCAACGACGCAGCGCAAGTTCATTTCCGCCAGCAACAACAACTCTGGCTTTCATCGATCGGTATCGGAACCTACCTGGGCGATGCGGATGAGCGAACCGATCGGGCTTACACGGACGCGATTGTACGTACGGTTCAGTTGGGCGCGAACGTCATCGACACCGCTGCCAACTATCGTTTTCAAAGAAGCGAACGCGCAATTGGAGCTGCTTTGCGTGACCTCACTGAGGCAAAAACCTTTTCGCGCGATGAATTGATCATTTGCACCAAGGGCGGCTATCTGCCCTTTGACGGGGCGCCGCCGCGAGATGTTCGTGCCTACGTTGAAGAGACTTTCGTCAAGCCCGGCATCGCGGGCTTTGAGGATTTCGTTGGCGGCAGTCATTGCATGACGCCGCGGTATTTACGGAACCAGTTGGACCAGTCGCTCAGAAACATGAATCTCGAGTGCGTGGACGTTTATTACATTCACAATCCGGAAGCGCAGTTAGGCCATGTTTCAGAAGCAGAGTTTTATGCGCGATTGCGCGCGGCGTTCGCGCAGCTGGAAGAGAACCGGACGCAGGACAAACTAAAATTTTATGGCGTGGCAACCTGGAATGGTTTTCGGGTTCCGGCGCAGTCAAATGGTTATCATTCGTTGGCGCGCATGATCTCTGTTGCATGCGAAGCCGGTGGCGATGCTCATGGCTTTCGTTTCGTTCAGCTTCCTTTTAATCTGGCGATGCCGGAGGCGTTGACTTTGGCTAACCAGTTGATCGACGGGCAGCAGCTATCGCTGCTTGAAGCGGCCGGACAACTCGGTGTCACCGTCATTTCCAGCGCTTCAATTTTTCAGGGACGCGTCGCGCAGGGGTTGCCGGATGATTTGCGAGAATCGCTTGGCTCGCTGTCCAGCGACGCGCAGACAGCGATACAATTTGTTCGCTCGGCTCCGGGAATCACGACCGCGCTGGTGGGCATGAGCCGGCGCGAACACGTGGAAGAGAACTTGCAACTTGTTCGCATAGCTCCCGTTGCCAGCGAACAATTCATGCAACTATTTTCGCCAACCTAGTTTTTTTTGAGTGTGGTGGCAAACCAAATCAATCCGCAGATTACGCCGATTACGCAGATATGAAACAATCAGTAAAACGAATTCCAACGCCTTTAGCTTGTTTTTGAATCTGCGGAATCTGTGTAATCTGTGGATGGATTTTTAGTTCTAATGGCTCAACGACAATACAATTCATTCAGCGAATTCTGGCCACACTATCTTGCCGAGCACAGCAAGCCGCGCACGCGTCTGCTGCACCTTGTGGGAACTTCAATCGCTCTCTGTTGCGTTGCTTACTTTATTGTCGCCGGCAAGTGGTGGTTGTTCCCGCTCGCTTTCATACCGGGCTACGGCGCCGCGTGGATTGGTCACTTCTTCATTGAGAAGAACAAACCGGCAACATTTCAATATCCGCTGTGGTCATTCATGGGCGACTACAAAATGATCTGGCTGATGCTGACTGGGAGAATGACTGGCGAGATTAAGCGAGTTACCAAAGTTTTCTAGCCGCGGATTTACGCGGATGAACGCGGATTGGATAAAGTTAAGAACTGCCGGAAGAGCCCGCCCCTAAAATTGCTTTGATTTCAGATTAGTGCAATCCGCGTTAATCCGCGGCTAGTAATTCGTGGGCGTTCTTTATTGCCTTAGATTGAGTTCGCTTCAGCAAGAACTCGAGGCATCCAGGCCAGCTTCTGCAAATTCAACATGTGCGCCACAAACGCCGGGCGCGCATAAAAAGCTCGCGAAGTGCTGCCGTGCCCGCGTCCCTTGGTTCGCGCCTGAACATATTTCCCGGTATCTCCCGTTAACGCGTCCACACCTTTCGTTCTGATGATTTCGCGTATCGCCTCGTAGTCAGCTTCCACCTGGTTGCGAATAACCGGATCGTCGAGATCAAACTCGGCCGCGGAATGCAGATAGGCTGAAGTCTCCTGAACATCCTGAAAAACCCGCGCCACCACAATCAGGCTGCGCAGTTTGTCGTAGAGGTGACTGTCCGTGAATTTGTTGGCGACGACCTCGGCGGGCTCGATCATGGTTATGGCCATCGATTCCTTGACGAGCACTGTTCCTTCCAACCCCGGAATGACCGGAACAACTTTCAACTCCCAGGTGCCAAAGTCGGGCGCCTGCAAAGAGTTTTGCGGCAGGTCGAGGTAGTGCTCAATCACCTGCCCGGCCCAGCCTTTATTCTTGTGGCCGTTTTTCCAGACAGTAATGCCATACTGATCGGCCAGCGGCCGCAAGTCTTTGCCGGTTAGCAATCTGATGCGTCGCAGCGCTTCAACTCGCGCCAAAGTTTGTGTTTGGATTACAAGCATCGGAAAGATAAAACCAAATAGAACTTTAATGAACGATCGTTTAGGAGTGCGCGGCAGTATAGAATAGACTTTCGCGATCGTTAACGTTGTAAAGCAAACTGTTAGTTTGCGTTTCATAGCAAGAGGGCTTGCATAAAATTCATAAACCATGAGAGGCAACATTCCCATTCCTGAAATACTCCAGGGCGAAGAGCTCTGGTTGATGGTCGTCATTACTTCTGTGCGCGAGAAGCGGACGCAACAAGGTAAACGGTTTTGCGATGCCACCGCGCGCAACGCAACCGGCTCGCTGGCGCTGAAGATTTGGGGCGAGACACTCGATGTTTGGAAAGAAATCAAGCCGGGCCTTTGGGGTATTACCGGCAAACTCGAAACTTTTCAGGAGCGTTCGCAGTTTGTAGTTGCCGAGTATCGTCCCATCACGCTCGAGCAATATCGCGAGCACCAGAACGCAGATCCGGTGCTGCCGCTTGCTTACACGATGGACATTGAGACGCTGACGCTGCCGGACTTTCGCGAGCGCGTTGGTCCGCAGCTCGAACGGTTGATGAAACTCGGCAACATGCGACTCGAACAACAACAGCGCTACCTCGAAGACATTGCTGTCGAAGAAGAGCGCTGTTATCAACTGGGATCGTTGAGCGCCACTTCCGGGCGCGTGCTCTCCATTGCAGTGCACCGCGGACCTATTCCCGGGCTCGATTTTGGCGTCGAGCAGTCGCAGAGTGAGCACGTGTTTGGCATCGACGAGGACGGCTTTGAGCAGGACGAGAAAAAATCGCTGCGGGCTTTTCTCGAGTTCATGAAAGACTTTGATTGCGACACTGACGAGCTGGTCGGCCACAACCTTCTAGGTTTTGACTTGCCGTTTATTTTTCAACGCTGCCTGGTCCATTGCATCTCCGCCAAGCCGCTGGTTGATCTTTCTGAGTTTCGGGTTCGGGGAGTGTTTGACACCATGCATCACTGGTGGCTGGGCGCGAAACGTTTTGTCAGTCTCGATGATGTCGCCTGGGCGTTGGGTATCGAATCGAGCAAGACCGCAACGGCCGAAGGCAGTAAAGTTTTTGATTTGTATCAGGCAGGCAAGCTCGCTGAGATACGCGAATACAACCTCAACGATGTGCGCGTGACGCGCAAAGTTTATGAACGGATGGTGGGCTGCTTTGGGAGATAATTGAGTGCTGCTTTCAAGTAGAGTAGATGCGCAATCCAAGTAGTGTTATTCTCTTTTTATGAAGATATTTACTGCGGTAGTTGAGAAATGCGCCGACACCGGCCTATATGTGGGATACGTTCCAGGTTTCCCTGGTGCGCATTCGCAGGGCGAATCTCTTGACGAGCTCAATCATAACCTAAAAGAAGTTATCGAGATGTTGCTGGAAGATGGCGACCCGGTCATGGATTCGGAGTTCATAGGTACCCAGAACGTATCAGTCTCAAGTAATGGCCAAGCCTCCGGTTCTCAAACCTAGAGAGATCGCTGGAATTCTTCAAAAACTCGACTTCGTTGAAGTCCGCCAGCGTGGCTCGCACAAGCAATACCGTCACGCAGACGGACGCTGCACCACGCTTCCGTTCCACACTGGTCGCGATATTTCTCCGATACTGTTAAGACAAATCGCCAAAGACGTTGGCCTAACGGTTGAAGAATTAATTCGAAATAGATAAGTGAAGATGCGTTAGCCCGTTAACGCGACGCTGTTTCATTTCCGAAACGCCTCTGGTAAACTTAACTGCTGCAAATGAACACTGAAATTCTCATGGCGACTGTTGTCTTGCTGTTGGGCGCTGCTGTCGGCGCAGCTCTCGCCTGGCTACTGCTGAAGACGAAGGCCGGTGCTGTGACGGCAGCGGAACAGGCCACCCTAAAAGAACGTCTCGCCGGCAAGGAAAATGAATTACAGAAGCAGCACGATGCGCTGCAAAGAGAGGTTGCGGATCACAAACAGTCACGGGCCGAGAATGCGAAATTGCAGGCCGAACTGCAGGGAGAACGCCGCGCAGCCCAGGAGCGAATTTCGTCCTTCACCAAAGCTACCGAAGAACTGGCCGAGCGCTTCAAAGCGCTCTCGCGTGACGCGTTGAAAGACAATAACCAATCGTTTTTGCAACTGGCGCATGCAACCCTCGAAAAGTTTCAGGAGAACGCCAAAGGCGATTTGGAGTTCCGGCAAAAAGCTATCGACCAA
>DATNOG010000075.1:0-15740 GCA_035601415.1 Pyrinomonadaceae bacterium | reverse complement strand
GCGTGCGCTGGTTTCATTACTTCAAGTACTCTTCAACCAGATCGTTCCAGCGGCCTTGCGACTTGAGAATGATTTCGACGACTTCGCGCACCGCGCCGCGACCGCCTTTCGCCTGCGTCACGTAATGAGCTGCGGCACGCGTCTCTTCTACCGCGTCCGCAACCGCAACGGCCAGTTCCGAGCGTCGCATCAGCGGGATGTCGCTCAAGTCGTCTCCTACGAAAGCGACCTCATCTTCCTTCAAGCCTGCCGAGCGCAAGACTTCCTCGAAGGCGGCGAGTTTTTGTTCGTTGCCTTGCCGCAAAAACTCAATACCTAACTCTTTCGCGCGGCGCGCCAATGCGGTTGAAGTGCGACCGGTAATGATGCCGGCGCGCAGACCGGCGCGGCGCAGCAATTCAAGTCCTAAACCATCCTTCGTATTGAAAGCCTTATGCTCGTCGCCGTCTTCCAGTAGCCAAAGGCGTCCATCAGTAAGCACGCCGTCGCAATCCAGCAATAGCAGCTTGATGCGAGAAGCGCGACGCTCAATTGAGGTGGGATCTTCCATAACGCGTTTAAGTTGAGTTACTCCGGATGATTCGTACCAAGGAGATTTTCCATTTTCCATTTACCATTTACCATTTTCCATTTTCCATTTCTCCAGATCGTGTCTGTCATTGTCGTTGTTCGACCGACATGTGTTATTCGCTTGGCTCGAATGGCAAATGCAAAATGGTAAATGGTAAATGGAAAATCTGCTCTGCTCTTCCGCCGACAAGGAAAAACAAAAGGGACAGACAGGAATGTCTGTCCTACCTCACTTCAAACAGATCGATCCCTACGAGTTTCCAGTTGCCGTTGTTGCGCGAAAGAATGTAGAGCGCAGTACCTGCTTGTTCCTTGCCCAATTCCTTTGTCTCGAGACTGACGTCGGCGGCGAACAAATCCGCGTCCCACTGTTCAGTTCGCAAAACTTTTGTGCGCCAGATTTCAGGCTGAGTGCCCACCACCCCACCAATAAATCTGACCAGTTCTCCCGAGACCACGCGCGGCTCCAACTCAACCTTCTTACCGCTGATAATCGCCTGGTCCAATTGTCCGATGAAACTACGAATCGCTGGATCCACTTGTATTGTGTTGGCAGCCGTTTCAGCCCTGATGCGTCCGTTTCGCGCGGCCAGCGATGAAGCATATTCAGCGTCCGCCCTTGCGGCCGTATTGAAACGCGTGGCTGCTTCCGCCGGCTGTCCCTTCTTCAAGCTGATCTCGCCCAGTCCAATGTTGGCCCAGGCAATCGCAGCAGGAGTCGGCAGCGGTAGTTCGAGTAGAGCCCGGAAAAGCTTGTCCGCTTCATCAATCCGGTTCTGGCCCAGCAGGGCGCGCGCGACGATGACGTTTGCTTCCTGCATTTGCGGTGAGTTTGCGAGTATCGCTCGAGCCGACGACTCCGCTTTGACGAAATCCTGTGCGCCCAACTGGCGCGTTGCTTGATCCAGGGCGTCGCGAAGATCGGGCGCGCGCGGCACACTGTCGTTCGCATAATCCAGTTGCGGATACATTTTATCCGGATCGATCTCAACGCGCGTGACCCGCGTTGAAGTTTTGAATACTGCTTCGCCAAAGTTTCGAGCAGGGACAGTCACGTTTGCTGAAATTTGCTCTCCACTTGCGGTAGTTGCTCTCGCCGTAGTGACCACGTCGATCGAGCCGAGGTTGCGTAAAGCTGATACCCACTCGCTGCCACGCTGCTGCGGCATGCCAATCATCAGATCGAGATCGGTTGCCTGGTCGAGTAACTGGTCCATCAGGATCTTTATGCTCTCGCCGCCGCGGCCGGCTATAACGCTTCGCAGCGCCGCCAGGGTCATGCCGCTTTCCTTACCTGCCGCTAGCAGTTCGCGAACGCTGCTGATGAAAGCGTCATGGCCCAACCGCTGATCAATCAGGCGCCAAAGCATCGCGCCCTTGTTTGGCACTGAACTGAAGTAGGTAGGATCGAGGGCGGTTACCCTTGAAAGCGGTGCTTCTCGCAATACCACCGCGCTATAGGCCAACCGTTCGTGTAATCGTTCTACCTCAGCGGCGCTGCGCCCGAATTGTTTCTCGATGAATTGCGTTGCCAGAAATCGCACCAGGCCTTCGCGCAACACCGCACTACCTTCAGCTCGTACCGGCGTCTGCCCGCCAATCCAAAGGCGCGCAATGGCTTCCGAAACCAGCAGGGCCGTGGTCGAGTCGATCTGCGCGCGATGAAACGCGCCGGATTCCAATAACACTGTGCCGCTGTCATCAAAGCCTGAGCCGCGCCGCACCGATACGAGCCGAATGGGAGTTTCCGGCGTGGCTCCCAACAAACTCGTGTAGAAAGTCCGGGCGTTACCGCCCAACGCAATGATTGCTTCAGCGCGTTTGCGATCCTCAGCTGACGAACCACGCAGCAAAAAGGCCGTTATGTTTTTGTTCTCACCGGCGCCTTCTACTTTCTCCCAATCACCTTGTAGAAAAAACGGCTGACCGTTTAGCGCGTTATCAAATACAACTGCCCCGGACGGATCGCTTTTTTCAACCCCCGAACTGATCACGCCGGCGCCATTAACGACAACCCGGACCGGTGCCGTATCGGCGCCCTTGGCTGTGTACGGCGTACTCGGCGCGGGATACCAAAAGGACATTGGCAGAAATTGAGATCCGATCGGCGAGATTGCGGCGAGCCCGGTGTTGCTCTCTACCGGCAAGCTATAGCCGATACTCAAAGCGAGCGATCCGTTTGCTTCAACTGGCGCCGGCAAGGTTACGGTGACTCTCTGCAAATTGCCGTAGCTCTCGGGCAGAGCTCGGAAGTTGGCGCTGGCCCCGCCCACCGTCGCGCTTTTGATCGCAGCCTTTCCATTGATGCGAAAAGTAAAAGAAGAGCCCGTGCCGCGGCCCACATTCGTCGCATTCAGTAGCGCCGTTGCCGCCAGCAGGCGCTGGGCCTGCTGCACGTTTGCCGTGATATCGAACCTGGTTATCTGCCACGCCGCTCTTGCTTCTTCCTGAGCCGGCGAAACGGCGGATGAAAAAACTACCAGGACAATTGTTGTTAGAAAGGCTGCGAGAGTCTGCATAAGGAAAGAAGTTAGGTTTGTTTTGAATCTGCCATTACGAGCTGATGAATGTCGCGCAGCATGAACAGCAACGACTCCATGCGTTCGAGCGGCAACGCATTCGGGCCATCCGAAGGCGCTCGCTCCGGACACTCGTGCACTTCCATGAAAACGGCATCGACACCGCACGCGACACCCGCGCGCGCGAGCGGTTCGATGTATTCGGATTGACCTCCCGTTGCATGTCCCAGGCCGCCCGGAAGCTGTAACGAGTGGGTGACGTCAAAAACCACGGGCACGCCAAACTCCCGCATGATGGGAAACGATCGCATGTCCACGACCAGATTATTGTAACCGAAACTGACGCCGCGCTCGGTTAACATCAATTTTTCACAACCAACGGCGCGCGCTTTATCAACAATATTCCGCGCATCGTGCGGCGCAAGAAATTGTCCCTTCTTGATATTCACCGCCCGGCCTGACCGTGCTGCTGCCAAAACCAGATCGGTTTGGCGCGACAGGAAGGCAGGAATCTGAAGCACATCAGCCACTTCAGCCACCGGCGTAACCTGCGATACTTCGTGAATATCGGTCAGCACCGGAACGCCAACTTCTGTTTTCACTTCTCGCAGTACGTCGAGGCCCGCTTCCATTCCCAAACCGCGAAAACTTTTTACTGACGAGCGATTGGCCTTATCGAATGAAGACTTGTAAACGAAGTCGAGCCCGGCTTTTTGCGCCCGTGAAGAACACTCGCGCGCCATCATCAAAGCATGCTCGCGCGATTCGATCACGCACGGACCGGCAATGATCGTCAGCCGGCCGTCACCGAAGGTTGTGTTGCCCACCTGAAAAGGTTTCACGTGTTTGTTTTCCGACACGCCCGCGAGTTTACCTAGAAAGGGCTCTTGAATATTTTTTTGAATTTCTTGAAGACTGAATTACTTTTTGATGTGTTGTTGTTCGTGGTTGCTGGCTTTCGGTCTTCGCGCTTGGGCGAAGGAGAGGGCGAAGCAACCGGCGATGGCGACGGCTCAGGTGTTGGAGTAACGCTGGGACTTGCCACGGCAGCCGCTTCCGGTGCTGAGCGACGAGATCGGACGGCGATGATGGCCAACGCCAGCACCAGCACGACCGCAACTGCCGCCGCGATCATCATCAGTTGTTTTGTGGATCTGTTGGCGAATGAAACTGACAGCCGCGAAAAAGAACGATTGTTCGACTGGGCTGGTGAATGTACAACGCCAGCCGCGGCCATGACAGAAGGACTAACAACAGTGACCTCAGTCGCATCGTTGCTGGCGGCACGAGTCTCCCTTAGTTTCGAAATATCTATAACCAGGCGCCCTGATGGCGATTCCATGCCGACACTGCGCAGCGCCTCGATATTTGGCGAGCTGGTGATCGATGCGTGCTCAAGTCCAAGGCGTTCGGCAGTTGTCAGTAACTCCCGGCGAAACTCGGCGGCATTCGCAGGACGATCCTGCGGCCGCTTTTCGAGCGCATGCAAAACTACGTCTTCCAAAGCCGCTGGAATCGAAGCCACAAATTCGCGTGGCCGTCGCGGCAACTCCGACGTATGCTTCATCGCGATCGCCAGCGGCGTCGAACCGCTAAAGGGCACTGTGCCCGTGAGCATCTCATAAAGAATCACGCCCAGGCTGTACACATCCGCAGCCGGCGTCAACTCAGCGCCATCACATTGTTCGGGAGACATGTAACGCGGCGTGCCAATCATCGCGCCCACCTGCGTCAGCGCTTTAACTTCGTCCTCTTCAAGCGATTCGGCGGCCAGTTTGGCAATTCCAAAATCCAGCACCTTGACCAGCGACGGCACTTCCGCCCGCTGCACAATAAAAATGTTCGCGGGTTTAAGATCGCGATGGATGATTCCCGCCTCATGAGCTGCTGCGACTGCGTCCGATACCTGGAGCATCAGCGATACCGATCGCGCCGCTTCCAACGGAGCTTCCTTCGCCAAAATGTCGCGCAGCGTGCGCCCTTCCAGCAGCTCCATCACGATGTAGACATAACCGTCTTCAGTCTGGCCATAGTCCGTGACGGTGACTGCGTTGGTATGTTGCAGACGGCCGGCTGCGCGCGCTTCTCTTTGAAAGCGCGTGCGCGCCGCTTCGTCTTCCACAAAACGCGGGTTTAAAACTTTTACGGCGACTGGCCGGTCAATCAACAGATGCCGGGCGCGATAGACGGTGCCCATGCCGCCGACGCCGAGTTGAGCATCCAGCCGGTATTTATCGTCGAGCGTCTGTCCCAACATTGGATCGGTGGGAGGCGGTTCCGCATTTGTGGTATCCGCCTGAAGTGACGACTGGTCCTCGGGACAGATTTCAAGGTCCGAAGAATAGCGCCGTCCGCATGTAGGGCATTGAAGCATATGAACTCGATAGAGGGAGAAGCGGGGGGATTATCTCGCAAAACACAGTGAGATGCACTTGCAGCGCCGGTTTAGGCAAATGCGCGCCGCTAATTGTGCAAAACTAATAGTGTTTGATTATATTCTGCGGTAAACGCGATAACAGGTCAGCGAAATCAGAATCCTCAAAAGCGATTGATGAATGCATACTGAGTCTATTTGCATTGTGGGTCGACGAATACAGAACCGGAAGCGGTAGCGACCGGGTCGGACTTGCGATAAACACATCTCCATTTCATGGATTGCCGAGAACGCTAGCTTACCATTAACGTTGAACTCAACACTTCGCAGACCCGGTCGCTACTGCTCCCGGTTCTGTATTCGTCGGCCCACAACAAGGTGCAGGCCCCGATATGACGAGGCGATACTGATAGTGTTGCGCTACCAAAATGTAGTTAATCAGCGCTGGTGACGTTTGCGCGCTCGGGGATCAAGATCTCCGGCTCGCCGTTTTTGTCCATCGATGTTTCGCTATGAAGCCGGTTCTCGTAAGCGGCGCGCACAAAAGATGCAAACAAGGGATGCGCGCTGAGCGGTTTTGATTTGTACTCAGGATGAAACTGACAACCCAAAAACCACGGATGCTCTTCGCGCGAAAGCTCGACAATCTCTACAAACTTTCCATCCGGAGAGACGCCACTAAAAACTAGTCCAGCCTTTTCAAGACTGTCGCGAAATTCGGGGTTGAACTCGTAACGATGACGATGCCGTTCGCTGATTTCGTCACTGCCATAAATCTCACGCGCCAGTGAATTTTCAGAAAGATTGCACGGCCAGGCGCCCAAACGCATGGTGCCGCCCAACTCTTCAACGTCAATCAAATCGCGCAGTTTGAAGATCACTGGATACGGCGTCTCACTGTCAAACTCTGTCGAATCCGCGTCCTTTAGCCCACAAACATTTCTGGCGTACTCGATGCACGCCGTCTGCATTCCCAGGCAGATGCCAAAGTATGGCGTGCCGCTCTTGCGCGCGTAGGTAATCGCGCGAATCATTCCGGCGATGCCGCGCTTGCCAAAGCCTCCGGGGACCAGAATCGCGTCAAAGTCGCGCAAGCGGGATTCGTAATCGTCGTCCATCAATTCTTCCGACTCGATCCATTTCACATCGACGCGCAGCTTATTTGCCACGCCGCCATGCGTCAACGCTTCGCGCAACGACTTATAAGAATCTTCCAACTCCACATACTTGCCGACGATTGCGATCGACGTTTGTCCGCCGGCGGGTTGTCTTATTGTTCCCACCAGATCGCGCCACTCTGACAAATCCGTTTGCGCCGCAAGCGTGCCGAGGCCAAGTTGCGTCACGATCAATTCGTCCAGACCCTGTTCATGAAACGCCAGTGGCACATCGTAAATCGTGTCGACGTCCTGCGCGCTGATGACCGCGGATTCTTTGACGTTACAGAACAGCGCAATCTTCGAACGCAAATCGTAGGAAAGCGCCCGGTCCGATCGACATAGGAGAATGTCGGGCGCGATGCCAATCTCGCGCAAGTCCTTGACGGAGTGTTGCGTTGGTTTCGTTTTCAATTCGCCCGCCGCGGCGATGAACGGCACCAGCGTCACGTGAACGAAAAGGGTGTTGCCGGTGCCTTCTTCATTCCCCATTTGCCTGATGGCTTCGAGGAACGGCAGCGACTCGATGTCGCCGACCGTGCCGCCAATCTCCACGATGACGACATCGGCATTGTCTTTTTCGGCCACCGCCCGCACGGCTTCTTTAATCTCATTGGTAACGTGCGGAATCACCTGAATCGTTTTGCCGAGGTAGTCGCCGCGCCGCTCCTTTTCGATTACAGACAGATAAATTCTGCCGGTGGTCCAATTGTTTGCCTGCGAAAGACTGGCATGTGTGAAGCGCTCGTAATGGCCCAGGTCGAGATCCGTTTCGGCGCCGTCATCGGTGACGAAAACCTCGCCATGTTGAAACGGCGACATGGTGCCCGGATCAACATTGATGTAGGGATCGAGTTTGATCAGCGCGACTTTCAGACCGCGCGCTTCCAGCAGGCAGCCAATCGAGGACGCGGCCAGGCCTTTTCCCAAACTCGAAACCACGCCACCCGTTACAAAAATATATTTCGGCATTGCTTACTCCTCTTTCTTTCCGCTCTTCCCTCTTTGCGCTTTGCCCTTCGTCCTCTGCCTTTTGCCTTCTGCGTGCTGCCTACTGCTCCTCGCGCAGGGGACAGACTGGAAAGTCTGTCCTACTCGTCGCCCGCTTCTGGTCCATCTCCCTTGCCTTGCTCAGCATTATAGCGTCCCTGCTTCAGATCTTCTTGCGCGATCACTGCTTTGTTCGTGGCCGGATCCAGAATCTTTTGCAGCCCGACGAAGCCGGCGCTTAGCAAGCTGGGCGCCTCCGCTGCTCGCTTTTCAAATTCTTCAGTCGTCACTTCGTACGGCCTGCTTAACCACAGCAGCCCAAACAAACCGCACAGTGCGATGAAAACGATAATCACTAAACCAATCCAGTTGCTCATGTGTTTTAGGTTTCGAGTTTCGAGTATTGTGATTTGCGCTTTCGTTTCGACCTTGAAGTTCAACTTGCCCCAGCGAACTCGGAATTCGAAACTCGAAACTCGAAACTTTCTCTTTCAAACATCCTTCTCACGCGCTCAAGATCTTCTGCCGTATCAACTCCAACCGATCGCGACGATGCTTCAATGGCTTTGATCTCAACTCCGTGCGCCAAAGCTCGCAGTTGTTCCAACGACTCCAGCCGTTCCAGTTCCGACTGCGGCCAACGCGTAAAATCTATTAGTGTTTCGCGGCGGTAAACGTACAGCCCGGTGTGCTTGCGAAAAGATGACAACAGCGAGGGCTGCTGATGCAGCGCTTCTTCCAGAGTGCCATGCGCGCGCACCGCATCGCGCGGATAAGGCACTGGCGCTCGAGAAAAATAAATTGCGCGCCCGTCCTCAACAACAATCTTAACGACATCCGGATTCAGCACATCGGCAGCGGATTCAATCGACTCCCAGGTGGTAACGATTCCGGGACGCGCGTCGTTTATCAGCTCATCAACTGCGCGCTCAATGGTGCGCGATGAAATTAATGGTTCGTCGCCCTGAACGTTCACAATGATTTCAGCCTCAGTTAATTCGGCGGCGACTTCTGCGATGCGATCCGTACCGCTCTTATGATCGAGGCCAGTCATGACCGCCTCGTAACCGGCTGAATTAACTGCGTTGAATATGCGCTGGTCGTCAGTCGCGACGATTGCGTGTCCAACATTTCGTGCCGCCAGCGCCCGCTCAACAACCAAACAAATCATCGGTTTTCCGGCGATTTCTAGGAGGGCTTTGCCGGGCAGACGAGTGGACTCGTAGCGAGCGGGGATTATTGCGACTACTCTTGTTTTGTTGTTGTTTTGAGGATTTGGACCCGTGTGATTCACGGGGTAACAGATTAGCTTGCCGCGCTATCGAGTGTCAACGTCAACGATGTGAGAGTGAAGGTGCACAGCATCACCGTATTCAGCGCGACGCTGTTGCCACATAACTTTCGCGCGCGCGGACAATGAGGTTTGGCTGGCGGGTGCGCACTTTGATGTCGCGTGTCTCGCCAGCCTGCGCTGCGCTCGCCGGGTAATAACCCAAACTGTATTGCCGTCCCAGTTCTTCTGTAATTGCGTTAAAGGCCGCGGGGACATCGGACAAATTGTCTGCGCTGTAAATTCGCCCGCCGGTTTTCTTACCCAATGAGCGCAGGTAATTGGATCCGACCGCGTATTCCCTGGTTAGCTTTGATTCCATGTGAGAACGCACTTTCGTGTTTACGATCCTACTGAGACGCGCGGGAAGTTCGCGCAAAGTGTTGTATTGCACGGTGTAGATAACTGTGTTTGACTCTTCTGCATCGCGCAGGTTGTGTTTCAGTGAACTCTGCTTGCTGCCCCCATCCACTCCGTCAGTTAACAAGACAATTGCTTTGCGGCCCTGAATCGCCGCCAGCTTCTGATTGAGCGCGACATCGACGGCGTCGTAAAGGAGCGTGCCGTCATTCACTGCATCGAGTCGCAGTCGTTTAGTGCGCAGCTCGCTTAAGGTCACAGCTTCCGTCAGCACATTTATCTTGCCGTCAAAAGAAATGATCAGCAGGCGATCATTCGGGCGCAGACGTTTGATGAAAGCATTCGCCGCGCTGCGAATGGCCTGCAGGCGCGACTGTGTTGAACCGCTCACGTCCAGCAGCAGCGCTACCGTAAATGGCTGCTCGACCGCGGCAAAATATGACAGCTCTTGTTCGACTCCGTTCTCGAAAATGCGAAAGTCTTCCTTGCGCAGGTTGCCGATGTAACGGCCGTTGCGGTCCATCACTTCCGCAGGCACAGTAATCAGATTGGTGCTGACGCGCACTACATCGTTCTCGTCGATTTCAGGCTCTTCTAAGGTCGCAGTGCTTTGTGCCGAGCCTGAAACTCGCAGCGGTTGGTTTGCGGGATGCAACGTAGGAGCGACGGGCGAGCTTGATTGCGCGCGCAGAACAGACGCGCCAACGAAAAGATGCAAGAGGGCCAGCAGGATAAGAACGGATCGTGTCATCAACGGATTCCTTTAAGTGGCCAAGTGCCAATCAGGGTTCAAACAAAACCTTTCCCTGAGAAAACCACTAAAGCAGCACGGTTTCCGAGCTTTGGATTTCTTAATTACGCCTTGATCGCCGTTATGGCTTTTGATATTTGAGCCCGCCCTATAACAACGTCACCGCTGAGCGTGCTCATAGTGGCATGAGGTCAGTACCACCTCGCGCTAGCGGGTGGGTTCCGCGATTGCCAATTGTCGATTTCCGATTGCCGATTGCTTCTATCCCAAGCGGCCAATTGACAATCGGCAGGCAATCGGCACCGGCAAGACCCACCCGCTACCGCGAGGTGGTACTGACCTCATGCCACAGGGCAGATCGCATTGGTTATTCCTTCCTCAACGGGTGCCACTAACCCCAAGCAGCGTCTAATTGACACCTCACGACACGCGGGCTACCATGCCTCTCCATCATCAAGCACTCCGAACGGCTACCGAATCACCTGATCAACTCAGCGCATTTTACTATTCACGATTTACGATTTACGATTCATTGATATATGGGTTTCGCAACTACAGCCATCCACAGCGGTCAGGAACCAGACCGGGCAACCGGCTCAGTCACAGTTCCGATTTATCAAACTTCAACCTACGCGCAGGAGGGCCTTGGCAAAAACAAGGGCTACGAGTACGCGCGCACGCAGAACCCGACGCGCAGCGCGTTGGAACAAAACATAGCGGCGCTCGAAGGCGCGCGCTTTGGTTTCGCCTTTGCGTCGGGCATGGCCGCGATCGATGCCACGCTGAGATTAGTAAAAGCCGGCGAGCACGTCGTGGTTTCCGATAACACCTATGGCGGCACTTTCCGTCTGTTCACCCGGGTGCTGGCAAACTACAACATCGAATTTGATTTCGTGGATACGTCGGAAGCGCTCAACGTGGAAGCGGCGCTGCGACCGAACACGAAAATGGTTTTCATCGAGACGCCGACGAATCCGGTAATGATAGTTACCGATCTGAAGGAGGTTTCCGAGATTGCGCATCGCGCAGGTGCGCGGGTTGTTTGTGACAACACCTTCATGTCACCTTACCTGCAACGGCCGCTTGAGTTTGGCGTAGACATCGTGGTCCATTCAACCACTAAGTATTTGAATGGTCATTCAGATGGCATCGGCGGCGTCGTAGTGTTGAACGACGAAACCGATGCGGAATGGATCGGGTTTATTCAGAACAGCGCCGGCGCGATTCTCTCGCCGCTTGATTCATGGCTGGTGATGCGCGGCACCAAGACGCTGGCGTTGCGCATGGAGCAGCACGATAAATCGGGCCGCGCGGTAGCGGCGTTTCTCGAGGAACATCCGAAAGTAAGAAAAGTCTATTACCCGGGTTCGGCTTCGCATCCGCAGCACGCGCTCGCTAAACGCCAGCAACACGGCTTTGGCGGCATGGTGGCGTTTGACGTGGGCTCGCTCGCAGCGGCGCGCACGGTGCTCGAAGCGGTGAAGTTGTGCACGCTGGCGGAGAGCCTCGGCGGCGTCGAGACATTGATATCGCATCCGGCTACGATGACGCACGCGTCGGTTGACGCAGGTAAGCGCGAACGGCTGGGAATAACGGATGGCCTGGTTAGAGTTTCAGTGGGGTTGGAAGATACCGATGATATAATTGCCGATATCGACCAAGCTCTAAACAGTGTTTGAGTGTGGCGTGACCATAATTCAGTTTCTTGTATCGCAAATCATTGCCGGCGCACACAATCGGAAGTGACAGTTAATCTTCGATAGGGGTAGAATCTCGGAGACTTTTCCCGGATTGTCTTCACATGCCTATGAACGTTGAGTTGCACGCAAAATCAGATGTGGGCCGTGTTCGTCGCGGTAATGAGGACAATTTTCTTGTGCTCGAACTTTCGCAGCAAACAACCTGGACCGGATCTGACGGTAAGGCCGCGCCAAAAGAGTTGTCGCAGTTTGAGTTGGGTGAAAAGGGGCTGGTGCTGGTTGTTTCTGACGGCATGGGCGGCGCGCTGGCCGGCGATGTTGCCAGCCGCATGGCGGTTGATTCGGTGCGGGAGATGATCATGGGCGGCAATTCTGAGGATGGTTGTGATCCGGAGGCGCCCCTGGTCGAATGCTTAAAGCACGCAACTGTCTTCGCTAATCACGCCATACACAATCGCAGCCAGGAAGATTCGCGTTGCGCCGGGATGGGCGCCACCTTCACCGGCGCCGCAATCCATGGCGACTTTCTCGACCTCGTACAGGTAGGCGACAGCCGCGGCTATATCATTCGCAAAGATCAAATTCGCCTGGCAACCAAGGATCAGTCTCTGGTCCAACAACTTGTTGACGTGGGCCAGATCAGCGAGGCCGAAGCCGAAACGCACATGTTTCGGAATGTAATTCTGCAGGCCCTGGGCGCTCAGGGCGACGTTACTCCCGTGACTGGCAGGATACGTTTGCGGCGCGGCGACACGTTGCTGCTGTGTAGCGATGGCTTGTCAGGAAAGTTGCGCTCGGAAGATATTCAAAACATCGTGGCCAGCAATGAGGATCTTTCCAAGGCTTGCGACGAGTTGATTGCCGAAGCGAATAACCGCGGCGGCGAGGATAACATCACCGTGATTCTGGCGCGCTTCAGCGGCGAAGAATTGGAAGAACCTGCGAGCGATCGCATTACCATCGAGCTCCCACCGCTCGAAGAAGACAAGACTCTCGACGATAGTTACGAATCCGATACCGAACCTCGCTAGGTTTTCTTTCCCCTACAGATCAAGTTGAAACAAACTTTATGGAGTGCGGCGGCCTGGCGCTGCTTTGGTTCCGTGACACGATACCGCGCAATTTCACGCACCACTCAAATCAATTAAGATCGAGGTAGCCTGCGTTTAGGCCAAAGCGCCGCCGGGCCGGCGCACTCCATAGAGTTGAATCTCATCCGTTGCCATCTTTACCGTCGGGCAGTTCCTGTGCACGCCAATCAACGGCTTCGTCAATGCGCCGCACATAGATCGATGCGCCTTCGACACTTTCCACGCGCACGCGTTCCCCGGCCTCGAGTGCTGTTTCTCCTTCAGCAGGGTATGCAGTCCAGGTGGAACCAAAAACTTTAACTGCGCCTTCCTGCATCGCGCCGCGGCTTGAAGAAACTACAGTGCCGATCTTTCCCGGCAGCGAGTCAACACCGCTGCGCAATGAGTCACCAGTATGTTCGCGCGAAAAGTAGTTGAGAAAAATTGTGCGTGAGGCCAGCGTCAAACCAACTGAAACGACGGCGAAGATTATGAACTGCAAACCCAGGTTATGGATGCCGACTATGCCGGCAAATGCAGCCGCCAGCGCGCCGATGCCAAACCACAGCAGCACGAATCCCGACGTGAAAACTTCGGCCACGATCAGGATGGCGCCAAGTATGCACCACAGAATCCAAACGAGATTGTCCATATTAGTTGTAAAGCAAACTGTTAGTTTGCGTTTGTTGTAAAGCAAACTGTTAGTTTGCGGCGGTTGTGCAGCCTTCAAGTTTGAGCGGCAACGACCCACAGCAAACTAACAGTTTGCTTTACGTTTCAACCCTTCAGCATATTTTTCAAAACAAACCAGATGTTTGCCGGTCGTTCTGCAAGGCGTCGCATAAAGTAAGGATACCAGTGTTTGCCGTAAGGCACGTAGACTCTCATGTTATATCCGTCTTTCGCCAGTTGCCGCTGCAAATCGCGCCGCACGCCGTAGAGCATTTGAAACTCAAAACTTTCTTTGCCGATTCCCTGCTTCTGCGCAAAAGCAATGGTCGCGTCGATCATGTGTGGATCGTGCGTCGCGATTCCGTGGTACACACCGCTCGCAAGCAACAACTGCATCACCCGTACGTAGTTTTCGTCAGTATCTTTCTTGTCCGGAAAGGCGACTTCCGGCGGCTCGTTGTAAGCGCCTTTGCAGATGCGAATGCGCGCCGGTAACTTCACCAACTCCTGGGCGTCCTGGTATGTGCGGCGCAAATAAGATTGCAAAACGATGCCGACGTCATTCAGGCCAAACTCCGCACGCAAGCGTTTAAAGATATCGATCGTCGCTTGCGTAACGCTTGAGCCTTCCATGTCAACACGCACAAAATTGCCGCGCCGTGCAGCGTCTTCAACAATTGCACGCGCGTTTTTGTAGGCGAGCTCCGGATCGAGCTCGAGACCAAACTGCGTAAGCTTGATCGAGACATTCGAGTTGATGCCGGTCTCGTCAATCTGCGCCAGGATGCGTAGATATTCTCTTACTTCGGCTTCAGCTTCGGCCGGGTTCGCGACCGACTCGTTCAGATGATCGAAAGATGCGGAACAGTGATCGGCGTTGAGTTCGCGTATGGCAACAACTGCTTCGTCTATGTTCTCTCCGGCGACAAAACGCGTCGTCAGCTTTTTAAAGGGGCGGAAGCGGGCGGCAAATTCTTTCAGCCCTTCCTGTCTCGACAGATAAATTAGTGCGCTTCGGGTTACCATATTTGCAGTGTAACAACTGGGATCGCGGGCGTCCCGCCCGCAATGAGCGCGCAGCGCGAACAATGCGATTACTCAACCCTGTCTGCTAACGTAGCCATGCGGGCGAGTCGAGCACCCCAGCGGATAGAAAAACATCCGCCGGGGACCCCGCCCGCCCGCGGTCCCAGTAAAACGCTCGTTTTAGAATGCTGTGTTATCCTTGGGCCGCCTTTTCGACGTACTGCTACCACTCAGACGAATTCACGGCAGCCACCACTTTTGAAGGTAACTTTCAACGCATGCGACTGAAGCTGGTATTTGTTTCCTCGCTGATAGCCGCTGCCATCGGCGCGGGCGGCGCCATAACGATCATACTGTTTGTGTTTTCGTCGCTCACGCCGTTGATGAAACCAGGCGCCGTAGTTTTCTCGACTTTTCTCTTGCCTCTCGTCGCAACGTTGATAGCATCCATCTTTGTCTACCGCCATACCGCACGCCGGCGAAAACTTCAGGCGGCATTGACCGCGCTCATTGCTTTATTCCTTACGGTGGCGATTTTTCTGTCTGCCTCTTTCGCGACTTCGCGCTCGCGCCCGATTCAACCGCAGCCCGGTTTGCAACGCAACGCAGGTTAACGGCAGAAGCGGTCATCTCTAGCCAAGGCCGCCATCCACGCGCTTTAACCCAATTTGTTCCTGCACGGGCCGCAATGCGTCGATGACGAAGCGAATATGCTCGTCCATATCAACACCCAATTCCTCGACTCCCTGCCGAATGTCGTCTCTGTTCACCGAGCGCGCAAACGCCTTGTCCTTTAACTTCTTCTTCACGGAAGATACTTCAAGATCGTCGAGACTCTTTGCCGGCCGCACCAGCGCGCAGGCCAACAGGAAGCCGCACAACTCGTCGGTGGCAAAAAGGGCGCGCGCCATTGCGGTATCGCGCGGCACGCGGGTATAGGTCGCATGGCCCATGATGGCGCGGATGAAACGCTCGGAATAGCCGCGCCCGCAAAGTATGTTTGCGCCGGTGAACGGATGCTGATCGGCCGTGGGAAACATTTCATAGTCGAAATCATGAAGCAATCCCACCAGTCCCCACTCATCTTCGTGATCCTCGGGCCCGCCGTATCGTTGAACGCAAGCCCGCATCGCCGCCTCCACTGCCAGGGCATGCTTACGCAGGCTGTCGCCCTTCGTGTATTCACACAGCAATTCCCAGGCGTCGTTTCGATCTGGCATG
>DATNOG010000074.1:0-7951 GCA_035601415.1 Pyrinomonadaceae bacterium | reverse complement strand
CGCCTTCTTGAGATTCTCCGCAGTCCTCTTCTCCCAGTAATAACGACCTTTCAGATAGAACTGGTAGGCTTCTGGATTTGTTGTATCGCGTTTAACAAGGCGCTGCTGCTGTTCGCCCGTTAGCCTCAGTCTTAGCTTCTCCGTGACCTCTCGCGCGATTGTTTGCTTTACCGAAAGCACGTCCGAAAGTTTGCGCTCATACTCCTCGCCCCAAAGCTGTGTGCCGGTGCTAGCATCCACCAGATCTACCTGGACGTTGAGCCGGTCTCCCACCTGACGCACGAGTCCCATCAGGACTGCTCGAACCTTCAGCTCGCGCCCCACCGCCTGTGGGTCGGCCGGCTTGCCTTTGTAACGAAACGCTGTGCTGCGAGCGATCACCTTTAACTGCTGCAGCTCCGTCAAACTGTTGATCAGGGTCTCGGAGATGCCGTCCGAGAGATATTCCGTCTCGGGGTTGCCACTCGCATTTTCAAACGGAAGCACAGCAATCGATTTTTCGGGAATGGCACTGGCCGATTGCGTGCCCGCGTTAGACGGCTCGCTTTGTTTGCTTGCAGCGGTGTAGCGTCCGAGGAAAAACAAACTCACGGAGATCGCCCCGGCGATGATGACAACATAAATCCACGCGCGATTACGCGGTGCTTTCGTCGGCAACTCATCCGCAAACTCCGTTCGCTTCAATCCTTCCGGCGTCAGCTCGAAGGCCCATGCGATGATGAGCGCGATCGGAAATCCTAAGATAACAAGCAAGACTACCGCGCTCGTAATCTCATCGGAGAGATGCAGCGCCGGAACCACGGTCGCGGCGATCTGCATCACGAGCCATCCAACGATCGCGTAAGCGACGGCGACTTTGTAGACATTGCGCCGTTTCAGCTCGGCGAAGAAGTTTTTCGCGTTCACTCTGCGCGCCTTGACGAAGCGCTCGTCACGGCAGCACTCTACCTTGATGCGCGTGACTTGGAAAGCGCGTGCAACCTAAACTACCGTTCGGAAGGTGCCCCGGCTTTCTTGTAACGGCCCACGCGCAGAACGAATCCTGAAGGTTCCGCTGGTGAAACACTGACTTCGATGTTTGATCACTTCTTTCGTTTTTGCAAGAAATGCGATAGTCCTTGCCTATGAATCCGCGGGTTATTCCGGCGATATTTCTTATCTTCGCTGGAACCATCGGCCTGGCAGCCGAGCCTCCCAAATCCGGCGCTGCGGGCGATGACTGGAAATTCGCAACGAAAACTAACGGCATCACGATTTACACTCGCCTCCACGAAGGCTCTTCGTTGAAGGAATTCAAGGCGGTGGGCGACATCGATGCGCCGAGTCGCGCGGTCCACGGCGTGATCGGCGATATCGACGCTTACCCGAGCTTCATGCCTTATACGGTGGAGTGCCGGCTGCTGAAGCGCGAAAAAGATTCGTTAATCACTTACCAACGGATTTCGCCGAAGATTTGTGGCGATCGCGATTATACCCTGCGCGTGCGCCAAGCGTCATGGCCGGGCAGCGGCGGGCTCGTTTATACCAATTACTGGGAATTGGCGAACGCGCTCGGTCCTCCGCAGAAACCCGGCGTCGTTCGAGTCAAAGTGTGTGAAGGCGCCTGGCTGCTTGAGCCTGATGGAATCGATAAAACGCACGCCACTTATTCGATTTATACGGACTCCGGCGGAGTCATCCCGTCATTCATTGCCAATCATGCCAGCCAGATGGCAATCGGGCAGGTTTTTGCCGCGGTGCGCAAACAGGTCAAGGAACCGAAATACAACGCAGCCATGCACTGACCCGAAGGCAGCCCGCGCGCGCCGGCGGTGGCGCTGCAGGATTCGGTCGTGGGGCGCAGCATCAACGATCTTTCTCAGCGTTTATCTGGCGGCCGCAGAAAAAGATTCATTCCGCCGACGTCCAGGACGGCAAAGTTCCAGGAGAGATTGGTGTGGTTGCCTTTTGGGTCCTGCGACTCACATATCTTCCTTTCGCCCGGCTGAGGGCAACGAGCGGGAGAGCGCGACTTGTAAACAGGGCCAACATTTGGTCGCGCCACGAAATGAAATTGGAGACGTTGTGAAAGAGAAATTAGTAGTGGTTCGTCGCTTTGTTCTCTTTGCGCGGAATTGGGGCGGTCAATTTGGCAAAGTTGTCAAAGAGAAGTTAGTGATGCTGTTTCGCCGCTTTGTTCTGTTTGCGCGGAATGTGGGTCGCAATCGCCAAAATGATAACGAGGGCAAGCTCCGCCCCAAATTTGAATGGCCATATGTAATGAATTCCTCCGTCGCAATGCGCGGGCCACTCGTTTCGGGCACCTGGATTTGGCACCGTCAGTATGCACGCTGGCATCACGGCTATTACCGAACTCGCCGTTAAAAACGGCCGACACGAACGATCTCGCACTAAAAAGGGATCTGATCGAACAGCTCCACGCGCGCATGCGCAGAGGTGGCGCTAGGCAAACTGATTCGCGGGGCGTTTCGCCAACTTGCGCAGTCTTGCAGCAAAAAGTTTTCAAGCCGTAGAAAAACACCGTGAACGAAATCCTTCGCCTCGCGCATGCGCGTGGAATTGTTCGAGTCCCGGTGCGCGACCACTTCGGACGCTTATACCGTCAACATCGCGTCAACGGATTTGGTAAGACGCTGCCCTTCGCGCGCGTCGCGCGGGCTCGATGTGGGCGAGGAAAGTCTCTGCTTTGTCAAAGGAATGCGCCGCGATTCCATCCGAAGCCAACAAATGTCGCAGTGAACTAAGAACCAATGGATCGTCGTCAACCAGGCAGACGGAGGATGCTTCGGATCTCATACCTTGAGTTCTCCCCTCAACTTGCCCCTTTGCATCGATCACAATACCTGCTCGCTCCTGCTTATGCGGCTTTACTTATCAGCGATCCTTGCGCCGCCGGCAAGCGGAAGAAGAAACGCGCACCACCACCTTCGGCGTCTTCTGCTCCGAGCGTGCCGGCGTGCGCTTCAACAATCGAACGGGCGATTGTTAAGCCCATGCCCATTCCTTCCGCTTTTGTGGAAAAGAAATGATCGAAAACCTTCTCCGGCCCGTCTGTGGGCAGGCCGGTACCGAAATCGCGCACACTGACTTCCGCGCAGGGTCCCTCTTCCCGGCGCGTACTAATGATGATCCGGCGTTGAGCTGGCGGGAGCGCGCTCACTGCATCGAGCGCATTCATAATCAGATTTAGCAGTACCTGTTGAATCTGGACCAGGTCAGCTTCCACATCCGGCAGGCGAGAATCGAAGTCCGTAACGACGGTCGTTTCTCGGATCAGAATGTCGGAGCGCACAAGCCGTATGGTATCGCCGATTACACCATTCAGGTTTAGCCGACTTCGGGTGCTCTTACCTTTGCGTGCCATCCCTCGAATTCCATTAATTACTTCTCCAGCGCGATGGCTAGCGGCCGCAATATCAGCCAGCAACTGCTTAAGTATCGCGGGGTCGATTTGGCCCCGATCGAAAAAGCGACGAGCGGCCGCGGCGTTGTTGGCAATAGCGGTGAGGGGCTGCTTCAATTCATGCCCGAGCGAAGCGGTCATTTCGCCCATCAACGCGATGCGGCTCAAACGTGCCAGCTCCTCCCGCTGCACTTGCAATTGCAAGCCAGATTGTTTTTGCGCACTGAGGTCAATTGTCACGCAAATGATTTTTAAAACGTTTCCCTGCTCGTCCCAAAGACACCGGCCGCGCACGATGACCCATCGTGTTTTGCCGTCAGGCAGCACAATCCGGTGTTCAATCTCGAACGTCTGCTGGAAGGTTTGCGCCTTTTCAAAAGCCGCCTGAACCGCGACCCGTTCATCGGGGTGAATACGTGACACGAGTGACTCGCGGGTTAACGGTTCATTGGGGGTAAAGCCGTACATCGCGCGCCCCTTTTCGCTCATCCAGACCGTGTTTTGTTCCGGGTACAAAACCCAAAAGGCGAGATCGGCCGATTCCGCAGCGAGACTGATGCGCGCTTCGCGCTCGCGCAAGGTCTCTAAGGCCTGCGTGTGCTGCACGATCTCAGCGACCAAATCTTCATTAGCTTTTCTTAGTTCCGCTGTTCGCTCGAGAACCTTGAGTTCGAGTTCATTCTTCGCTTGATGTAGTGCCTGCTCTGCCCGTTTGCGTTCGGCAATTTCAAGCTTCATGGCTTCCGAGCTGGGGAGTGCCAGCGCCCGGGGAACTAATTGAACAAGCAGTATCGCTGTGGGGACCGAGGCCATGGCAGTGATAGCTTTGATCGCCCCAGAGAGCCAGTAGGTCCCATGCCAAAGTGTCCAAACTTCCATCGCATGTGTGGCACCACAGGCTAGGATAAAAATCCCAAAACTGACGAACATCCAGTTGAAGGGCAGGTCTCGCCTCTTGCGGATGAAATAGATTAGAGTCGCGGGAATGGAAAAGTAGGCAAGTGCGACGAGGGCATCCGAAACCACATGGAGCCAGACCAGGCCCGGGTTCCATAAATAGCAGTAGCCGTGGGGCATGAAATCCGACGAGAACAACTTTTCTAGGAATTCTTTCATTTGTTTTCCTCCTTCTGCTCCGGCTCAAGTGTTCGTTCAGCCTAAACGTTTGCCTTGGATAAATCGATGCAAAATGCTGTACGACTACCGCCAGCAATCACTGCGATTTTGTCCGGTTTCACTTTCGAACGAAGCTCGCCGTAACCGAGGTTGTCCGTAAGTATGAAAACGATGTTGGGTTTATCGCCGTCGACGGCTTGTGCAGCAGTCGCGTTGGCGGAAGCCAGCGCGCTAACGAGCGCCGCGGCGACGACGTTGTACTTATTTGTGATTTTCATTATTGGGTTTCTTCGGTGTTTCAAAGGTTGGCGCGAAGCGATTACTCGACATTGGGCTTCCCGGCATTTGCACTTGCAATCGATTGCCTGCTTGCCAAAGCACGCGACACGAGCTGAGGCTACGGTCCCTCGTCGCAGGTGAATACTAGACCTTAGTCTTATGGGTCGCCGTCATACCGCTACGCGCTCTTTGCATCAAACGCGCGAGATCAAACCCCAAAGTCTGCACTCCCCGCGCGAGTTCATGCTCGCGGTGGCGATGAGTGGCTGCCGGTGCGGCTTCTCGGCCGGTATGAACCCGATCATTGAGCGGAGTGTCAAAAGGGTATCAAACGAGGGTCGGTAACGCTGCACAAAGCGCCAGATTTTATCCACCAATTTTATCCACTGGCCAAGTTTTTTGGGAGCGGTTCAGATAATTTAGGAGTCGCAATTCAGCGTCCCTGAATCTGCTGACGGAAGGTGAGAACCTTCAGGATGCTTTGAGATGATTCGAGATAATTTACCCTGTTACCAATGCCATTGAGGCGCTCTACCAACTGAGCTAAGACCCCGCTTGCGAAGGAAAATCGACTCGGAATGTATCGGCAAATCTTCTTTGCGCACTGATTTTTTACCTGTAGCTTCGAGCCGGACAAGGAGTAAGAATCGCCGAAAAAGGCGGCGGCTAGCAAAGGGGAAGATGACGGTAGTCAGGGCGACGGCAGAAGGCAGAGGTGACCGGTTATTTGATGTCACTGGGAGGCTGCGAAGAGCGTCGTCGACGCGCGTCCGCAAAGGAATCCTCCAAATTGTCCTGTGCATTGGTCTTGCGCTCGCCCGTCCACCATTAGCGCGAGCCCAAGATGCGGTGCCGTCCGTTCTTCCGGAACCGACGCCTCTTCCGGAACTTTCAAAGAGGACGGAGGCAACGCCAATGCCAACACCTGGCGCGGAGAAGCCAAGCATCGAAATTTCAGCCGGGGCACCAAGTGAAAAGCCTGCTCCGATTGTCAAGCAGACGCCTCATCCAAAAACGCTGGCAACGCCCATTGCTACAGTGGGAAAAAAACACCGGTAAGGCCGATCATTATGCAACCGGAGGCGCCCGAACCCAAAGCGCCCG
Source organism: Pyrinomonadaceae bacterium (assembly GCA_035601415.1). Classification (GTDB taxonomy): domain Bacteria; phylum Acidobacteriota; class Blastocatellia; order Pyrinomonadales; family Pyrinomonadaceae; genus PSRF01. Next base: position 2,049 of record DATNOG010000074.1, on the reverse strand, counting down.
AACCGACGGCGACCCCGATAACATTGTCGGCTCTAAAAGCTGTGGCGATTAACGCCCCTCTTCCCGATTATCCCTACCAAGCGAAGAATGCCGATATTACTGGCAGCGGTGTTTGCGTTCTGGTCGTCGATATCGCGAGCGGCAGAGTTACCAGCGCGACCATGGCACCAAGCACAGGCAACGAAATTCTCGATAAAGTTACAACCAACACATTTGGAAGGTGGCGGTTCAAACCAGGAACGCTATCGCAAGTTCAAGTGCCAATCACCTATGAATGAGACCATATTCCGGACCCGGCGGTCAGGTGGTAACAAGTTGGAGTCCGAGCTCGGCACGGACGAACCACATTGCTGGCATGTGAGAGCACGTGGGAGAAAACATGGGCGCAAACGCCCGACCATTGGTGCCATTGAAGCGCTCTAACAACTGAGCTAAGATCCCGAAACGAACTTAGACTTTAGATTTCGAGCGCCGATTGCAACTAGCAAGCGATGATGGAGAGTCCTCGCTTTCGCAGGAATGAAAGCCAAGAGCACGATTCTTCTACTCTACATCGCTTGGCTAATTGCAGCGGTGACGCTCGTTTTCGCTGCGGCTGAGAAACAGCCTGACAGTTTTTACACTTTGCTGCGCTGGGTTTGCTGTGCGGTGTTTGCTTATTCTGCTGTCACATCTTTTCAAATGAAGCGCATGTTGTGGCTGTGGATTTTTGGCGCGCTGGCGGTTTTGTTTAATCCAATCTTTCCCGCCCTTCAGGATCGCAGCTTATGGATCGTGGCGGACTGGTTTTCAATCGGCGCAGTCGTAATTGCCGCCTTTGTCTTTTGGAAAGTTTCGAAAACCTGATCGGATTTTGCATCTCGCCTTATACCGGTATCAAACCCGCAAAGGAGTTCCCACATGAAACGCATTATTCCTTACATAGTCATCAATATTGCTCTGGCATCGTTTGCATTCGGGCAATCCAAAATTCAAAAAGAGTCAGCGGCCGGAAGCAACGAGCAAGAGGTCAGGCAGGCGATCGAGAAGTATCGAGCAGCGTTGCTGAGGCGCGACATCCCCGTGCTGGAACAAATCTGGGCAGACGATTACTTCTTTGTGAATGCAGCCGGGGAGGTGCTCACCAAGGCGCAGCGCCTCGCGAATCTCAAATCTGGCGCCACCACACTGGAATCGATCAACGAAGAGGAAGAGCTTAAGGTGCGGATTCATCAAAACACGGCGGTGGCGACCAGCCGCGTGACAATCAAGGGACAATACAGCGGTCAACAGACAAGCGGCCAGTACCGGAGCATCCACATTTGGATAAAAGGTCCAACCGGATGGCAATTAGTCGCCAATCAGTTGACAGCCTTGGCCGCGAAATAATCTCTCGTTGGTGGCATTATTCGAACGCGACTAACTCGACGGCGCGCAAGCGAAGCGCCTCATCGATAAGTTTCGCGACGCATAACAGCCGTGACGCGTACTTCGCGGCATCTTGGCTAAAGTTCTGGAAGGATCGTCAGCAACAGCGAGACGTGTCTGCTTCCGACATCCTTCGCGCAGTCGATGATAGTTGGCACGTCGAGTTGATTCTCTTCAACTTGTAAGCGGAGGCGTTGACGAGGAACAGTTAAGTACCTTGAGATTCGCTTATGAGTAAGCGAATCCCGCACGGCTCTGATTCGCTTGTAATCAGGGTCCGCCGTAAACGCGAATCACAGCATCATGTGCGCAACTAACGACCGACAATGGAAATCTGTGACTTTTTCGTTCCTTATTTTGGGGCTATCTTCAGTTTCCTGTAACGATCTACTGAAAGGAGCGCGCGCTATTGCGCGCGTAGATTTTTTTCAATCTCGTTGATCAACTCGGGAATATTGATCGGCTTAGCGAGAGATCGATGCCCTTGAATGCGGAGGCCGATCTTTGTCTCAGGCTCCGTGACTAGCGCGGTGAGAAAGATGATCGGCGTTCTCTGCAATTCCGCATCGGCTTCGATTTGTGCGGCTACTTCGCCTCCGTCTGTCTTTGGCATCATGATGTCTAGCAAGATCACGTCCGGCC
>DATNOG010000073.1:0-5425 GCA_035601415.1 Pyrinomonadaceae bacterium | reverse complement strand
TCTTCGCTTCGCGCTGGATTTTCTTGTGCGTGCTCGTAAGGAAAATCCCAGTACTGCTCAACGCGCGCCGGACCATCTTTGAATGTCAGGTGATGTCCGGGCGCCAGCTTGTGCACGTCGCGGAAAATCGTGAGCGGATCGGGAACATAGCCAAATGTTAGATATGCGTCGAGCGCTTCGATGCTGATGTCGCCGCGGAACTCAGGATGTTCGCGCAGGGATTTCAACTCAGAGCCGAAGATCAGCGTGCCACCTGGTGTGATTGTGTAATAGAGCGGCTTCTTGCCCACGCGATCGCGCGCAATGAAGAGCTCGCGTGCGCGGGCATCCCAGATAGCGAAAGCAAACATGCCGCGCAGATGTTCGACACAACCCGCGCCGTACTCTTCGTAAGCATGCACAATCGTTTCCGTGTCCGAATGAGTTTTGAACTGATGGCCGCGCGACTCGAGTTCGCGCTGCAATTCGCGATAGTTGTAAATCTCGCCGTTGAAGACAATTGTGACCGCGCCGTCGCAGCCGGACATCGGCTGATGTCCGCCTGCAAGATCGATGATCGACAGACGCCGCATGCCAAGCGCCACTCGATCGTCGACCAGCATTCCCTGATCGTCGGGTCCGCGATGTGCAATCACGCGGCACATCCTGTCCAGCACGGCGCGCGCTTCGCGTGAGTCGCGATGCTCATCTCTGCTAACAAATCCGGCGATACCACACATTTGATCTCTTCCTCAGGCGAACTTTCGGCTAACGAACTTGATGCGGTGCGATTGTTGGCGCTACGCAGCGCGTTGACTCGCTTTCGCGATTCGGCTCCCAATGCGCGTACCGCTCGCCGCGCAGAAACTGGTAGCACGCAATCAGTGCCGCGAGGTTGGATAGAACGAAGTACTGCGGCAGCGCCAGCATCCGACTGTGCACGCCCGCGCGCTCAAGCATCCACGCGCTCAGCGCTCCCAGATAACAACCGAGTTGCGACACAAACACGAACAAGTAAAGCAGCGAATACCGCGCGAGGATTCCGGACGTCGCCAGGATCGCAATCAGAAAGAATGGCACGGCGTAGCGCATGACTTTGTGCGATAGAAGTTGCACCGCGTAAAAACCGCTATGAAACGGATTCAGCATCGCGCGATGACGCCAGAGGTCGGTAAAGGTTTGCGCAATCACCCGCACACGCATCTTCAGTTCTTTGTCGCTTTGCCGATTGGTCTCTTCCGTGCAAACCGCGGCGGGCTCGTAAACTGCACGCAGGTTTTGCTCAACCATCTTGGTGGCGATGATGAAGTCGCTGCATGCTTCGGGGTAAAGCGGCACGTAAGCCGAGCAGCGCACGGCATAGAGACATCCGGACGCGCCAATCAAAGAGCAGACACGGCTTTCATGCCGCTTCAGAAAAGTTTCATAACTCCAATATGAGCGAGCGCCACGCCCCACTCTCGATTCCGCGGGGTCAACATAAATCAGACGACCGGCCACGCAACCGACCGTCGGATCCGCGAAGCTGGGCATCATCACGCGCAGTACGTCCGGTTTGTAAAGACTGGTGGCGTCGGAAAAAAGAATGATCTCGCCGCGCGCTTGCGCGACGGCCATATTCTGCGCCGCAGTCTTGCCCAGTCGCTGCAGCTGGCGCACGAGGCGCACGCAGCGATCGGCGAATGCATGCGCGATTTCGTCCGTGCGATCGGTCGAACAGTCCGACGCGACGATAATTTCCAAAAGCTCGCGCGGATAATCCAACGCCAATGTGTTTTCGAGTTTGGCGGCCAGGTCGCGCTCTTCGTTGTAAGCCGTAACGATCACACTGACGGAAGGCTCAAAGGCGCTGCGAGTAACTTTGCGAGGACGCAGCCGGCTCATGATCAAAAGCAGGAGCGGATAACCGGCGTAGGTATAACCGAGCGCCGTGGCACTTAACCAAAAAATTATTTCTGCCGCTACCTTCATACTCATATCGTCGCGACTCCGCCCTTGTGATCAAGCACCGAAGCACCGTCCTGGCTCTGCTTTGGCTGCTTCTCAATCACGACTGCCCTTCCAGTCTCGGACTCATACAACCGGCGTAAACAAACCGCGTAGGCGACCAGGTAGTAGACGTACCAGAGATACGCGACCGAAGCGAAGAAGCTGCAAACCATGTAGCCGATCAGCGATGCCTGTAGTCCTACTGCCAAGTAATAGAAAGGCGAATTAACTCTCGCGCCGAAGGTTTCGCGCGCAATCTGTCCGAGTTTCTTGAGCGGCGTGACGATGAACATCGTGTAGCAAACCAGCGCCGCCATTCCCATCTCAGCTGCGACTTGCGTGTAAGAGTTGTGGGTGACCAGCCCTCGGTACGACATTTCAGGCGCGTAGTTACCCATTCCGATGCCGAGCAAAGGATGGCGAATGGCTACATACAATGACCTGAAAAGTTCTCCGCTTCGCGCTTCAGACGAGCCGACCGGGTCCAAACTCGGGATGAGAATTGAGGCGAGCCGCAGAGCGTAGCCCGGCACTAATGCCAGAAATGCCGCGACGATCAGGAAACCAACGACAACGATCTCAAGTCGACGACGCTGACCGGCTTTCCACGCAAAGAAAGTCAACGCCACGAGTAAGCCAATAAAGCCTCCGCGCGAGTAGGTGAGCACTACACCGGAGACCATCAAGACGGCACAGCCGCCGAAAAAAAACTTGCGCGCGAGACTGCGCGAGCCGAACAATAGCGCGATCGCGATCGGAACAACAGTTACCAAAAATAGCGCCATATCGTTCGAGTTACCGAAGATGCCGCCACCCATGCCGCCGGCGCGGTAGCCTTCGACTGTCGCCAGACCCAGGCGATATTCGTTGATGGCTTCGACACTTAACCAGAGGCCCGTAGCGAGTGCGAGCAGCAGCAGTCCCTTGAGTCGCGCCTTAGTCCGCGCCACATTCACTATCACTACGAAAATCACGACGCAGCGTACAAAAGTGCCGCTAAACTCCTGCCAGGCTTTGGGTGGATTGATGGCAAGCGGAATCGAAAGCAAGGCGGTCAGGCAAAAGAGTAGAACAAGATTTACTTCGGGCGGGCGCGCGGTGAGCGTGCCTTCCAACGAAAGCTGGGTGGGCAAGAAGAAGCCCAGGGTGGCGAGCGCGACAATCAGAGCCATCGACGCTGTCAAGCGCGATGGATAAAACTCGGCCGGACGCACGTAGAGCACGATAGTGAAAAGGACCAGCCCGGCATAAGACAGCGCATGTCCGCGTTTTAACGTCCACTTGCCTTTGCTGGAGCGCTGCGGTGCTGCTGATTCTGGCTGCTTTGTTGACGCACCTGAAACTCTTCCTTTCAAGGTGCCTGAAACTGACGGCGGGTCTGACGCTACAGTGAGCCCAGGTGGAGTCATACCTATATCAGTTGCTCGCGATAGCTGCGAAGGTCGGACAGCCTCGTAGTCAGATTGGATGGGTCGCCGCCTCCTCGGAAAATCTCGAGGCCCGGCCGAATCAATCTCTGTTTGTTCTGTCCTCTGTCTCACGTTCATTCTCTGTCATTTAGCTGTTGCGGGTTGAGATAGGCTGCGTATGCGCCAGCGTTAGCGAGATCGCTACCTATCTCATTCGTGCCGGCGTCGCCGGCGTTTGGTTAATCCTTATTCTTTGTCGGCATCAATAAATCAAAAGAAGCTGCTACGCTAAAAGCGCCGCAGCCTCGAATGCAGTTATATAAACGGCTTCAGAAGAACTAATCTAAACTGCGACCTCGTTTTCCTCGCCCACCAGCACGAGTTCTTTCACCCGCAGGCGCAGTGCTCCTTCAAATCTCCTCGCTTCTTCAACCTCAGAGAATGAAAGCGCACGCAGCTCGGTTTCGATCCGGCGGCGATAATCTGAAACCAGCGAATCTGAAACTCCCAGGACGGCTGCCACCTCCAACTGCGTGGATTGTGTTGGACTCAAATAGCAATGCCATAACACGCCAAGGATGCGGTTGTACTGTTTGACCTTGCCGCGGACTGTGTCATGCAAGTTGTCGAGGAAGTGATCGACAAATCCCGCTGCTTCGTTTTCCGATTCGCGTCTCAACAGTCCCTGTTCGGGATCTTCGCGCTTGTCGACTGCCTCGAAATGATTGCCTTCGCCATCACTGTCGTCGCCATCCAACGGCACCAGATAAATGTCCATCACTGGAAGTCGAGACATCACCAGGCTTCTGAGGGTACGCACGTCAACTGGCGAATCAACCGCGTCCAGCACGGAAACGATCAAGTCTTCGAGATCCGAATTACTGATCACAACTTGCGAGTCGCCTGTGCAACCAACCATGCGCGTGTCGCGAGCGCGCACCGGAATGATGTGAACGCGTTGCTCGACGTCGTGCGAGTCGCGGCGGCGTTTGCCGTCGGCCCACTCGCTTAGACCGTAAACGCGGTCCGCGAGCCGGCGATGCGGTTCATCGCCAGTGCCACTGGTATCAAAACGACGAAAATTCGAGCTTGATTGGATTAGCGTGGAAATGCGCCGGGCCAGACGATAACTTTCGGGGTGGCGCTTTCGCAGTTCAGCAGTCAGCAGGTTAGTGAGTTCTATTTGTCCGATTTCGCACTCGATCTCGTAATCAGTCATCTCGGTATCGAGATAATGCTCAAAGCGGTTCTTACTGAGGAGTTGAACGAACAGCTCCTGAGTCAGATCCGTGTAGGCGCTACTGGCGCCTTCTTCGACGAGCAGACCCGCACTTCGCGAGGCCCTCACCAAAGGATGGTGTGAAACGATGCGGTGCAGTTCAGACCAGAGCCGGCTCACATCTGAACAACGAAGACTCTCAACCCATTTACCGCTCTTGGCCATTCGCTCGGCAGTGCGTTTCGCACGGAGCGAGGTCGGCGCCGGGCTGGCGGGAGTCAATTCAATTTCTTTTGCTACTTCGCGACTTAGGGATTTCACAACAATTTTTTTCGATTGGGGATGGGACTGTGAATTTCGGAGGGAGCTTTTACGAGTTAGTGCAGAATTCCCTGTGTGCAATTGACTGTCGCTTGTCTGTGGACGCTGCGACATCTACCTGAGATTAAGAGTGGTAAGGCAGTGGAAAGTTCTTTACGGATAAAGAATCTTCGCTAGCGAATCGGGGCCGGTCTGATGGTCATTGAATTTTGCCCGGTATTCCTGAGAAAACAGGTGGGCTCGCCCTGGAACGAGGGTCAAAGAGCAGGCGCTCCCTGACTTGACGACGAGCATCTTAGCAACAATCCCAGGATTGAGCAACAAGTTTTTACACTTCCGGCAAGTTATTGATTCCAGACTACAAAAAGGCTAGGCAAGGCAGGAAAGTTGTGGAATTCAAACACGATTAGGTCTATAAAGCTCCTGAACAAGCGGATGTCTTTGCGGGTTTCCAGTTGAGGCTTGGCAAGCTGTTTGCCCCCTTGCTTTTCCTCAGCCAGCTAATCAA
>DATNOG010000072.1:0-60855 GCA_035601415.1 Pyrinomonadaceae bacterium | reverse complement strand
GTCGGAATTTACAAGGCAGCCTCCACCTCGGTGGAAAGATTTGGCTGGGGCGGACTTTTCACAACGCTCGCTTTCCTGAGTTTGAACCTTGGCGTCTTTAATCTGTTGCCAATACCAGTGCTCGATGGCGGCGCAATTTTTCTGCTGTTGATTGAAGGTGTTTTGGCAATGATTGGATTGACACTTTCAATGCGCTTACGTGAACGTATCCAGCAGGTCGGTTTCGTGTTTGTAATTTTGCTGATGGTCTTTGTGATTACTAACGACATCTTGAAGCAGACATCAAACTGGCGCGGCACCGGCAATCAGCCGGCGGCAACGACGCCCGGGAAGTAACAGAGAGTTTCAAGTTTCAGGTTTAAGGTTTCAAGTCGAGGAACGGCTTACCTGAAACTTCAAACTTGAAACTTGAAACCGGAATACATATGCGAAAGTCGAAAGCAGTTCAGGTTAAGCATCTTCAGATTGGCGGAGGCGCGCCGGTTGTCATTCAGTCAATGACCAAGACTGACACGACGAACGTTGGCGAAACCGTCGGGCAGATCGAAGAGATGGTAAGCGCCGGCTGCGAGATTGTGCGGCTGGCTGTTCCCGACAACGATGCAGCGATCGCGCTGAAAGAGATTCGCAAGCGTGTGCCCGACGTACCGCTCGTTGCTGATATTCACTTTCACTACAAGCTGGCGTTGCTGGCGCTGGAAGCCGGCATCGACAAGCTGCGGCTGAATCCGGGAAACATTGGCAAGCATGAACGCATCGTTGAAGTGGTGCGCGCGGCGCAAGCTCAGCGCGTTCCGATTCGCATTGGCGTCAACGGCGGCTCGCTCGAAAAGGATCTGCTGGCGAAATATGGCACCGCGACGCCGGAAGCGATGGTCGAATCCGCCTTACGGCATATTCAGATTCTCGAGGATCTGGGATTCACTGAGACGATCATCTCACTAAAAGCTTCAGACGTTCAGCGCACCGTTGCTGCCTATCGTTTGTTAGCCGAGAGAGTTGATTACCCATTTCATCTTGGCGTCACTGAAGCCGGCACGGCCTTCGGCGGCACAATCAAATCATCAATCGGCCTCGGCATACTGCTGCACGAAGGCATCGGCGACACGATTCGCGTTTCGTTGGCCGCAGAACCGCAGGAAGAAGTGCGCGTGGCTTGGGAGATTGTGAAGTCGCTCGGCTTGCGAACGCGCGGTGTCACGGTGGTTGCTTGTCCCACCTGCGGACGACTCGACGTAGACAACTTCGTTGAGATTGTTACTGAGATCGAGCGCCGCCTGGCGCACGTTGAAGAGCCGTTGCATCTTTCAATCATGGGTTGCGCCGTTAATGGTCCAGGGGAGGCCCACGATTCCCAACTCGGCGTCACGTTTGGCCGGGGCGTCGGCATGATCTTTAAGGACGGCGTGCCTATGCGCAAAGTTGCCGGCGAAAATATCGTCGACGCGTTTGTTCTGGAAACAGAAAAACTCTTGGCAGACATTGCCTCAAAGAAGTCCATGGCAGAGCCTGAGCTGGTGAGTATCAAGTAAAACCAACCTTCCGATGATCGTAGTTAAAGGCTGCGTAGTTGCGGCCTTTTTGTTTGAGCGACAAAACTTTGAACAAAAAATCCGATCGGGTCCACGCGGAGCGTTTCTCATTAGCACCGTGGCTTCAGCCCGGTGACTACGGGCGTGATCATGAATTGTCCAACCGTTTCAACGGTTTCCGGCGTCCGAGTAAAGCGTTAAAACGGTTAAGGAAGTGGAATGCATCTCTATCACCGGGCTAAAGCCACGGTGTTAATCAGAACGCTTTCGCGTGAATGATTGTTACGCGAATGCTGTGAATGGTGCTAGCCGCGCTACTCATCGGGACTTTTTGTACAAAGCACTGCAACAAACGACGAACTTCCTATGGCAGGAACAATAATTACTTGACGATGTAACGTCTCTTTGGCGGCAGTTCGGTGGCAGAAGCCGCAGCCATCGTCAGAAACAGCGCGTCGGTAGCCGGCTTGCGATTGATGTTTACGATCAATTGTTCTCGCATCTCTTCAATCTGTCCGATCCAAATTGCCGGCTGCTTACTATCCAGACCTTTCGCCATACTTTTTAGTTGCGGCAGCACATCGTCGTTGACAATTGTCTCAGCGTCCGCGTCAAGCGAGAGCAGCCAAACGTCGCGAATCAAAGTTTCCAGAACATCCAAACGCGTTTCGTATTCGTCCTTGTATTGCGCTTCGTTGAGTTGTTCAGCCGATCGGAGCAACTGCAACCGGTCATCGCCCACAGCGAGTGCCCCGAGCACCTCGAGCATTGCCTTCCGTTGTTCAATGAAACCGTCCAGGTCCTCGTCGAGTGCCCGGCTCAGGCTGCCGCGCGCTTTGCGCGCCCGCAGGCGAGCTTCCTCACCGCCGGCAATTTTCTCCTGCGTCAAATAACGTTCGATCTCAGCAGCCGCGACCGGCGAGAAGCGAATAATCTGGCAGCGCGAACGAATGGTTGGCAGCAGCCACGCCGGGCGGCAAGTTAAAAGAATAATGTGCGACGTTGGCGGCGGTTCTTCCAGTATTTTCAACAATGCGTTCGCCGAATTATCGTTTAGTTTGTCGGCGTCCTCGACAATAAAGACGCGCGCCTTGCCCTCAAAAGGACGATAGTTTGCTTCGCGTTCAATGGCGCGCATCTGCTCAACCAGCAAGACCCGCTTGGGAGCTACCACCATGCCAACGTCGGGATGCTCCGTCCAGATTATTCCTTTCCAATCGTCGGACTCCTCGCTCGTCGGGTAATTGAGTTTTGCGATTCGCAAACACGGCGGACAATCTCCGCATCCTTCTGTAACTTGCGGCGTACGGCAGTTGAGGGCCCTGGCGATCTCGAGGGCGAATAATTTCTTGCCTACGCCATCCTCACCGCTGAAGAGCATTGCACCCGGAAGCCGTTGAGTCGCGAGCATGCGTCGTAGTAGTTTTTTGACGCGATCGTTTCCAATTAGTTGATCAAACATGAATCTCTATTGATTAGTCAGGACAATCCCGAATGAAACGCAGGATCTAGGCATGGTTAACTTCGACCTCAACCAGTTGTCCTCTGCTTTTCAGGAAAGGCACAACTATCTGCTTCACGCGTTGGTGAGTCTCCTCCGGCGGTCGGTTTGTTTCTACAATCTTCACTCGTTCAGGTTCAGCGCGCGCTATCTCCAAATAGGCGTCACGCACGCGCACATGAAAATCTGAAGCTTCGGCGTCGAGCCGATCGCTCCTGTTTTTGGAGTTTGCACGCCTGCTGGTGCGCGCAATGGAATCTTCAACCGAAAGGTCAAAAAGCACCGTCAAATCCGGCTTCAAGCCTTCAGTTGCGAGCTGAACGATCTCGGCGATTAACTCCGGGGAAAACCCCCGTCCTGCGCCCTGGTAAGCCACCGTCGCATCAGCATAGCGATCGGAAATAATAACCTTCCCGGCTGCAATCGCCGGCCGCAAAACGAGTCGCACGTGCTGCGCGCGATCGGCGGCGAAGACCAACAGTTCCGTTAACGGATCTACCTCTTCATGCGCATCGAGCAGCGCCCCGCGCAGGCGAACGCCAACCGGCGTGCCGCCCGGTTCGCGCGTCAGCAAAACTTCACAGCCCACTTCTTTCAAGTAGTTTGCAAGCATGCGCAGTTGCGTAGACTTGCCGCTACCATCAATTCCTTCGAAAGTAATAAAAGTTCCTGACACCTGTTTCCTCTTGCCGGTTTGAAATTCAGGCAAGAGTTTAAAGGAATGTCACGATTCAGGCGAGTTGGGATTGCTGGCTGGTTCGAAAGCGGTTTCAGTGTGAGCTTGTGTGCGCAGGTCGCCAGTGTTGCGACGTGTCTGTGAGATGGTTGAGATCGCGTGTTTGAAGATCAGTTGTTCATGGGCGCCGGACTCGAGCAAAACAGAAAACTTATCGAAACTACGAATGCGGCCGGTCAACTTTGCGCCGTTCAACAGGAAGATAATGACCGTCGTTTTCTCGCGGCGGACAGTATTTAGGAATGCGTCCTGAATGTTTTGCGGCGCAGGCTTTCCATCTAACATGGCCACACCTGTTGGGTCGGACTGTGACATGGGGGATTATTAGTCAGACTACCGCAGCCGTTTCATCCTGACAAGGAATATCCGTCTTGTGAAGGAAACTTTAACTTTTGTTTGAAACCCTTTGGAGCGCCTGAAAGACCTCCGCGGTCGGGTGGTCAGCTTCTCCAAAACCCTCAAACCATTCCGTGCCCGGCTCGCGACGAAACCAGGTCAACTGCCTTTTTGCGTAATGCCGGACGTCAAGCTTCGTTTGCTCAATCGCGCTATCTAACTCGCGTTTGCCCTGGAGGTATTCGACTACGCGCCGGTAGCCGTGCGCGCCCAGGGCGTTTGAGTTCGGAGGGACACCCTGCTTTAGCAACCTCTCAACTTCCTCAACCAGACCGGCAGCAAAATGTTTCTCGGTGCGCTCATTTATGCGTTGATAGAGCTCCGCACGCGGCGGGTTCAGGACAATTACGCGGAGGCGCCCGGCAATCTCCGGCGGTGGAGGTCTTAGGGGTTTTTGCTGAGACATTCGGGTTCCCGTTTGCAGTCGAACTTCGATCGCGCGTTGCACACGCGGCCAATCACGCGGAAATAGTTCTGCCGCGCTTTTTGAATCCAGTCGTTGTAATAGGCGATGAAGGTATTCCACTCCACGCCTTTCCCGGACTTGGTTAAGCCGGCGACGAAGCACTTCATCCGTCTGCGGGCTGGGAAAAAAAGGGGTGCGCAAGGCGCGCAGGTAAAGTCCTGTGCCGCCGACAAGTATTGGCACTCGACCGCGCTGCTCTATCTCTTCGATTTTCGCGGCGGCTTCACGCGCCCATTCGCCCGCAGTGTAATTAATTTCCGGTGAGACGAAATCGATCAGATGATGCGGCACGCCGCGGCGTTCTTCATATGGAACTTTCGCTGTTGCTATTTGAATGCCTTGATAAACCTGCACCGAATCGCAGTTGATAATTTCACCGCCAAGACGCAATGCGACTTCGATTCCGAGCGTGCTTTTGCCGGAAGCGGTTGGGCCAACGATTGCGATAGGAGAATCATTCATACTAGTGGGAAGACAAATACGGAACCGGGAGCAGTAGCGACCGGGTCTCAGCACTCAAGCTTGTGTTTGATATCAACAGGTAAAGGCTGGTTGAACGTAGGACCCGGTCGCTACCGCTCCCGGTTCTGTATTTGTCTGCGCTCACGCGCGAGAGAATAGCATGCGGTAAAGAATTACTGCCCAGAGCAGCGTGATGAGAATCAGCGTGCCAATGATTTGATTACGCGAGAACCGCATGTGGGCGGAGGCGATAGTCCTAAAAATTGAAGATTGCCTTAACCTTCAATTGAAACCCTGGAAGCAGAGGTGAGGTGATTTCCTCGTCAGCGGATACAACAACGATTTCTTCGAGTGTCTGTTCTCGTAATCGAAAGATTAGAGCAGAAGAGTTTTCCGAATCGACGATCCAATATTCTTTCACACCGTACTTCGCATATAGCTGACGCTTGACCGTTAGATCGCGCTCACGATTCTCTTTGCCCGGAGAGATGATTTCGATGACCAGATCAACCGCTCGCGTAAATTTCTCACCCGTGACAACCTCGTCCCAACGTTCGTTGCGAACGAAAGCCAGGTCTGGAATTACGGCATCGTAATCGCTGAGAATCATTCCGGTGCCCGGAACGAGAATTCCGATAGGGTTAGTTCTCAGATAATCGATCAAAGCAATCTGAAGATTCTGAAGCACGCGTTGGTGTGGGATGCCCGGAGCACGTGACACGAATAGTTCTCCTCCGACCAACTCGTAGCGGTTGTTGTCGTCCGGACAGGCGTCAAGCTGTGCGACGGTTAGTAGAGGTTCAATCCTTGAAGCCATAACGTTGTCCTTGGCAATCCAGCCCGAGCGGAAGGTCAAACTAGCACGTGTCTGAGGCAATTAACACGCAGAGGAGGGAAGAGGTCAAGTTCAAAACATGCAGAAGATTTTGCATTAGTACATTCGCGTCAATTCAATCCCCGTGTAGTAAGCCTTGAGGATTTGTTCGTAGGTGAACCCCTGCCGCGCCAGGCCATAAGCGCCCACTTGGCACATGCCGACGCCATGGCCCCAACCGCGTCCGAGAAAAGTGAAACCAACAACACGTCCATCTTCGCCGTAGCGGCGTTCAATCACAAAGAGTTGTTCACGCAGGCCCAATGCTGAACGAATACGACCGCCGCGAACGTGCGCTGTTCCCTGTGTTCCAACCATTTCGAGATCAGTCGCTCGGCGCGAACTGCCGCGTGCGATGACGCGCAAGTCGGTGAGGGATCCGATGCCGGCGGCATAACGCCCCAGACGCGCCTGCGCCTGACCCGGAGTTAAGTAAGTGGTCCAATTAGTAAAAGGCGAGAAGCGATCGGCAGCGGCGCCATTGGCGGACGGCCGCACTTCCAGATAATCCACTTCGCCTGCGCCGTTCACATGAAACACTACCGGCTCGCCGCCAACCAGCGCGATCGTAGAAACAGGATAAAGACTTTCGCCTATCTGCCGAAAGAGAAACGCATCAGCACTGACTTTGACCGGCAGGTCTTTTCCTTTCGTGCTTCGCATTACGAGGTTGTCGTCTGCAGTTGGCCGTGATGATCCTCTCTGCAGTTGCAATAAACTGCGCGCCTCCAGGATTCGCGCTATCGAATGCAGCGCGCGGCCTCGCGAAAGAGGTTCGCGCGGACGCAGCGTGGCGTCGGGAAAAACCGAGAAATAACCATCGCGCAGAAGTTGCGCGACGTCGGCACGATTAGCTGGTGGAATTTCTCCGGCATCGCGCACCGCGAGGAAGTATTCAACGTCGGCGTTGTTAAGCAGCGTGTCGGCGCGGCTTTCACCATAAACGGCCGTGCTCAATGCGGTGGCAAACGCTGGCGGACGATTGACGTCTTCAGTCACCGTCGGCGCTGTTTGATGGGCCAGGCGCGCAACTGATGCTAGCCAACTGCGAACATCCGATACCGATGCCTCGGCATCAAGCCAGGAATCCGAAACGCGAGCACGCAGTGAAGTAAAGTTCTGAACGGCAAGCAGAGCTACGTCGCGCGCTAGTGCCACATTTTGTTGAGTCTTGAGTTCGGCTGGTTCGCGTGACGTCTTTACGATAAAAGGCGCCAGCGCTGCATGGCCTTCGGCGGCACACTCGCGCCCCTTCAAGTAGGGAACTGCGTCATTGAAAATATTTGCCGCGTCTTCGGTGCGGCCACCGCAGGTCGATGTGTACAACGCGTTGATTGGTTCACCGTTATAGGTTGCCACCATCCCACGCGTTTCATCCACGGCCCGCGACGAAAGCGCATTCTCCGATGTCAGTCCGCGATAAACCTGCGAGCGTGTCGTCGGCAGCAGATCGTAGCCTTGCGAGATAAACTGGCCGCGGTTTCTCAATGCATAAGTGCGCGCCGCAATTGCCTGGGCCTTGTGTGCCTCAATCAGCGGATAACCGCCCGCAGACAATTCGTTTGGGACTACGCCCTTCACATAATCTTCAAGCCCAATCACGTTAACGACAGTCAGCGCGCCTCGCGTGTTTGCAAACACTTCAATGCGTCCGCGATATGGCTTGTCATTGAAACGTACCGGCGCCTTTTCATCGTCGGAGCCAAACATCACTGGCGCACTGGAACTGAAGAGACGACCCGAGCCGGCGGCAAAAGCAACCACCTCTCGCGACGGCGAGGTGGGCCGCGACGATGCTAACCGAACATTCGACGGAACGCTTGCGGCAGACGTCGCCGCTTGGGTGTCACGATTCTTTGCGACAGTTACACCCGGGCGCGATAGCGACAGGATAGTCGTTTCGATCGCAGCATCCAGCAATTGGGCCCGCAATTCTTCCGCTTCCGGTTGCGAATAATGATCGCCAATCAACAGTCCCCAGGTTTTGGTCACGTTATCAAGGGTGATTTGCGAGTCTTCGTTAGTAGCTTCTTTCACCTCGCGAGCTTTTTGTTCGGCGTCGGCTCGTGATGACAACGCAGCAAGACTTAGTCGGAACGCTTCTTCCGTCGCGGCGGGAAGTGGGGAAAACAACCGGGGCTCAAGGCGAACTCTGGCGACGTCCAACGCCACCATCGAGTTGGCGACATCAGTCGCATTGGTCAAATGACCGGTCGTGGAGATGGATGCTGAACGGGCGCCGGTGGCGAGCGCAACGCGAATGACTGGTTCGTTTTTAGAAGCCCCAGCGGTCAGACTGTCGGCCGAAGTAACTGGCGAAGTCGAGGGTGTTTGCCACTGTCCGTCTTTCGGTGGAGTCGAGGGAGGTGAAGGCTCAACGGTGGTTTGCGAGCGGCGCGGGCGCACGTCTCCCTGCGCGAAGACTGAAGGAGCACATAACAGTTGTGCCAGGAGAATGGCGCTTAGGAACGGCGCGAGAAAAATGCGCACTACACAAACCCTTCGCGGTTTAGTCTTGGGGGCTCATACCGCGCGGTCATAGTACTACAATTCACACTTCATGCGCGGATAAGAGTGCGCACGGGGTTAGGCTGCTCTTTTCTCGCTAATTGCTGGTGAGGATGACTGCGGTATTTGGTGCTTATTCTTCCGGCCAGCGCGCCACCTGCCCATTGCCTCTTTTGAGAGGCCAAAGATTGCGCGGCGATTTTGCGCAATCACTTTGAGCCAGGCGCGTTTGTTCATTTGCGGAAAATAGATGCCGCGGAAGAACAAGCGCATAATCAGATGAATAACACGAAATTTGACATGTTGATCCTTGAGAGCTTCCATCACTTGAAGATTTCGCTCGGGGCTGTAGGATCGCCTCCACGCTTCGTCGAGCTCGGCTTGCGTCTGCGGAATCGACATCTTCAAAGGCGTGTGCGCCATTTGATAAGGGGCAAACTCCATCCAGTGTTTGGGACGCGTCAAGCGATTCGCAGCCACCAGACGCTCAAAAAGAGGCGTTGCCGGAAACGGGGTTAACTGCCCAAAGACGGGCAAACCCGGAGGCCAGCTTTCGATTTGTTCCAGCGTGCGGTCGGCAACCCCCGCAGTGTCGTTGTCCATGCCGAAGATAAAGGAGGTCACCGCATAAATATTTCGTGCAGCCAGGCGATTCAGCACCGTTGCATACTCCGCCGGCTTGTTGAAGCTCTTATTCATGTCCGCGAGATTTGCGGTGTCAATTGACTCCATGCCGATAAAGACCCATTTGCCGTCGGATGCGGCAATCAGATCCACCAGCTCCTCGTCGCGTAGCAGGTTCGCGCTGATCTGCGCCATCCACGGTACCTGCGCGCCGGCTGCGATGATGTCGCGCAAGAGCGACTTGGTGCGCTTTATACTAATGGCAAAATTATCGTCGATGAAAAAGACTATGACCTGACTAAGAGTTTCGCGCGCGTGTTTCTTGAGAGCTAGCAACTCCTGGACTACGCTTTCGTTGCTGCGAAATCTGATCGAATCTCCGAAGAAGCCAGTGACAGTGCAGAACTCACAACCGTAAGGACAGCCGCGGCCAGACTCCATTGGAATCACGTGAACCGCTTGCCAACCTGAGCCATAACGCTTGAGGAGGGGACGTGCAAACTTTGGCACCATGTCAAACTGGTCAAGGTCGATCTCATTCCACGGAATCGCGGGATAGGGCTGCAAACTTGGTTTGTGTTCCTTACCATTTTCGTCCACGGGAGCATAAATATCTTTCAATCGCCCGTTCGCGGCGTCTTCAACTATTTGCGGCCAGGTCTCATCTGCTTCACCGAGGGCGATGGCATCTGCGTGACGCGGGCCACCGTCCTTGCCTAATGCTTCGTCAGGCACTTCCGTCACATGTGGGCCACCCATAACCACCGGAATGCCGGCTGCGCGAACGGCATCAGCCATGCGATAGGCACGCGCTGCCATCCGGGTCATTGCGCCAATGCCGACAAGCCCGACACCCTGCTCACGAATATAGTTCACCAGTTCCGCTTCGCTCATCGGTCGTGCATTGCCATCAACCAACAAGACTTCATGCCCCGGCGGTGTCAGTGCCTGAAGTAAGAACATCCAGAGGTGAGGCATAAAGTTTCGAGTCACGCCGTTGTCCGGGTTATAAAGTAGTATCTTCATAGAGTTGTTCCTGAAGGATCCCTGCGATCAGGTGACCACTGTCGCGTGATCTCGATTGAAATTAAAACAGCTGGAAAGGAAAAATTTCGACAAATCCTCGGCTAAAATTTCGCGGAGCAGCATACCAGTTAGGTACGCTCCCGTACAGAGCGAGATAGACCCTTAAGAGCCTGGTATTGAATATCCCTTTTCTTTAAGCAGTTGCTGCCCCTCCTGACTTAGAACAAAGGTCACAAATTGCCGGGCAGCCTCCTGTTTCGCGGATGACTGTATCACACCGAGAGCCTGATCGATTGGACGATGCAGACTTTCGTTGACTTCGACGTAGGTGCCTTCGCCCGGCTTAACCAGAGCCAACGGAATAAATGCGACTTCCGCGTTTCCAGTTGCGGTGTACTGCTTGGCTTGCGATACGTTCTGTGCGTAAACGACCCGGGGCTCGATTTCATTCCAGATGCCAAGTTTTTTGAGGCTATCAACAGCAGCCTGTCCATAGGGCGCGACGTCGGGTTTGGCAATGGCGATACGGTCAAACTGTTTTGCAGTTATGTCTTCAACCTTTCCAACCTTTAGGCTTGATCCGGGCGGCAGCCACAACACTAAACGTCCGCGAGCATAAAGCGCCCGCGTGCCCGGCGTGAGCAAGCCGGCACGGTCGAGCGAGTCGACATGTTCCGTGTCAGCCGCAGCAAAAACATCGAAAGGCGCGCCGTTCTCAATTTGTTTTGCGAGTTCAGCAGTGGCGCCAAAACTAAAAACGACACGTATTCCCGTTTTGCTCGTAAAGCGAGAACCGATTTCGGCGAAGGCGTCGGTCAGGTTGGCTGCCGCGGCAACCACCAACTCCTGATGGCCGTCCTGCTGATTCGTTGGTGCTCGGGAATAACAGCCCGACAAGGCCAACGCAATGCAAATGGTTGTGAGCTTTTTCATGAGTTTTTGACTACCTGTTTCCAGAAGAGGCAAAGGTATGGTATAGACCAGTAATCGTCCATTAATTCGACTCGTGGCGGCCTGATTCAGCGGGCTGGAAAAGGCTTAGTTTATCTGTATGAAGCAGACACTCAACAAAGCCGCCCTACTCACCTCGTTATTGGTCGCTCTTGCTTTGTTAGCCAGCTGCCTGCCACAACAACCGGCGGACAGAGGGGGCGTGACCATAACTCTTTACGGCTTCTCTATTATGAAAGAGTCGCTTGAGAAAGCAATCTACCCCGCCTTTACCGCAAAGTGGAAACGAGAGCACGGCCAGGACGTCGGCTTTACATCTTCATTTGCCGGATCCGAGACAGTCACGAAT
This sequence comes from Pyrinomonadaceae bacterium, assembly GCA_035601415.1. GTDB lineage: Bacteria > Acidobacteriota > Blastocatellia > Pyrinomonadales > Pyrinomonadaceae > PSRF01. The sequence goes on along the minus strand of DATNOG010000072.1, from coordinate 49,430 downwards.
CAAATTTTGCAGGGAGTACCGGCCGACATCGCCATACTGTCGATTGATCGAGACGCCCAACGATTGCAGCGCGGCGGATTTGTCACCACTGATTGGCACGCTGCGCCGTACAAGGGCATCGTTAACAAGACTCCTTTCGTTATTCTTGTGCGGGCCGGGAATCCAAAAGGCATTCACGATTTTCCCGATCTCGCAAAGCCTGGCGTAGAAATAATTCACCCCGATCCAGTGAGTTCCGGGGGCGCGCAATGGTCGATACTCGCAATCTACGGCTCGGAGTTGGTTAAGTCGCAAAAGCAATTCGGTGAACGTGACAGCGCACGCGCGCTCCAGACGCTTCAGGCAATTTGGCGCAACGTTAAGTCAACGCCTGGCTCAGCCCGCGAAGCACGCACGCAATTTGAAACCGGCTTTGGTGACGCGTTGATAACTTATGAGCTGGACGGATTGCTTATGAAAGAGGCGACGAGAACCCCGGTCGAAATAGTAATACCCAAGGCGACGATTTTTAGCGAGCATCCGGCTGTTGTAATCGACAAGAATGTTACGCAGGCTAAGCGCGCAGTGGTGGACGCTTTCCTGCAATACCTGTGGAGTGACGAAGCGCAACAAGCATTTGTGAAGTTTCATTTTTATTCCGTGACCAACGACGCTCTTAACCAGCAGCACCAGGAATTCGGGCGCATCGAGATGCCGTTTGACGTCAGCTATTTCGGCGGCTGGGACAAAGCTTATCCGGAAGTGATTGAAGGAATCTTTCGCAACCAGGTGCAGCGGAAAAAGTGATGAGTGATGAGTGGATGAGTGGATGAGTGGATGAGTGATGAATAATGAATAATGAATAATTGAGTACTGAATATTCCGATTTACGATTCACGATTTACGATTCACGGTCCTTATGAGTTCAGTCATACCAACAATGCGGCACGTGCGCGGCTTTGATGTTGTGAGGCCGCTCAGCATTTGGATGCTCATCTTCATGATGATGCCGCTGGTGTTCCTGCCGCTGGCGTCGATCTTCATTTTTGGAACGAGCAGTGGGTTGGGAAATTTCTGGTCCGCACTGATGGCCCCTGAAGCTGTCTTCGCGCTCAAGCTCTCGATGGTCACCAGTTTTTGGGCGACGACGTTTAATGTGCTTTTTGGCTTGTTCGCGGCTTACGTACTTTCGCGCTACAATTTTCTTGGACGCAATGCCTTGATCGTCACCATCTCGCTGCCGACGGCGATTCCAACGGCGGTAGCAGGTTTTGCTTTGCTGCTCTTGTGGGGGCCATACGGAACGCTGGGGCGTTTTCTCAGGCCGCAGGGAATCCGGGTAATGTTCACTGCCGGCGCCATAGTGCTTGCCAACATCTTCGTTACCTTTCCGTTAGCTTTCGGAGTTATCAAACCGGTATTCGATACTATGAGCCGCTCGCTTGAAGAAGCGTCGGCGACCATTGGCGCAACGCGCTGGCAGACTTTCTGGCACGTCACCCTGCCATCGTTGCGCGGCGCGATTGTTTCGGGCGCCCTGCTGACTTTCGCGCGCGCGGTGGGTGAGTTTGGTTCGACGATTCTGGTTTCGGGAAATCTTGCGGGACGCACGCAGACTGCGCCGCTGTACATCTTTGCCAAGTTTAATGAAGGACAAATCGAAGCCGCGAATGCTATCGCAATTGTGCTGGCGCTTTTTTCGTTTTTGATTTTTAGTGTGCTCTTTTTTGCGCGCGACTGGTTGGATGTAGACTGAGGCTGAACAATGAAGGCCCAGGTTGCCAGAATTATGAATGAATCGACAACTCCGTCGCTACCGGCAAGTGTGCCGCAACCAGCGGCCAGCGTTGTTGGCGTCAGCAAGCGGTTTGGCAAGACCAGCGTGCTGGAAAACATCTCTTTCGATGTTGCTGAAGGCGAAGCGCTGGTCCTGCTGGGCGCGTCCGGAAGCGGCAAGACCACGATCCTAAGAATCATTGCCGGCCTCGAACAACCTTACACCGGAAAAATCATGCTGCACGGAAGGGAGGTGACCGAGCTGCCGCCGCGCGAACGCGGCGTTGGCGTCATCTTCCAGTCTTACGCGCTGTTTCCGAAGATGACGGTGGAGAAAAACATTGGCTACGGCCTGCGAATCAGGAGACGCCGTCGCAAAGAAATAAGGAACACGGTTAACGAACTGCTGTCGCTGGTCCAACTGGAAGAGCATCGCAAGAAATATCCATCTCAACTTTCCGGTGGACAGCAGCAGCGCGTGGCGATCGCTCGCACCCTCGCGTACAAGCCGGAAGTATTGTTGTTCGACGAGCCCTTCGGCGCGCTTGATGCACAGACGCGCGTGCATCTGCGCCGCGAAATTCGGGCGTTGCTGAAGAAGGTCAATGTGCCGGCAATATTTATTACTCACGATCAGGAAGAGGCATTGGAACTTGGCGATCGCATTGCAGTGATAAATGTTGGCCACATCGAACAGATCGGCACGCCGCGGGAGGTCTACAACAACCCGGCGACGGAATATGTCGCCACCTTTTTAGGCGCGGCAAATATTCTTGAGGGCACAATCACGCGTGGTCAAGTGGTCGTTGGGAGCGCGCAAATGCCGGCGCGTTTGCTGGACGATCGATTTCACGAAGGTCAGGCGATTAAGCTGATTTTCCGGCCTGAAGACGTGCTGCTAAACAAGACTCAGGAGTTTCCGGTGGGACATGTTTGTCTGTCGAGCGGCGTGGTGGAAGAAATCAGTTTTGTCGGGGCTTATGAGCGTCTGCGAATTCGGCTTGAGGCGAGCGGCGGCGCGTGTGAAACAAGCGACCAGCCATACTATCTGACGACCGAGACGCCGGAGCGGCAGAACGCCAAGCCGGTAATTGCTACTCGTCCGAAACCGGAAACGAATGCATTCAGGCTGCACGCCGGGGACCGCGTTTTTCTTGGCCTCAGTTCATTCACCATACTTCCTAACGAGGCGCGCACCAGTGCAGCGTCTCACTCAATAATCACCCCAGCAAAGCAGTAGCCGTCAGATTTGGCTTAGCGACTTGAGCGCGGTAACTGCGAGACTGTGAAAACTGCGGCGCACGCTATTGATGTTTGCGAAGGGCAGCTTGCGGGCGTGTGTGCGGTTAGTCAGCAGAATGAAAACTCGTTCAGGTTGCGGATCGATCCAGCAACTTGTGCCGGTAAAGCCTGTATGCCCAAAACTATCGGCGGGAAGATCAGGTCCGGCGCTCGAATCCTTCGTCGCGGCCAATTGCCAACCGAGGGAACGCGCCTCTTCCAAACCCGACGTCATGTCCTGGCGAAAAAGCTCGCAGGTTTCGGGCTTCAATAATTTGCTTTCCCCGGCCAGGAATTGTTGAGCCAGAACAAAAGTTTCCTGCGCAGTCGAGAAAAGCCCGGCATGCCCAGCAGCGCCGCCCAGGAAATGCGCATTGCCGTCGTGGACCTCTCCCCAAATCAGATCTTTACGCCAGTCACGATAATCGCTGCCACCGGCGCCGCTATACATCTCGCGCTCGTAGCCATTGCCTAGTTCGCAGGCAGCAATTCCGGTTTGCAGCGACTGCTCGGGGTTGAAAAATGTACGCTGCAATTTTAGCGGCTCAATAATTTCCTGACGCGCGAGTTGCGCCAGAGGACTACCTGTCATTCGTTCCAATAAAAAACCAAGCAGAATGAAACCTAGATCGCTATAGACGACGCGCGTGCCTGGTTTGTATTCCAACTTCAGATTAGCAATCGCGCCAACTGCGCGCGCAGGTTCGCCTTCCGCGAGAATGTACAGCGGCTGCCAGGCGGGCAGGCCCGATGTATGGGTTAGCAACTCGCGCACAGTGATGTCTTGTTTGTCAGTACGATCAAACTCGGCCAGGTAATGGGCGATGGAACTGTCGAGAGTTAATTCGCCGGCTTCGATGCGACGACTGCACAACAGGCCGGTGACCAGCGGTTTGGTGAGCGAAGCCAGATCGCAGATTGTTTCAGCGGTTGCGGGTATCGGTCGCGGATCGACTACTGCATTGCCAAGCGCGTCCACAAAAATCGCCGTGCCTCTCTCTGCTACGACGTAAACGGCGGAAGGAAAATCGCCGGCCGCGATGCGCTCCTCAAGAAACGACGAAATCTCGGGGTTGGCAGTCATGCAGAACTAATCTGACTCAACTCACTGACGCCGGGATGCTGTGCGTGTTCGTGAATGCGTTCCAGCGCGCGCAATGCCAACGCCAGCGCCCGACGACCATCGCCGCCAGAAACCGGCGAAGGAAGTCCATTCTGCGCCGCTTCCACAAACGACATGATTTCGGCGCGCAAGGGCTCAACATCGACGACGTCAAGGTTGTGTATTTTGACACCAGGCCACGCGCCGTCGGCCGTCGGCGGCGCCAGGCTGCTAATCGACGCGTGTCGAGTTGCGTAATCAACTGCAACATAGTCGTGTGGTTGAAAGAAACGCATCTTCCTGATTTTTTCAGTGCCCACGCGCGACACTGTGATGTTTGCGACAGCGCCCGATGCGAATTCAAGTCGCGCATTTGCCGCATCGACTTTGTTCGTCAGGATTGGAATGCCGACAGCGTGCAGCTCAGTCACTTCGATTTCTTCGCCAACCAGCCACTGGACAATGTCGAGATCATGGATCATCAGATCGAGCACAACGTCGATGTCCAACGAACGCGCGGTAAACTCGCCGACGCGGTGAATCTCAAAATAGACGGGTTTGCGCACGTGGGGGCGCAGCGCAATCAGGGCCGGGTTGAACCGCTCGAGATGACCAATCTGCAACAGCGCCCCGCCCTTAGCGGTAGCCGCAATCATTTGATCGGCTTCGTCCAGCGTTCGCGAAATCGGCTTCTCCACCAGCACGTGAATGCCCGCTTCGAGCAAGCCACAGGCTATTTCGCAGTGTGATACCGTGGGCACTGCCAGGCTTACGGCGTCGACCTTGCCGATAAGTTCGCGCCAGTCAACGGTCCATGCGGTATTTCTTTCTGTGCCAATTGACTTAGCTGCGACCGCGTCGATATCGCAAACGGAAACGAATTGCATGAGACCTTCAGTCGCAAGATCGGAGTGGATGCGAGCATGTTGGCGGCCCAGATGGCCCACGCCTATGACTGCGGTACGTAGCATAGTCAGTTGTTAGTAGTCGGTTGTCAGTTGTGCTAAGAGTGGCCCGGTGTTTCGCGGTTCAGTTTGTCACTAGCTTAGATTTCGATGATACTCTTCGCCTCAAATGGACAGTTGCCATAAACCGAATAGTTTTTCCAAAGGCGAAGCACTGACTACTGACAACTAACAACTGACCAATCTCGGGGCGACTATACTTGCAACCTTCAACCCTTGCCAAGCGCGGCAGCATTTTCCTTTTTCTCGCTTTCATTCTGTTTTATTTCTACGGTCTGGGCCAGCTGCCGTTTGTTGGTCCTGATGAACCGCGCTATGCCCAGGTCGCGCATGAAATGTTTCTGCGCCGCGATTGGATCACGCCGACGCTGGGCGGTTATCTGTGGTTTGAAAAGCCCGCGCTGCTTTACTGGATGGCGATTGCAGCGTTCAAACTTTTCGGTATCTCTGAATGGTCGGCGCGCACTGCCGGAGCCATTTGCGGGCTACTAACGGTCGCTGCGGTCTATTGGATTTGTAGACGAACTAAGCGTGGCGAAACGAACCAACCAGGCGATGCCATCGGGTTTTGGAGCGCCCTGGTCGCCGGCACGAGCGGTGGCCTAGTCGTATTTTCGCGCGCCGTGAGTTTTGACATAGTCGTCACGATGACTATTGCCTGGGCCCTCGCTTTCTTTTTTGCAGCAGAGCTTGAGGTTGAGGTGAAGTCGCAACGGCGCTTGTTGGTCGGCTTCTACCTTGCGATTGGGATTTCGTTGCTCGCCAAAGGGCTGGTGGGTTTTGTTATTCCATTTGGCGTGATTGGCGCTTATTACACGCTGCGTGGCAAGGCGCCGGTCCGAAATCTGCGGTTGAGCGTACTGTGGGGAATACCGCTCTCGCTGGCTGTTGCCGCAATCTGGTATGGTCCAATGTTTTGGAAACACGGCACGCTGTTTTTTGATGAGTTCATCATCAAGCACCACTTTGAGCGCTACGCCACGAATAAATATCATCATCCCGGCCCGATCTATTACTACCTGGTGGTTCTTCCATTATTAGCGCTGCCTTGGAGCGCGCTTCTCGTCGACGGAGTGTTGAAAGCACGCAAGGCGTTTTGGAAAGGCCGCGACGATGCCACCAGCAGGCTGCAACTTTTTGCGCTGGCCTGGGTACTGTTGCCGCTGATCTTCTTTAGTTTTTCCAGTTCGAAACTGCCCGGTTACATTTTGCCGGTGTTGCCGGCTGTGGCGCTACTGGTCGGTTTGCGCTTAGCGCAATTTGATTCAGAATCAAAAAGCAATTGGGCCATGACGGCAACGGGAGTGTTGGGACTGGTATTCGCGATCACCCTGCTCGTTTTCGCCTGGCAGTCGGGAAAAATTTCAATCCGCGCTGCGTTGATAATGGCAGCATTTAGCGGAGCTGGCGGGACTCTCGCGCTGCTCTTGCGGGAACAAAAGAGGGCCGCAGCTATTTTTATTGGCGTAGCGACCTTAGCTATTGCATTAGTCGCGTTGCATTCAGTTGCCCCTGGTTTAGCCGAGGCGGAATCTTCCCGAAGATTGATTCAACTTGCCGACGAACGCGGTTACGCGCGCGCGCCGCTATTTGGCTTGCAGCGAAACGATCGCAGTCCGGAGTTTTACGCCGCGGGCCGGGTTATTTATGGAGAGGATCACGAGCCGGTAATGTATGACGGAATTGACCAGGTGATTCATGAAAGTCAACTGCGAAAGGAAACGGTATTGTTTCTAATTCCTTTGCGGGACCTGGATAGTTTGCGGCAAGCCGAGTCGGTGCGGACCGACGCAATCGCAAACAACGGCCGCGTGGCAATCGTGGCGGTGACGCCGTTGTGAGCCGAGATTAACGAAGGTTTTTTACGAAGAAATCTATGACCGGGCGATCGTAGCCTTCGCCTAGTTCGCCTGTTGCTGAGGGCAAGTTAAATCCGGTCAACGGCAAATCGAGCTTGGCTTCGACATTTGCCTTGTTTGGAAAACAGCGCTGCACCGCAGCAGTGGAATCGCGCAGATAGCCATCGTCGGCGCCCGCGAGCAAAAGCACGCTTGGGTTCTTCAATTCACTCGCCATCTGACAGGCCGAGCCGTTTTGGTAGCGACCCATGAAGTAAACTCGAGTGGCGAAGCGGGCGATTGATAGCACGGTCTGGTTCGAGACGCCGATGTGATGACTCACTCCGGCGTTTATTAGTTCATCGGAACTGCGCGGCAACGAATCCAGCACCAATACTCGCAACGACGAATCCTGAACTGCCGCAGTTATTGCGGCGTAAGCTCCCAACTCAACGCCGTAGACCCCAAAAACGTCCGCCGTCAAATGCTCTCGATTGGAGCCTTTTAGACCACGAAGAAAATCCAACGCCGCCAGCAGATCCTCACCCTCTTTCATGCCGAAGGTGGAGGCAGTCACCGGTGGATTCAAACCATGGCCGCGCAGATCGGGCCAGAGGATCGTAAATCCGCTCGCTTCATTCAGCTTGATGCCGAGATTGAAGAGCCAGGAACGATCGCCGCCGTATCGATGTAATAAGACAACTGCCGGCGCGCCCTCAGCACCACGCAGCAGCCAGCCCCGCGCACCAGTGCCATCACGATTGCGCCAGCTTTCGTCTGTAACCTTTAACGCCGAGCCGCTGATTTGTGAAAACGATTCTGGTGTAACCAGGTAATGCTGGCGTGGTGGTCGAGTGATTCCGTAGACAATAGAGACAAGCGCGATAACACTAGCGAGCACCAAAACGAGGAGAATTGGCAAAAAAGATTTGAATAGCTTCTTACCGAATCGTCGTCGGGGCATCGAGATAAAAGTTGGATGGAGTAACAAACAGGGTCCGACTCGCTACGTCATGGGTCCCTGCCCTCAAGCCATCCGCTTACCGTTCCTTTCTCAACAATGCGGTCATAGTCCTCGGGCGTATTGATGTTATCAAAATAGCGTTCAGCCCCTGGCAAATCCTGGATCTCGGCAAAAGGAACCCAACGGGTTCGCACAGATTGTAACAGAGCGATAGGTTTTCGTTCCCCGGAATTGATTAACTCCTCGGCCCGTTCAAGGCAACGCTCAGTTTGATAAAGGGAACAGAGCGGTTGAGGGATTCCGTCGCTTTGGATAGGCGCAACCGCCTCAAAATTTTCACACAGGCTGGCCAGGCGCGCGAAGAGCTCAGCCGTAACAAAAGGAAAATCACAGGCGACGATCAAACACCACTCGGCCTCGCACGAAGCAAGGGCGGTATGTACGCCGCCCAACGTGCCCCACTTTGGAAAAATGTCGGGTACGTGCTGCAGTGCAGTTGTTGAGTTCGTCTCCTTGCCTACCACAGTTACTTTGCTTGTCACGGTTTCAAGTTCCGCGGCAATGCGTTCTACAAAACTTTCGCCATTCAGAACTAACCGCGATTTGTCGGTACCCATTCGCCGCGACTCGCCACCTGCAAGAATGAAACCTGCGATCGTCACCATAGAATTGTTAATACCTTCTGATCGGTGGTAAAGGCCGGAAAGGTCGGCGGCAAATTATCACGCCGCCGCCGACTCGACAAGGAACGATTTGGCTGGATTGTGCGTCTAAGAAACTGGTCAGGGGCGGTTCACCTGCTGCCTAACTTTGGGTTCATGGAAGTAGCTTGACCCTTGTAGGGACGAAAGCTATAGTCCATTTAACCGGCGTTTGACGCCGTCGATTGGTAATAACGAAGAGGTTTTAATGAAAAGCTTTGCAAAAGTTCTGTTAGTTGGATTGCTGCTGGCCATGGTTAGCGGCGCCGTTGCGCAGAAGCCAACAATTACTGCAGCCGCCCCGGATGTTCGTCTTTTTCCGCTCGAGGATCTCCGTCCCGGCATGAAAGGGACGGCGCGAACGGTTTTTTCCGGCACCGAACCGCAGGAGTTTTCGGTGGAGATTCTGGGCGTTTTGCCAGGCTTTCCGGGACCAAGGCAGTCAGCCATCATCGCGCGACTGAGCGGTGCGAACGTAGAAAAGACCGGCGTCTTTGCCGGCATGTCCGGCTCGCCCGTTTATATCGACAACAAGCTCGTTGGAGCGATTGCGTTTAGCTTTCCGTTTTCCAAAGAGCCAATCGCCGGCATCACGCCGATCAAGCAGATGATCGACCTCTTTGAAAAAGGTACTGCAGATGTCCGCCAGGGCCCGAAAGAACCGCGCGCGGTTTCTTTCGCCCAGTTAGCGTCTACCAATTGGAAACCTAACCTGCCGAAACAAGCAGTTACATCTACTTCGCTGATTGCGCCCGTTTCGCAGGGCTCGCCCTTGATGCCGTTGCTCGGGCAGCAAATGGTGCCGATTGCGACGCCGATGGTTTTTGGTGGCATCACTCAGGAATCGCTGGCGATGTTTGCCCCACAGCTTACGGCGAATGGCCTGCTTCCAGTTTCGGGGGCGGGTGGCTCCGCTAACATCACGCCGTTGGGAACAGCGAACGAAAAGACGCTTACGCCCGGCACTTCAATTAGCGTCCAGTTAGTTAGAGGCGACTATTCGATTGCCGCGGCGGGCACCGTTACATTTCGCGATGGTAATCACATTTATGCTTTCGGCCATCCGTTTCTCAGTTTGGGCGCGTCAGACATGCCGATGAGCGAAACTGCGGTTGTCACGGTTATTCCAAACATCAACAACTCTTTTAAGCTTTCGATTCCGGGAACGATGATGGGATCGATTTCCCAGGACCGCGCCTCGGGAGTTTTCGGCGAGCTGGGCCAGGCGCCGAAGATGATTCCCGTAAAAATCAAGCTGCACACCAGCCGCGATCGCAGTGATACTTATTCTTATGAAATCGCGAACGACTCTTTTCTGACACCGCTGCTTCTGAATCTCACCGTGTTCAATACGATCACCTCAAGCGAACGCGCTCTCGGCGATTCGACGATTACGATTAAGGGCGCCATCAACGTTCGTGGGCAGGAAGCAATCGAGCTGGATCGTCGCTTCTCCGCCGGAAACTCGGCGCTTATGGCCGCAGGCTCGGTGGCTGCTCCGATCAGTTCGCTACTGGGCAGCGGCTTTGACGACGTGCAAATCGAAGGCGTGAATCTGGATATTTCTTCCACCGACAACAAGTATGCAGCGACGCTCGAACGCATTGCCTTAAACAAAACTGAGGCCCATCGCGGCGAACAGATCGAGGTGCAAGCGTATGTGCGAACAGAGTCGGGGAAACAATTCGTCCAACGCATCCCGGTGCAAATTCCGAACGATGCGATGCCGGGTCCATTGCTGGTCTTTGTCGGCGATGGTGGAGCGTTGCAGGAAGGTTCAGCCGCCCGAGCTTTTGTTCCGCAAGACCTCGGGCAGTTAGTTAGGGCCATAAACAAAGTGAAGAAGAGCGACCGGCTTTACGTGAAACTGTTCCGTATTACTCCAGGCGCAGTTATCGGCACAAATGAGCTGCCGAATCTGCCACCCTCGGTTGTAGCCACACTAAACAGCGACCGGAACTCGGGTGGTTACACACCGACGGTGCTCTCACCGGTTTATGAAACGGAGTTGCCGCCCGCCGAATTCGTGGTTTCAGGACAACAGTTGATCGCGCTTGAAATCGTTCCCTAAGTAGGACAGGCATTCCTGCCGGTAAGTTCTCTTGAACGTAATGTCGATCTAGCAAGGAGATTTTCCATTTCTCATTTGACATTTTTCATAATTTTTCATTTGTCATCAACGCCCAGCAAGTCGTTTGCAATGGCAAATGAGAATTGAAAAATGATAGATGGAAAATCTTCTTCCCAATGAACTCGGCTACGTCGAGGTACAGACAGGGATGTCTGTCCTACTAAAACCAAAAGGTGCGACGTTCGCTTAGAACGTCGCACCTTTTTTCGCGATCGGTTGATGCTCAATCTTCGAATCAGACGGAAGTTCTCGCTTTTCGCCGCTGTCGAACTTTAGCGGCAATGCCCGCCAATCCGGTCCCCAGAAGCACCATCGTCGCTGGTTCGGGAACAGTGGTATCGCAAGTTGGCTTGACCTCAAACCGGGCGCACAGAAAATCGTGATAGGCGCCATTGTCGGCGCCGAAAATGGTAACCGGCAGCACGGTGGCCGACACCGTAAACGCATTAAACTGCCAAATAATACGGGAGTTTGACAGGAGAGAGATCGAGTCGTGGAAGGTTCCGATTGTCAGCGAGCCAATCAGGTTGAGTGTCTGCGTCTGGCCGTTAACACTTAGCAACTGTGAAAAGTTGAGCGGGTAAGTGCCCTCCGAGCCGACGCCCGTAAAATCCTGGATAAAAGTCAACGGATTGATGAGCGCAACAAAACGGCCCCCCGATGAATCGACCGAGTTGGATTCAGAATGAGCATCGCCGATGAATACGTCAAACTGGTTGTTAGGCGTCCCGTTTCCATTGTTTCCCAATCCGGTCAACTGAAAGCCACCACTCTGCGTGATGATTTGCAGCGGATCAGCTTTCGCATCTGGCGCGACCAGTAACAAGGAAACCAGGGCCGCTGCGATGAAGAGGAGTTTTATTGTGCGGTTCATAATCGTTTCCGAAGCAGTTAGCAAAAATATGTCGCGGCGAGCGTAATGGGCCACAAAACCCAAGGAGTTGGCTGGGGCGTTTAGCCAACTCATCAGGTGGTTTTTGACGACATCTCGCCTGAGATATCGGCCGGCACTGAATCTTTCTCTAGGCAGTGTAAATAATTAAAGCCGACCCCGTTCCAGCGAAAAAAGTAGGACAGACATTCCTGGCTGTCCTTGTGCTTTTCGGGACCAACATCGCGAGGGCGGCTTTATAGAAGTCCCTAACCGCTTTTCTGGACGATGAAGAGGAAACGCCGCGCTGAATTAGGTAGCAGAATTCTTTCAGGCGAAAGGCCGAGCTCTTCAATTATTCTGCCTAGCCTCTCGCCGCCAAAAAGAAGCAGCTTGCTGGGTGCCGGCGCCCATTCTATGAGACGGGGAAGCATCGCTTCGAAACGTTCGAGCGCGCGACAGGTTACGAAATCAACCTCAGGAGTTGCGACGTTCTCAAATCGCTGGGCAATCACACGGGCCTTTCCTTTAGCCAACGCTTCGCGCAGAACTTCGCGGAGAAACAAAGCTTTCTTTTTTGAAACTTCCACCAGCACACCTTGCAGATCGGATCTGGCAATGAGACAGGGAATGATCGGCAAGCCGCCGCCGGAACCAACATCCGCAACGCGCGAGTGTTGTGGCAAATAATTTATCAAGAACAATGATTCCAGTACGTGTCTGGTTGCAAACTCGTTTGCTGAACGGAAGGAGACGAGATGGAGGCGTGAATTCCAATGCGTAAGCAATTCGTAGTACCGCGCCAACCCGGCGAGAGCTTCTTTCGAAAGCGTGACGCCGTAAGTACCCATCTCAGCTTCCAAGGTCTCTCTAAATTGAACAGCTTTCACTGCGGTTTTCATTTTCAGGAAGTTTCCTCTAAACCTTCGCAGAGCGCAAAGCGGACAGTTCCCAGGGCTTTGCCTCTTTGCAACTTCGCGTGAGATTCTGTCTGAAGTTGAGCGAAAACTTTTCTAACTGGGAGCGCGGGCGTCTCGCCCGCCGTGCACGTTAGCCGATATTCAATTATGACGAAAACGGTTATGAGCGATGCTCTGGCAACACAGCACGAGAGACTCGGGCGCGCAGTAACGGCAATCATCGCCGATTACGCCGCGACGCTCGACTCAAGAAAAGTTACTTCCTCAGCGACTCCCCAGGACCTCCAGAAAATCTTCGACGAGCCGTTTCCCGAGCAGGGAATGGCTGCCGAACAAATTCTCGCTCGCTTTAGCGATGAAGTATTGGTGCATGCGATGCAGGTCCCCAGCCCGCGCTATTTTGGCCAGTTCAATCCCACCCCCTTGCCGATTGGCGTTTGGGCCGACGCGTTGACGTCCGTACTCAACCAGAATGCAGGCGCGTGGCGCAATGGACCAACCTCGGCAATGATCGAAGCGCGGGTGTTGCGCTGGTTGTGCGAATTGGTTGGCTACGGCGCGGAAAGTTTCGGCACGCTCGCGAGCGGAGGCACCGAAGCGAACCTGATTGCCCTCAAGTGCGCGCGTGATCGCGTTCATCAAACCGCAGTAAAAAGTGGTTTGAGATCGCTGCCAGGCGATCTGATTGTTTACGCTTCTGAGCAAGTCCATTTTTCCATTGAGCGCAGTGTGGACATTCTCGGCCTCGGTCGCGCCAGCCTGCGCAAGATTCCCACCGGTCACGATTTTCACATTCAGACCGATGCACTACGCCAGCAAGTCGATGAAGATCGTCAGGCCGGCTCCATTCCTTGTTGCATCGTTGGTCTTGCCGGCGCAACTTCGACGGGCGTAATCGATCCGCTGGCGGAATTGGCGCAAATCGCCGCGGAAAATAATTGCTGGTATCACATTGATGCCGCTTACGGCGGTACACTCGCTTTCTCGTCCCGGCATCGGGAAAAACTAAACGGCATCGCCCTGGCAGATTCGATAACCTTCGATCCGCACAAGTGGATGTTTGTGCCATTTGCATGCGGCGCCGTACTGGTGCGCAATGGTGGTCGAGTCTTGCGCGATGCATTTGATATTACACCTGAGTACTTGAATGAAGATCGCGGCGGAACAGACGTGGAATTTGATTTTTTTCGTTATGGCCAGATGGGCACGCGCCGCTTTAATTCGCTGAAACTGTGGATGGCGCTGAAGTTCATGGGCAGGCAGGGTTATGCCGCCGCTATCGAAAAACAAATCGAACTCACCGAATACTTCGCCGCCCGCATCGACGAATTGAGCGACTTCAAACGTGCAAACGATATCGAAACAGCCGTTTGCTGTTTCCGTTTTCTGCCGGAGAATTATGCAAGCCTGGCGGGCGTCGAACAGGATCGACTGCAGCAGAAACTTCAGCAGGAAATTGAACGCAGCGGCGAAGCATGGATTCATACAACAGTACTTAATGGCCGCCGCGCGTTGCGCGTCAACATCAACAGCTTTCTGACGGAACGCCGCCACGTTGATGATTTGCTAGAATTACTGCTGCGCAAAGGCAAAGAGATCGTTGGATTGAACATCAGTTGAAGTCGAAAGGATCTGAGGTGCTGCATTTTCGGAACAATCGAGTCCTGATCAGTTCGTTAATAATGATTCTGGTTTGGACTGGTGTCGGTTTCAACAGCCTTTCAGCGCAAACCCAGTCTTCGGGCTCGCTCGGCGCGGTTAAATCGCAGGCTGAATTCGATTCGCTCGCGGTGACTTACGACGCCAACACGCCTTATGCGCTGCCACACGTGCTGTTTGTTATCGATCGCAAAGATAGCAACAGAATTTACTACGTCGACACTAAGCGCTATGCCTTTCACAAAGATTTCGTGAACGGAACTTACCTGTCGCTTGAGCGCGGCCGCGAGTTTTTCGAGAACAATTACCTGAAACCAAACCGGCGCTTCATTCTCGGCACGATCGCTTATCAAACACCAATCAAGCGCTGGACCTTCGAATTCTGGGAAGGCGATCTGATTCCGGTGGAGCAGGTCAAGCTTGCCGCGGATGTAATCAATCACAGCTTTTTTGCGCCTGTTGCCTACAAGCCAAACTCCAACAGGCAGGACGAAGAATCGAGCGCGCTTGCGGGTGTGCGGCGCGTTTTGCAGAGCGACATCGCTCGAGAACAGGAATACCAGGCTCTGAACGTGGCGAAAGGTTTGGGTCGCATTCACGTAATTCCCAAACTCGACGAACACGTGGAAATCGGCTTCAACGAAATCCTGGTGCTGGACGAGGTTCCCATTCAATTGCCGCCGGTCGCGGGTGTGATCACGTCGAAGCCTTCCACTCCGTTGTCGCACATCAATCTGTTGGCGAAGGGTTGGGGCATTCCGAATGCCTACATCAAAAACGCGCAGACGCTGTTGAAGCAGTATGACGGCTGGTGGGTGACGTTTGAAACGAAACACGATAGCTATTCGATCAAGCGTGCGGATATCGATCAGTTGCGCGAGTACCAGAAACGATTGGCCCAACGGCTCGATGTGGTTAAGCCTAAGTTTGATCTTTCCGAGACGCGTTTGCTTGGCCTTAGTCAACAGCGCGCGCGTTCCAGTATTGCGTTTGGCGGCAAGTCCGCGAACCTCGGCGAGCTGATGAACGCACGCCTTCCGGGCATTCAAGTGCCTAACGGTTTTGGAGTTCCTTTTTATTATTACGATCAGTTTCTCAAGGCTAACAAGCTCGACGATGCTATCTATGCACTGTTGAACGATAAGAAGTTTGTCCACGACCCGGCTTATCGGCGAGAGCGTTTAAAGGAACTGCGGCAGCGCATCGAGCAGGGTACGTTTGATGAGCATCTGCGCGCCCAGATTGTGCGCCGCGCGCGGTTGGAATTTGCAAACAAGGGGTTATTCGTACGCAGTTCGTCTAACTCGGAAGACCTGCCGAATTTTAGTGGTGCCGGATTGTATACGACGGTGCCGAATGTTAAAGGCGACCAGCAACTGATTGACGCAATCAAAACGGTCTGGGCATCGCTCTGGAACTTTGAAGCGTACGAAGCGCGCGAACGGATGGCCGTGGACCATTCGAAGATATTCATGGCCGTGCTGATTCAGGAAGGTATCAACTCGGAAAGCTCGGGCGTGATGATTACGACCGATCCCTTCAACAACGAAAGCAAAGGCGCAATCTACATCAGCGCCAAGCGCGGCCTGGGAATTAAGGTCGTTGAGGGGAAAAAGGTTGCTGAACAAATAATCTACCAGCCGCGCGCAAATGCTATTCAAGTTTTGACGCGATCAGATGAAGATAGTTTACTGACGTTTGATGAAAAGGGCGGCGTGAAAGAGATTGCCATTACCGGCGAACGAATTGTGTTGACTGACGCGGTCGTGCGCCGTTTGGTAAACGCAGCTGCGGCTATCAAGCGTGTGTTTGGCAGCCGCGATCAAGACATCGAATGGGCTTACATGAAAGGCCAGATTTATATTGTTCAGTCGCGACCGTTTATTGCTGGTGGTTAAGTTATGGAAAAACTCTTCGTTGACGGAATTCTGAACGGTCACGTCGCTTTTGTAACCGGCGGTGGCACCGGCATCACTGGTGGCGTTGCGCGTGCGCTGGCTGAAGCGGGTGCAAATGTCGCACTCGTTAGCCGCAGCATGGACCACCTCGAAGCGGCGACAAAGACTATCATCGAGGCACACGATCAAAACGCCAACGTCGGTGAAGCCTTTGCTGTTGCCGCGGACGTTCGCAATACGGAAGAGGTGGAAAAGGCAATCGCGGCAACCATCGATCGCTTTGGCAAGATCGATATTGTGATCAACGGCGCCGCGGGAAACTTTCTTTGCAAGGCGGAAGAGTTATCACCAAATGGTTTTGGCACGGTAGTGGACATTGATCTGAAAGGCACGTTCAACGTTTGTCGCGCAGCATTCGCACAGCTGAAAGAGCAGCGCGGGCAGATTCTAAATATCAGCGCCACGCTTCATTATCTCGGCACGCCCATGCAGCTTCACGTTTCCGCCGCCAAAGCCGGCGTCGATGCATTGACGCGTAATCTTGCGGTCGAGTGGGGGCGTTACGGCATCCGTGTTAACGCCATTGCGCCGGGTCCGATCGAAGATACTGAAGGCATGAAACGTTTGGTGCCCGAACCCGTAAAAGACAAATTACGCAAAAATATTCCGCTGGGACGTTTTGGACGCATCGCCGATATCGAGCGTACCGCTGTGTTTCTTTGTTCAGACGCAGCGAGTTTTATTAACGGCGAGATTTTGGTAGTCGATGGCGGTCAGTGGCTGTCGGCGGCCAGATTGGTTTGAGAACCCTGCGAGCGTTCGATGAAAATTACCTCTTCGAATTTGATATTCGCGCTGCTCAGTACGCTGGTACTCGTTGCTCTCGCGGGCGCTCAGGAACCGAAAAGCGCTGAGACACAGACCGACCCTCCAAAGAAAAACTCCAGACCTGCCGAATTGGTCGCAACCAGGTCCGAACCATTCGACGGCGCGTCGGTTGAGAAGATGGCCCAGCAATGCGTCACGCTGCAAAGCGAGGCCGGCAATATCGTAATTGAGATGTTGCCTGATTCAGCGCCGGAAAATGCTCGCAACTTTCTCAATCTCGCGGCTACCGGCGCGCTCGATACCACGACCTTTAGCCGCATCGTCAAAGGTTTCGTCATCCAGGGAGGCAATCTGTCGACGAGCGAGAAGTGGGGAATTGAGTTGGCAAAAAGAATGACGCACAAGCTTCCGGACGAACCGAGCCTCATTAAACACGTGCGCGGTATTGTGTCGATGGCGCGGCCCAATGAACCAAACAGCGCCACCACAAGTTTCTTCATACTTGTCGCGGACGGCCCGAATCTTGACGGCAAGTTTTCTGCGTTTGGCCGGGTAACCAGCGGCATGGATGTCGTTGACAGCATTAACCACGCGCCGACAGAAGGCGAGAAACCATCCAAGCCGGTGCACATAACCCGGGCAATCGCAGCGCCCTGTCAGTAGTCAGCGTTTTAGAGTTTCCGGCCGGCGGCGGTCATTGCAAAAATCCTGTCATAGAAATGGATCAGGCAGCTACAGACAACGTGCGTATTCAGCGAGGCGCAATGGTTATACTGGTGCTGCATTCGCCGCGCGAAAAATGTTGGGGTCTTCTCGACGAAATAGTCCTGCCGGAGTATTCTTGCGCGGCCTCGACTTGAATGCTTTTGATAGTTGGGTACATGCAGTTGTCCATGACGAGCCCTTTATCGGCGTGGGCGATCTGTTTTTTCCGATGTGGCGCGTCGAACGCATTTCGAAGGATGAAGCCGCAGGTGAAATGCCCTCGCTCAGCCAACAGGTCGAGCGCCGCACCGGCCGCACGATTGCAGAACTGGTCGGACGTTGAACTAACAGCACGAAAATAGTTTGTTGCAAGTATGAAACACTGTTCCATTCTCGCGCTGAATGTGCTATGCTCGGCCCCGATCTGGGTACGGCAACACAAGCGTTGAGAAAAGGAGCGAAAGAAAGAGATGCATGCCATGGCTGAGGAACGAATGAATATGGATCGCAGCAAAGCGATAGAAGCAGCGCTTCAAAATATTGAAAAGAGATTTGGGAAGGGATCAATTATGCGTTTGGGGGAGCGCGAGGTCTCTGATATCCCGGCAATTTCAACCACGTCGTTGAGCCTGGATATTGCGGTCGGCGTCGGCGGCGTGCCGCGCGGACGCATAATTGAAATCTATGGTCCGGAAAGTTCGGGCAAAACCACATTGGCCCTGCATATCGTTGCCGAAGCTCAGAAGGCGGGCGGCGTGGCAGCCTACATCGATGCAGAGCATGCGATGGATGCTGACTACGCGGGCAAACTCGGAGTAGACATCGACCAGCTCCTGATCTCACAGCCGGATTCTGGTGAGCAGGCGCTGGAGATCGCGGAAGCGTTGGTGCGCTCGAATGGCGTCGACGTGATCGTCGTTGACTCGGTTGCTGCCCTGGTGCCTAAGGCGGAACTCGATGGCGAAATGGGCGACTCGTTGCCGGGTTTGCAGGCGCGTTTGATGTCGCAAGCGCTGCGCAAATTGACAGCTATCGTTTCGCAGTCGAATACGTGCTTCATTTTCATAAATCAGATTCGCGAAAAAATCGGCGTGATGTTTGGCAATCCTGAAACTACGAGCGGCGGCCGCGCGCTGAAGTTTTATGCATCCATGCGACTCGATATCCGGCGCATCGGCGCCATCAAGGATGCAGATCGCGTGGTTGGCAATCGCACCAGGGTTAAGGTTGCGAAGAATAAAGTGGCGCCGCCGTTTCGCGAGTGTGAGTTTGACATCATGTACGGCGAAGGCATCTCCCGCGAAGGCGACGTGCTGGATCTGGCGGTAGCACAGCGCGTCATCGACAAGAGCGGCGCGTGGTTTTCCTACAAAGGCGATCGGCTGGGACAGGGACGCGAGAACTCAAAGCTGTCTTTGAAAGAGAACCCGGATCTTCTCAAGCGTATTGAAAGAGAAGTGAAGGTAAAACTTGGAATGCCGGTGCGTGAGGAAAAGCCTGAGACAGCGCCGGCCGCGAAGGCTGCCACCGCCGACAAGAAGTAAGGGCGTACTAGAGGCAAAACAGGCGTTCGGCCGATGGTTCTTGATTGCTCCTCGGCCGTGCGCCTATTTTGTGTTCGCTTTAGTCTTTACAGGTCCACAGTCAAAACGGATAATCCGCCGCGGCAGTTTTATGGGTGTCAGGTGCCGGGTGTCAGGTGCCGGCTGCGAGTATTTCAACGCGTCGTATGTCCAATATCTGGCACTCAACAACTGACACCTGATACCCGGCACCTGATACCTGATGAAGAAATCAATTCTCATCAAAGGCGGTACCCTTCTGACCATGGACGCGCACGACGCGGCCCATACGGGAGATTTGCTGATTGAGGATGGCCGCATTACGAGGCTCGCTGAAACAGGCATGAAGGCCGACGTGGTGATCGACGCTAGTGACTGCGCAGTCTTGCCGGGATTCGTGCAAACCCACATCCATCTATGCCAAACGCTTTTTCGCGGGGCTGCTGACGACCTTTCGCTGCTTGATTGGTTGAAGAAACGCGTATGGCCGATGGAAGCCGCACATACCGCAGAATCAATTGGAGCATCAGCCAAACTGGGCATCGCGGAGCTGATTCAAGGCGGAACTACCTGCGCCTTGACGATGGAAACTGTCAGCCACACAGAAGAAGTTTTCAAAGTCGTCGAAGAGACTGGTTTTCGGGCCACCGTCGGTAAGTGCATGATGGATCGCGGCGCTGATGTGCCTGCGGGCCTTCAGGAACAGACAGACGAATCGATCACGGCGTCAATCGAATTGCTGGAACGCTGGCACGGCGCTGCGAATGGTCGAATCCGCTATTGCTTTGCGCCGCGTTTCGCACTCAGTTGCACCAGTGAGCTGCTTGTTCGCGTGGGCCAGCTCGCGCGCGAGCGTCGCGTCATGGTGCACACGCATGCATCAGAAAATCGGAACGAGTGTCAGATGGTTGAGCGCGATTCCGGTTTGCGCAACGTGGCTTATTTCGACTCGCTTGGCCTAACAGGCACTCATGTGGTGCTCGCACATTGCGTTCATCTCGACGAGCACGAGCTTGACATACTTGCGCAAACGCAAACGAATGTGGCGCACTGTCCTTCATCCAATTTGAAACTCGGCTCAGGAATCGCTCCGGTTGCGACGATGCTCGAGCGCGGCATATCTGTTTCGCTGGGCGCTGACGGTGCTGCCTGCAACAACCGTCTCGACATGTTTACGGAGATGCGCACGATGGCACTGCTACAGAAGGCACTGCATGGACCGGAAGTCATTCCGGCGAACCAGTCACTGCGAATGGCCACGATCGCGGGCGCCAGGGCGCTTGGACTGGAAAATGAGATTGGCAGTTTGGAGATTGGCAAGCGCGCCGATGTAATCGTAGTAGCTCTCAATGAAATTCATTCGGTTCCGCGTGCGGGGCAGTTAGCGTCAACGCTGGTTTACTCGGCCCAGGCAAACGATGTCAGGGATGTAGTCATCGATGGCTCAATAGTACTGCGTGAGCGGAAGCTGGCCGGCGCAAACGAAGACAGTATTGTTGCGGACGCAATACTACAGCGGAAAAGTTTAATGGTGCGTGCTGGAATTGAAGAGTAGGGAAGTGCGCGTTTGAATCAAGTTTATGAGGGTCTAAAAATGGCTGTGCCAGCTCGAAGGTAGCGACTGCGGGGGGCGCGATCGGCGGCCGAGCTGGCACTGGCGGGCACTTTCAATTTTGAATCGGATGTCGTCTCTTAAACTGGACTGACGTTTGGGCGCCAACCCCATCCTCAACGGCACGGATTATACACCCGGCAAGTAATCAGTCAACGGTTTTTTGTGACGAATCTGACAAATCGACAACTTCCCGCGTAATTTGACAGTTCTTTTCACAACTCCCTATACTACGCGGTCTTTCCTATCCGATTGGCCAGGTAGCTCAGTTGGTAGAGCGCGGCCCTGAAAAGGCCGGCGTCGGCGGTTCGATTCCGTCCCTGGCCACCAAAAAACTCGTAAATCGTGAATCGTAAATCGTCAATAGTCGACTGCGGAAAGCGCTATCGCGCCCAATAGTGCTTGATGCGTTCGGCCAGCATGGGAAAGGGAACGTAGTCCGCGGTGCGCCCGGCGCGACGTAGTTCCTCGACCATGCGCATCGCGCCATCGGCATTGCGCGTGTGCACCATGATTGTTGAGGCGCGTTGCAACCCCGGATTCGCGGCCAGCCATACTGCGATTGCATAACCGGTGCGCTCGTCATCCTGGCTCGGTGCGTGATAATGCTCGGGATGGAGGTCGTGATCCAAAAAGATCGCGTCGTAAGAATTTGCGCTGAGCATTTCCTGGGCTCGCTCCACATTGTCGGCAACATCCACGAGGTCACCTTTGAAGCGTGTGGCGAACCAGCGATGCCTGCGCTTATCGTCGTCCAGCAGAAAAACACGAATGGGATGACGCTCAGCCTTTATCCTGCTGAGGCCCAATTTACTCAACAATGAATGCAGTAACGGCATTTCAGTTGCCATAAAATCGCCAGTCATAATAACAATCAACCCCTTACGATTTGAAACCTTCCTCAGCCTAAAGGAGAAGTATCACGTTAGTTTGACATTGTCGCTCCTGGCGCAAGCGCCAAAGCAAGCGAGATGAATTAACACCTTCGAGCGTAGTGGTTCGTTGCCCCAAAGTCACGCGATGCTATAATTCGACGTCGCAATAGATCGATTGGTTTGCCGAAGATTGTAAGACTGGTCAAGTACACTCCCTGAATGTCATCCGATAAGCAAGACACAAACGTAGTCAGCATTACCAAGAATCGTGAGGTTCCGAGGTCGCATCATAATGAAAATTCGGCAGACGAGGTCTGTCCGATTTGCTTTGGCACGGGCACGCGCCTGGAAGCGGGTAAAGGGGCAGTGATTTGCGACTGCCGGCGTACCAACAGCAGTTCGCGAGTATTAGAAGCCGCGCGCATTCCGCCGCGCTTTCGACACTGTTCATTTCATAATTATTACCCGAAGCCAGGCAATGATTCGCAATACTTCGCGCACAGCCTGGCCAGCAGGTTAGTTGATGACTATCCCGCCGTTGATGTGGGCCTTCTGTTGATGGGACCGGTTGGAGTAGGCAAAACGCATTTAGCAGTTGCCATTCTTAAGGAACTTATCGAGAAGAAGGGCGTCTCCTGTTTGTTTTACGAGTCAGGTTCGTTGTTGAAAGCAATTCAGGATTCCTACAACCCAATTTCACAAACTTCCGAAACGCGAGTGCTGGCGCCGGTCTATCAGGCTGAAGTTTTGGTGCTCGACGAGTTGGGAGCGTCAGTGCCCACGAATTGGGTGCGCGATACGCTTTATCAAATCATCAACACCCGTTACAACAACAACCGGCTTACAATCTTTACAACTAACTATCTCGATGACGCGCGAACCCCAGCGGAATCCGAGTCAGAAACAACTGCGCCGCGACGGTCTCGGAAATTTAGTTCCGAGCGCATTCAGGAAATGACTACGTTGGAAGAACGCATTGGCACTCCCTTACGCAGCCGCCTTTACGAAATGTGCAAGAAGGTGATGATCGAAGGCGAAGACTTTCGCAAGCGTCTGGATCAGCGCCGAGCTGACTCCGCAAGCTGAATCCTCAAGCTCGCATTATCTACTGAGAAGCACGTCCCAGCCGTTTCTCAAAAAACTCTTTGAAGGTCTGCGCAAACTCGGCTCAAGCTTAAAGGATTTCTCAAAATCCTGGATCTCCTCTTCTTTCTTGCCCTGGAGCGTTTCTATTACAGCCCTGCCGCTGTAAGCCTGCGGCAGGTTTGGATCGAGGCTGATTGCCTTCGAATAATCTGCCAAAGCTCCTTCTAAATCTTTTTTGGCTTGTCGCACCGTTCCCAGCGCGCAGTACACACCCGCATCCGGTTTTAGTTCCACTGCCTTGCTGTAGTCGGCGATTCCGCCGTCCAGATCCTGTTGCGCCTGCCGCGCCTGTCCCCGATTGATATATGCATCCGTGAATTCCGGGGCGACCTCCAGTGCCAGGCTGTAATCTTTCATCGCCGCAGCCATATCCTGCTTCACTTGGTGCGCTGTACCGCGGTTGTAATAAGCTATTGTCAACTTAGGATTGAATTGAATGGCTTTCGTGTAGTCACTGATCGCACCTTCGATGTCCGCCTTAAACTTTTTCGCATTCCACGATTGTTGTAAGCCATAGCAAATTCCGGCCCGAGCTGAAGCGAGGAGGTGAAGTCAGAGATTGCCGCATCGTAATCGCCCTTTTGCAGTTGGACGTCTCCGCGATTGAAATAGGTTTCTACGCTGCGCGGGTTGAGTTCTAATGCTTTGCTGTAGTCACTGATTACACCGTCCAAATCGCCCTTCTGAAGGTTGATGTTTGCGCGGTTGTTATAGGCGGAATCGAGCCTCGGATCTAACGCGATTGCGCGATCATAGTCAGCCAGCGCGCCATCCAGGTCGCCATTTTCTTGTTTCTGGAGTGCACTATTGGAGTAGTCGCTCGCTTTTTGCTTCTTTTGAGCGACGATCGGAATAACCGAGGAGATTAAGATGCCGACTACTAAGAACAGTTTTAATCGCGAGTGGATAATCATGAAGCGCGAGACGATTTTCAGTGTTTGAGACCGCTATGTATAATGCTTTGACTCCACTTAGGTCAAATTTGCTGCCCGACAAACTAGCTGGTTAATGCCCAAACGCACTGACATCCACAAAATTCTGATCATCGGCTCTGGTCCAATTGTCATTGGACAGGCGTGCGAGTTTGACTACTCGGGAACGCAAGCCTGCAAGGCGCTGCGACAGGAAGGCTACAAGGTCGTGCTGGTTAATTCCAATCCGGCAACGATCATGACTGATCCGGAAACGGCGGACGTTACTTACATCGAACCGCTCACGGTCGAAGCGGTCAGCGCCATTATCCGCCTGGAAAAACCCGACGCGTTGTTGCCGACGGTAGGCGGACAAACTGCGCTGAACCTCGCAATCGCATTGGATGATTCGGGCGTGCTTGAAGAATGTGGCGTCGAAATGATTGGCGCCAAGCGTGAGGCGATCAAGATCGCTGAAGATCGCATGCTGTTCAAGCAGGCGATGGACGAGGCCGGACTGCAAATGCCACGTGGCGGCTTTGCGAAATCATGGTCCGAGGCGCAGCTAATTATAGAAGACACTGGCTATCCCGCCATCATTCGACCTTCATTCACTTTGGGTGGCACCGGCGGCGGCACGGCGTACAACCCGGAAGAGTTTGAAGCAATCGTGGCCAACGGTTTGGCTGCCTCGCCGATGCATGAAGTCCTGGTTGAAGAGTCGATCCTCGGCTGGAAAGAATTTGAACTCGAAGTGATGCGCGACATCGCCGACAACGTCGTGATCATTTGTTCGATTGAAAACTTTGATCCCATGGGCGTGCACACCGGCGACTCGATCACTGTCGCGCCGGCGCAGACGCTGACTGATCGCGAGTATCAGAAGATGCGCGACATGGCGATCACGGTGATTCGCAAGGTCGGCGTGGAAACGGGTGGGTCGAACATTCAGTTTGCAGTGAATCCGGAGAATGGCGAGATTCGCGTGATCGAAATGAATCCGCGCGTCTCGCGTTCATCAGCGCTCGCATCCAAAGCCACGGGATTCCCGATTGCGAAGATTGCGGCGAAGCTGGCGGTCGGTTTCACGCTCGACGAAATTCCCAATGACATCACGAAAAAAACGCCCGCCTCGTTTGAGCCGACCATCGATTACGTAGTCGCCAAGATTCCAAAGTGGGATTTTGAAAAATTCAAGGAAGCCGAAGACGTGCTGGGCACGCAGATGAAGTCGGTGGGCGAAGTGATGGCCATCGGCCGGACGTTCAAAGAAGCGCTCTTCAAGGGCCTGCGCTCATTGGAAGCAGTGAAACCTTTGCGTCTGGAAGATGTTTCGACGGATGAGCTTCAACGCAAGCTGGCGCGTCCTAATTCGCAGCGGTTTTCCTACATCACTTATGCACTGCAACACGATTGGCCGGTGTCGGAAATATATCGCTTGTCGCGCGTCGATCCGTGGTTTCTCGAGCAGCTTCAGGACGTGATGGAAATTCAAGAGTCAGTTGAAGGGCTCAAGCTGGAAGAAATTCCGGTAGAACTTTTGCGCTCGTTCAAAGAGGTCGCGCTATCCGATCGCCGCCTGGCATATCTAACTGAAAAATCTGAAGACGAAGTGCGAGAATTCAGAAAACGCGCTGGAGTTGTTCCAGTTTACAAACGCGTTGATACCTGTGGCGCAGAGTTTGAATCGTTCACGCCTTATCTCTATTCGACCTACGAAACGGAAAACGAAGCAGCGCCAACTGATCGTCGCAAGATCATGATCCTTGGTTCTGGTCCCAACCGAATTGGACAGGGAATCGAGTTTGACTATTGTTGTTGTCATGCTGCGTTTGCGCTCAGCGCGGCGGGGTTTGAGACGATCATGGTCAACTGCAATCCGGAAACGGTTTCGACGGATTACGACACTTCCGATCGTCTTTATTTCGAGCCGCTCACGTTTGAAGACGTAATGAACATCGTCGATGTGGAAAAGCCGGAAGGCGTAATTGTGCAGTTTGGCGGCCAGACGCCGTTGAATCTGGCGATGCGTTTGCATCAGGCAGGCGTTCCGATCATTGGCACCGGTGCTGATTCAATTGACCTGGCGGAAGATCGCAAACGGTTTGGCGCGCTGCTGCGCGAGCTCGGCATTCCACAGCCCGAAAACGGAATGGCAGCCAGTGCTGAAGAAGCGAAAGAGGTCGCACGACAAATTGGTTATCCCGTGCTGGTGCGTCCGAGTTATGTGTTGGGTGGACGCGCGATGGCCATTGTTTATGACGAAGAGAGCCTGGACCAATACGTGCGCACCGCCGTTGGCTTCACGCCTGACCGTCCGGTGTTGATTGATAAATTTCTCGAGCGCGCGGCGGAGTTTGACGTCGATGCACTGGCCGACGAATCAACCTGCGTCATTGCGGCAATTCAGGAACACATTGAAGAGGCAGGGATTCATTCCGGGGATTCTTCCTGCGTTCTGCCGCCAGTCAGGATCGATCCCGAGCACATCGAAACGATGCGCCATTACACGCGACTGTTGGCGACTGCGTTGTCAGTGCGCGGCCTTATGAACATTCAGTTTGCGATTAAGGACCACCGCGTTTACGTCTTGGAAGTGAACCCACGGGCCTCGCGCACCGTTCCGTTTGTTTCCAAAGCTACCGGCGTTCCAATTGCCAGCATCGCAGCGCAGGTGATGGCGGGCCGAGCGTTAAGCGAGTTTGGTCTGCCGCCGAATCTGACCGTCAGTCGCTTCTTTATCAAGTCGCCGGTGTTTCCATTTGTAAAATTTCCCGGCGTTGATCCGATCTTGAGTCCCGAGATGCACTCCACCGGCGAGGTGATGGGCGTTGGCGACACCTTTGGTGAAGCCTATGGCAAGGCGATGCTGGGCGCGGGCCTGACGCTGCCACAAAAGGGAACTGCATTCATCAGTGTTAACGATGGTGACAAGGGCCACGCGGTAATCCTGGCGCGCAAGCTGGATCGGTTGGGTTTCGACCTTATCGCGACCCTGGGAACAGCTGAACGTTTGCGCGAGGTTGGTTTGAAAGTAGAAAACGTTTTCAAAGTGAATGAAGGACGTCCGAACATTGTCGATCACATCAAACGCGGTGAGGTAGCGCTGATCATTAACACCCCGTTGGGGCGCGCGTCACATTTTGATGAACAGGCCATTCGTCGCGCGGCGTTGCAGCACAACGTTCCCTGCGTGACAACGATGACGGGCGCGCAGGCAATCGTGGAAGCGATCGGCGCCCGCGCAGGCGGCGGCGTGATACAAGTACGGTCCTTGCAGGAGCTCCATGCGGTGAGCGCGAGCGTGCGGTAAGAGATCAACGGAGATCCATTTGGAAATCAATAGCAGCGAAACGATCAAGGCAATTCTGGAAGACTGCCGCACAATCGCGGTCGTCGGATTGTCTTCCGACCCGGGCCGGCCTTCTTATGGCGTCGCCTCGTACATGCGACGGCGCGACTACAAAGTCATTCCGGTTAATCCAAACGAAACCGAAGTATTCGGCGAGAAAGCATTTGCTTCGCTGGCAGACGTTCCCGGCAAAATCGATCTCGTTGACATCTTTCGGCGCTCGAGTGAAGCCGGAACCGCGGTAGATCAGGCAATCGCTGTCGGCGCCAGGGCCGTCTGGCTCCAGGAAGGCGTCATTGATCAGGCCGCGGCGCAACGGGCGTTGGATGAGGGACTCCTCGTCGTCATGGATCGTTGTTGGTTGAAGGAGCACGCGCGGCGGTGAAACAAAGTGAGCGGTGAGCAGTAAGCGGTGAGCCGTGGCTAGTGGACATTAGGGACGTATTCCACCGAAGGTAACAATTAGTGCCAACTCAGATTCGCGCAGTGGTAATTACGGTTAGCGATGCGAGCTCTCGTGGCCAGCGGAAGGACGAGTCCGGCGAGATACTTGTCCAACTGCTGAAAGAGCTTGGCGCAGAGATTGTGGCCCAGCGGATTCTTTCCGACGATCCCGATCCCCTCGCAGATGCCCTCAAAGAATTTTCTGATTGGCGCAATGTCAATCTGATCATCACCACTGGTGGCACCGGATTCTCACCGCGCGACAACACGCCCGAGGCAACTCTAACGGTCATTGAACGCGAAGCGCCGGGCCTCGCGGAAGCGATGCGCATGGAAACGCTGAAGCAAACTCCGATGGCGATGATCTCGCGCGGCGTCTGCGGCATTCGCTCCGGCACGTTGATTATCAATCTGCCGGGAGCCCCAAAAGCAGTGCGCGAAAGCTTTGCCGTAATCTCGCCCGTTCTGAACCATGCGATCGCGCTGCTTAGCGGCAGACCTGGCGGCGGCTTGCACTGACGGCCTGTAAGGTGTTGTTGCTTAAGTCCCGTTAGGGACGAAATATTTATTGCTCATAGGATTCGAAAGATTTTTAAGGTCTGTAGGAGCGGAATATTACCGCGCTAAGGGCGCGCCGTAACTCTTCGTTGACAATGATGTCTATGCCGCTTAAGATTTTTTTGTTAATAAGATAAGTCGAATTGAATAAGGTCTAACAGAGGGAAAAGCGGCGTCAAGCTGCTGCATCCAAAACCTTAATGCTGCTTCAGGCAACCACAGCGAATATCGGTTCTCCAATTACGGCATATTGGCCGGTGATGATTTTCTTCGTGGTGGCGATTGCCTTTCCTGTTTTACCGATTGTTCTCGGCCGGTTCCTAAGGCCGGCAAAGTATGAAAAAGGAAAGATGAGGCCTTACGAGTGTGGCATCGATCCGCTGACGGACGCGCACTCGCGCTTTACGGTGCGCTATTACATCGTCGCCATGCTGTTTTTGATCTTCGATGTAGAGACGATCTTTCTGCTGCCGTGGGCCATCATCTTCATGGGCGACGATTTCAGTTTCACCAAGTTTGCGCTGGTCGAAATGTTTGTATTCATCGGTATTTTGGTTGTTGGCTATTATTACGCCTGGCGCAAGGGCGCTCTTGAATGGGCGTAATCATTGCCGATTGCCAATTGAAGATTGCCAATTGGCGTCTTGACCTGAAAGTTGTTCAGTTATTGAGTTAGACAAATGAATTCGGAAGATCTAAAGCGGCGAACGAAACAATTTGCATTGCGAATTCTCAAACTTGTCGCCGCGTTACCTAATACCGTCCAGGGGCGGACTATCGGTGGTCAACTGGTTCGTGCCGGCACCGCCGTCGGCGCAAATTATCGAGCAACTTGTCGCAGTCGATCAAAGGCAGAGTTTGTCGCAAGGATTGGTGTAGTTGAAGAGGAAGCAGACGAGAGTGCCTACTGGATGGAATTGATAGTCGAAGGTGAACTCTTAAGGCAGGAACAGGTTGAGCCCTTGCTCAACGAGGCCAACGAATTGGCCAAGATAATGGCAAGCTCTAGAATCTCCGCTTCGGATACACTTACACGTAGCACAAAAAGCCAATTGGCAATTGGCAATCGGAAATCGGCAATGAACCATGGCTGAGCACGACCAGGGATTTGTCCTAACCAGATTTGACACGCTGATGAACTCGGTGCGGCGAACTGTTGGCGCAAAAGCGCTCGACATGACCGCGCCAGTGGTGAACTGGGCGCGTAAGTCGGCATTGTGGCCCATGACTTTCGGACTCGCGTGTTGCGCCATCGAGATGATTGCGACCGGCGCCGGTCGATTCGACATTGATCGTTTTGGCGCCGGCGTGTTTCGGCCGAGCCCGAGACAAAGCGACCTAATTATTATCGCCGGCACAGTCACGTTGAAGATGGGACCAGTAGTTCGCAGAGTCTATGAACAGATGCCCGAGCCGAAATGGGCGATTGCGATGGGTGCTTGCGCCTCGACTGGCGGACCGTTTGATTCCTACTCGACAATGCAGGGTGTCGATCGCTGCATCCCCGTTGACGTTTACATCCCCGGTTGTCCCCCGCGACCCGAAGCTTTACTTTACGGCTTGATGCGTTTGCAGGATATCATCATGCGCGAAGCGCCTTCCGCCTACATCTTTGAATCGGATGGCACGGTTCACCGGCAGCAGTCGCTGGAAGACGGTGAAGAGTTGCTGCTGGAGAATTCCGAAACGCAAAATGCGGCCGCCCCCGTTTGATAGGTAGGACAGGCATCCCTGCCTGTCCTCTTCGTCGTAAATAGGGGACAGACAGGAATGTCTATCCTACTTAGTACCCCCCTCGCGTTCTAAACAATTTTACTTGTGCGCACGCTGATGCGCTGCGGAGGTTCACAAAATGAAGTCGGTTAATTCGAAGCGATTGATATCGCTGTTGACTCTTTTAGTTATGCTGTCGTTGCCAATGTTGATTGACGCGCAGAGGCGCACGCGGCCTAGACTCAGGCGCGCCGCGCGACGGACGACGACCCAGATCGGCACGACGCCGCTTGGGCCAATCGTTCCGATCGGGACCAATCTGAAAATTCGCATCGAAGACACGTTGTCAAGCAAAGACTCGCGCGTCGGCGATCGCTTTACGGCGACCGCGCTTGATCCGGTGCGCTTTAATGAAGCCAGGATCACCGGGCACATCAGCTCGATTCAAAAGTCAGGAAAGATACAGGGCCGCACCAGCATGAACCTGGCATTCGATACAATTACGCTGGGTGACCGCACCGGCACGTTACATGGTTATGTGACGCGAGTTTATGGCAGCGATACCGGGCGGGCAGACAACGAAGGCGGAGTCGAATCTCGCAGTCGCGGCAATCAAACACTCAAGCGCGCCGGCATTGGCGCGGGAGCCGGCGCGATCATTGGCGCAATCGCGGGCGGTGGCAAAGGCGCGGCGATTGGGTTGATACTCGGCGGCGCCGGCGGCGCCGGCTCACTCGCAATCCAGGGAAGCAAAGAACTGAGAATCGAGCCGGGAACCGAGATGCTGGTTCGCGTCACGCGTTGAGCGTTTTCGTAAGAACTAGTGATGCATTGAATTGAGGGCGCAAAGAGATCCGCTTCACGCGGTGCCCTTTGCGCCTGCTGTTTCTTAGACTGGCCGTCAGGATTACTCGGCACGCCGCCGGAGAACAGGAATGAAACTTTCGAGAATTTTTCGCTGGGTGTTTATTACTCTTGTCTGCGCGTTTGTGGCTATTCAGTTTATTCGTCCCGCCAAGACCAATCCTGCGATTGATCCAACCCAAACTATTGAGTCACGTTTACAAGTTAGTCCGCAAGCAGAGGCCATATTCGATCGCTCCTGTAACGATTGTCATTCAAATAAGACGCGTTGGCCGTGGTATAGCAACGTCGCGCCGGTTTCCTGGCTTGTCATTAGTGACGTGAATGACGCACGAAGCATGATGAATTTTTCCCAGTGGGGCAGCTACGATAAAGACAAGCAGTCTCGCAGACTAAGAGACATGTGTGAGCAGGTTCAGGATGGCAAGATGCCCCTTAGCATATATACACCGCTTCATCCGAGTTCAAAACTTTCTGCTGACGATGTGAAAACACTCTGCGATTGGACGAACGCCGAACGCGCCCGGATTACTGCTCCATAAGGATCTGGCCGCGGATTAACGCGGATCTGCGCGGATCGGAAAAAACAATTCTCAGTATCCTTATTTGGTTTGGTCTGAATCCGAATCCGCGTTCATCCGCGTAAATCCGCGGCTAATAGTTTTGAGCTAAGCTAGATGCCTTCCAGGTGACGCGTGTCGTTGATACTGAGAACGCGCACGAAACCGTCTGACCTCAGATCAAAGCGCGCAATGCCACAATTCGATGTGGCTATCCAAACTGGTTTGAGGTCCGGCGCATCCAAGGCGCCCATCAAATGTAGGATGAGAATGCAGATCGTCCCGGTATGCGCAAACATCACAATCCGTCCGCCCTTATGCTGCTCGATTGCCTCGTCAAGTTTTCGTGACGCGCGATCGAGCGTTTGCCGGTAGCTTTCCCCGCCTACTAACACGTGTTCGAAATCGCGTCGCAGCAGCGCCTGATATTGTTCCGGGTGTTGTTCCGCAGCTTCTTCGAAAGTTAAACCTTCCATCACGCCGACGCTGCGTTCGCGCAATGCTTCCGTAGCCTCGAGGGCAATGCCAACGCGCTTAGCTAACGGCGTCGCAGTTTCAATCGCTCGCGGCAGATCGCTGGAATAAATAGCATCGAATTTTTCCGAGGCCAGCGCGCGTGCTGTAGCTTCGGCCTGTTTGCGACCGCGGGCCGAGAGAGGCGTGTCGGTGTGGCCACCAAAGCGACCTTCGGCGTTGCCCTGCGATTGGCCGTGACGAATGATGACGACGTGGGTGGTCAGGGACATAGTGCTGAGTGCTGAGTGCTGAGTACTGAGTGCCGAGCTAAACACCATCGAGTTAATTCGAACTTGGAACGAAGCCTGAACCTCAGTACTCAGCACTCAGCACTTTTTTAAGCCGCAACCGCCTCTTTCTTGAGTTTCTCAGCCTGATCGTGGGTGATGAGGGCCTGGATGATTTCGTCGAGGTTTCCCTCCATGACGAGATCGAGCTGGTGAATCGTCAGCCCGATGCGATGATCGGTTACACGGTTTTCCTTGAAGTTGTAAGTGCGGATTTTCTCAGAACGATCGCCAGAGCCAACCATTGAACGGCGTTCGCTGGCAACCGCGTCGTGTTGCTTCTGTTCTTCAAGCTCCTGCAAACGCGCGCGCAACACGCGCATCGCCTTTTCGCGGTTTTTGATTTGCGACTTTTCGTCCTGCATGGAAACGACGACGTTGGTGGGCAAATGGGTAATGCGGACGGCGGAATAAGTCGTGTTAACCGACTGGCCGCCAGGTCCGGATGAGCAGAAAGTGTCGATGCGCAAATCCTTCGGATCGATCTTCACGTCAACTTCTTCAGCTTCGGGCAGCACTGCTACGGTAATCGCAGAAGTGTGAATACGTCCGCTGGCTTCAGTCTGCGGCACGCGTTGTACGCGATGCACGCCCGACTCGTGTTTCATCTTTGAATAAACTTTGTCGCCTTCGATCAAAATCACGGCTTCTTTGATGCCGCCAATTCCCGTTTCGGAAGAATCGAGCACTTCAAAGCGCCAGCCCTGCTTCTCGGCATAGCGGCTATACATTCGCAGCATGTCGGCAGCGAATAAGCTCGCCTCATCGCCACCGGTGCCGGCGCGAATCTCCACAATCACATTCTTCTCGTCGTTCGGATCGGACGGGACGAGCAGTAGCTTCAATTCGCTGTCAGTTTTTTTGAGCTTCTGCTGCAGTGTTTCAACCTCAGCGTGCGCCATCTCGCGCATCTCGTCATCCTCGGCGCTGTCGAGCAACTCACGCGCACCAGTCAGCTCTTCGTTCAACGTTTTCCAGGTGCGATACTTATCAACTATCTCGCCGAGGTTTCTGTGTTGCCGGGCCGCTTTGGTATACGCCGCCTGGTCCGCGAGCAACTCCGGCGCAGACAGTTCATTCGCAAGCTCTTCGTAGCGGGCTTCGATTTGTTCGAGTCTCTGTAACATATGCTTTGTCCGACAAACTTCAGTTTGTCGTCTTTCTCCCTCTCCCCTTTGGGAGAGGGTTGGGGAGAGGGCTTGTGCACGTCAAGCTTCGCACCCTCCCCTAACCCCTCCCAAAGGGAGGGGAAGAAACCACGAACGTTTCAACAACGGACACGTACTTACGACATCGGCGCCAGCGCCGCTGCGCCCGGTTGCGGTTCGAGCTTCAGCGATTCCTTCAGCGCTTCAATAGCAACTTCGAGCTGTTGATCGTCGGGCTCTTGCGTTGTTATGTTTTGCAGCCAAACCCCGGGCCGCGTGATCATCTTGAAGAACCAGCCGCTCTCCTTTTTCGCCGACACGCGAATTATTTCATACGAAACGCCGGCAACGATCGGAATCAGCGCAATGCGCACCAGAAAGTTGTAGATCAGCGAATCAAACTTGACGACTGAGAACAACACGATTGACACCAGCATCACAATCATCAAAAAGCTGGTGCCGCAGCGCGGATGTTGCCGCGGTTGCGGGCGCGCATTTGCCACTGTTAGCGGCAGACCCGCTTCCCAGGTGAACACGGTTTTGTGTTCTGCTCCGTGATACTCGAACACGCGTCGCAAATCTTTCAGCAACGAAAAGCTGAATATCATGATCAGGAAAAACGACATGCGTATCACGCCATCGACCAGATTGAAGGCAATTGAAGGCCGCACGGGATGAAGATACGTCTTGGTTGCGACCCAGGTGCGTGCGTACCAGGTCTGGTCTTTGTTCTCGGTCGCAACTACCGGCGAGTCGTTTGCGCGAGTCGCCTGAGCAGCCGGCGCAGTTGTTGAAGTTACCGAAGGCGTCGGCGCCCAACCAGCAGCAATGAACAGCGCATTGGTTAACAGAAGCGGAGCGGCGACGAACAGCAGGACGTTAAAGACCAACGCGAAAATAATCGAGCCCGCAGCGGCCGTCGTGCCGCCTTTCTTCAGTTCATCCTTCGATCTCTTTTGTGTGGGAATCGGAAACAGTCCCGGAACTCCGCCGGTGACGCCGGCGAAATCGCCCTCGCCTTCAATCACGGCAGGTGTCAGCGCGATTTCCACTTCTTCAACTTCCGCTTCCTGTGCGTCTGCAAACGCTTCGTTCGCAGAGTAATTCAAGGCCTTAATCCCCAGACCCATCGATTGCACCAGTACGGCGCTGCCACGCAACACCGGCAGCTTTAACAGCGGATATTTGTCGCCCAACTTCGGCAGTCGCGCCGCCGTATTGACGATGGTTCCATCCGCCTTGCGTACTGCGATGGCGTAGGCGTTCGGCGTGCGCATCATGACGCCTTCAATCACCGCCTGGCCGCCGACAATTAGATCTCGTTCGTTTGTGCTCAATGTGATTACCTGTAGGACAGGCATTCCTGCCTGTCCTTCTTCGTTTTTGGACAGACAAGAATGTCTATCCTACAAGACAGACAGGAATGTCTGTCCTACTAAACACTAACGCCGGCTCGTTTTGAGTTCAACCTTTAGCCGGCTTGCCTTAGAAGGCAAGCTAAAGCTTGAACGCTCAACCGCAGCCGGCGCCTGATCTTGAAGTTTCGCTAGTGTCGTTTCGAAATCAACTTGGTCATCCTCGTAGAAACCCAAACTCAATGCGGTTCAGCCGGCAGTGGTAGTTTCCGTTGGTGTTTTCTTGCCGTAGCGCTTATTGAAGCGATCAACGCGTCCTGCTGTGTCGACCAATTTCTGTTTACCGGTAAAAAACGGGTGGCAGGCCGAGCAAATTTCTACGTGCAAGTCACCTTTCTTGGTTGAACGCGTCTTAAACGTCTCCCCGCACGCGCAGCTAACAGTAATCTCGTGATAGTCGGGATGAATTCCTGGTTTCATGGGTCTTCCTCACCTATAGACAGCTAAACTAGACAGCTAAACGCCTGATTTTCAAACATCACATGATAGGGTTTCGCGGGTTGTATGGTCAAGTTGAGGTTGATAAGCCAAACATTCAGTTTGCTTCACGAATGTCGTCGATCATTACGGCGAGTTATCGCCATTCTCCGCGCGTAAACCACAGTCTGCGTTCACAGGAACAAGCGAAAACAAGTTTGTTGACAGCGTATTAGCGCCATGTTTAAATCCATTTCTGCCGACCTTTTGCAATAGCTACACTTCGCCTAAGTCGTGGGCGCGATCAATGTCGTACCGATCGCACTTCCAGTGACAGTGTGAGCTCGAGACTAAAAGCTAATGGCCGAAGACAGCGACAAGCCCGATCAGGGCAAACCGGCGGACGAGACTGCAAAGAGACCTGCGGGTGTAGTGGTGCCTGCGGACTCCACGGGCAGGCCACCGCCTGCCGCCATTCCCGCCGGCGGTGAACTGGTCGGCGCGGACGCAGAAAAAGCCGCGATGGTTGAGCAGGCGAAGTCGCGCGTTGCCGCTGTAAAAGAATCACTTGCCGAAAAGGCCGCACCTCCCGCCGCCGGCGCTCCGAAAGCTCCAGTAAAAAAGAAGGAAGAAGGACCCAAGCCGGTCGATGCTTCCGAAAACAAATTAGTAAAGAAATTGAAGGCGCGGTTCGCGGGCGCACTCAGTGAGCCGTTGGAGTTTTTGGGCCAGCTTGCGGTCCGCATTGAAGCGAAAAGCATCGTCGAAGTCTGCACGTTTCTTCGTGACGATCAGGATGCACGTTTTAATTATTTGTCGGATCTTACTTGTGTTCATTATCCGATGCGCATCGAGGCGCCGCTCGAAGTTGTCTACAACCTTTTTTCGATCAGCCGAAATGAACGGGTCCGCTTGAAAGTGTCAATTGCGGAAGGCGCGAGCGTTGACAGCGTAACTGGCGTCTGGCCTGCGGCAAATTGGATGGAGCGTGAGGTTTACGATCTGTTTGGCGTGACCTTTAACAATCATCCTGACCTGCGCCGGATTCTGTTGCCGCCAGACTGGGAAGGGCATCCACTCAGAAAAGATTACCCGCTCGAATTTATTGAGAATGCCTGGACGCAAAGACATTTGCCGGTAATGAGCGAGGTGCAACGCGAACAACTCGAGCAACGACGCGGCTATGGTCTGGAGATACTTTCCGTACCGCAAGAGCGGATGATGCGCGAAATCTTTCAAGGCGGGAAAGAAGTCATGCCGAAAGACAAGTAAATCGTGAATCGTAA
Organism: Pyrinomonadaceae bacterium; assembly: GCA_035601415.1. Lineage (GTDB taxonomy): Bacteria > Acidobacteriota > Blastocatellia > Pyrinomonadales > Pyrinomonadaceae > PSRF01. The sequence continues at coordinate 13,146 of DATNOG010000072.1, read as the reverse complement.
ATCGTAAATAGTCAGAGCGCGCACCGTTGATGAGTTCCGATAAGCCGGGTTTGTTTATGAATAAGTTTTTTGCTATTTACGATTCACGATTTACGATTTACGAATTGCAATGACCCCAAAAGAGATCGCCGCCCAGTATGACGCAAAAGTTTTCGACACGCCGGAGGCTGCGAAAGTGGCGGGCTTTGTCTTGACTGAAACAATGGAACCGCGCAACGTTTGGAACAAAGCGAGCGCAGCCACGGCAATCATCAGTAAGCTGGCAAAAAAGCGTTTGACCGGCGAAGCGACAGAAATTGGTTTGATCATCGAACCGTGGAAGGTGACCGGTTGTTACGTTCCATCCGAACCAGCGCCGGCCGCCGCTTAATTAGTAGCACAGACTTCAGTCTGTGTTGCCACAAGAATGCCACAGACTGAAGTCTGTGCCACAAGGAACCACAGACTAAAGTCTGTGCTACGCAAAATATGCATCAAGTAGAAATCGCCACAACTCGGGAGACGCTGCTAGACAGCCCAGAGATGGTGCTGAACATGGGGCCGCAGCATCCATCAACCCATGGCGTGCTGCGCGTAATCCTGAAGCTTGACGGAGAAACTGTCATCGATCTCGACTGCGACATCGGCTATCTCCATCGCGGCATGGAGAAGATCGCCGAGAACCGCATGTACACGATGATTGCACCGTACTGGGATCGACTCGACTACATCGCAGCGGTTTCCAACGGTCTCGTTTGGGTAGAAACCGTTGAGCAGATGATGGGGCTGCCGGTGCCGCCGCGCGCTCATTACCTTAGAACAATTCTGACGGAACTGAATCGTATTGCGTCTCACTTGTTATGGCTCGCAACGCACGCGCTCGATATCGGCGCCGTTACGGTTTTGCTTTGGGCGCTGCGCGAGCGCGAAGAAATACTGAAAATATTCGAGCGACAATTTGGTGCGCGACTCACTTGTCACGCGTGGCGCGTTGGCGGCATGCCAAACGATGCTTACGATGGCTTTGCCGAAGACGTACAGCGCTTTGTCAATAATTTTCCCACGCGCCTTGATGAATATGAAACGGTGCTTTCGGAGAATCGTATCTGGCTCAGCCGCACAGTCGGCATCGGCGTAATCTCAGGCGAAGAAGCAGTGGCAATTGGTTTGTCTGGTCCAGCTTTGCGCGGCTCGGGCGTAGCCTGGGACATTCGCAAGTCGCGGCCATACGCGGCTTATGCCGACATGGATTTTGATATTCCGCTGGGTGAAAATGGCGATACCTATGATCGTTATTTAGTTCGCCTCGAAGAGATGCGGCAGTCGCGACGCATCGTCGATCAGGCGTTGGACAAGTTGCCCGATGGACCAGTGAATGCGAAGTTGCCGAAAATAGTTAAGCCCCCGGTGGGCGATTACTATCACTCGATCGAAGGCCCGAAAGGCGAGATAGGTTGTTATCTCGTCTCAGATGGAACAGCGCAACCGTGGCGTGTGCGGGTGCGGCCGCCATCGCTAATCAATCTTCAAGCGCTGAAGCAACTTTGTTTAGGACACCTGGTTGCCGACGTGGTTGCGATCATTGGCACGCTGGATATTGTTTTGGGTGAGATTGATCGATAACCATCTGGATTTCTCTGTGTAGGCTCTGTGCCCTCTGTGTCTCTGTGGTGAATGTTTTCAAAGCCTGATTCACCACAGAGACACAAAGAACACAGAGGACGCACAGAGAAGAGCAAGAGATAAAGGACGTTTTGTGCTCTTCTTCGCTCCAATTGATTTCATTAACCAGCTGCTGCTGAAGTTTTTCAGCGCCGGCACAATTAACTACGTCATCTGGCCCTTCATTCAGATTGGGTTGGTAGTGACGATTGTGGCCGGCTGGGTCGCTTACGCCACTTATCTCGAGCGAAAGATTTCAGCGTTCATGCAGGCACGGCTGGGGCCAATGCGGGTTGGTCCATGGGGATTGTTACAGCCAATCGCGGACGGAATTAAACTCCTAACGAAGGAAGACTTCATCCCTGAGAAAGCCGACCGCTGGATCTTCTTCTTCGCTCCTTACATCGCAGTTGCCGCGGCCTTTATCACCTTTTCGGTAGTTCCATTTGGCCCGGATTGGGCCGTGATAACGGACGTGAACATCGGTTTACTGTTCGTCCTGGCCGTGTCGAGTGTCGGTGTGTTGGCGTTGATTCTGGCGGGCTGGTCGTCGAATTCAAAGTATTCGCTGCTGGGCGCGCTGCGTTCAAGCGCGCAAATGGTTTCTTATGAAGTAGCGATGGCTTTGTCTCTGGTGGGCGCATTGATGTTTGCGCGTACGCTTTCACTTTCGGGAGTGGTCAGCGCGCAGCAGACCGACTCAGTTTGGTTTTTCGTTTACCAGCCGCTGGGATTTCTGATTTTTCTGGTCAGCGGCATCGCCGAAAACAATCGCGCGCCGTTTGACCTGCCGGAGGCTGAATCTGAATTGGTCGCCGGCTTCCACACCGAGTATTCCGGTTTTCGCTGGTCGCTGTTCTTCATGGCCGAGTATGCGGCGATGGTGATCGTCTCGGCGGTGGCAGTTACAGTCTATCTCGGCGGCTGGTATTTTCCATTTGTCTTCCGACTAACGGAGGCAAAGGGCTATCACAACCTCTATGTTATAGTCAGTTTATTAGTTTTTGTTACGAAGCTGTTGACGATTTTGTACTTGTATTTTTGGCTGCGGTGGACGCTGCCGCGCTTTCGTTACGATCAATTGATGGACATTGGATGGAAGTGGTTGATTCCGTCGGCACTCATCAACATCGTGCTCTCGGCACTTGCGATCTTTCTAGTTCAAGCGCTTAACGGCTGGCATGGAATGAGAACTATCGACTCGCTGTCGGCTGGTCTCAATCTGACGCCAAGCGGAAAGGCCCTGATGATTGTGATGGGTCTCGCCGGACTTGGTCTAACCGGACTTTTTCTGGCGAGGATCAATTGGCGCTCGCGCGATTTCAATTTGAAGAGCCAACGCCGAAACATTCGGCTGGTGAATGTGCCGCGCGGAAAGCCGGCCGTCGCGCCTGTTGCCCCGGCGGCAAGCGAAGGCTAAGACATTGCCGATCGGAACGATGAGCAAAGTAAAACCAGAACTGCCACGCAACGCGCCGTGGTTTAATTCGGCAATCGAAAATCGGTAAGCGGAAATAACAACATGCCTTTAGTAAAAGTTCCCAAGCCCAAATTCATGGAAAAGCTTCGCCGCTTTTTTATGGCCGACCTGTTGCAGGGTTTGCGTCTCACCCTGAAATACAACATTGGCGCCGTCACTGATAAGGACGCGGTGGCAGGCAAGGGAATTTACACCGAACAGTATCCGAAAGTTCGACCGGACGTGGCCCCGCGTTTCCATGGCGCGCCGCGACTCAACATGGATCCGGAAACGCACGACACGCTTTGCATCGCCTGCAACCTTTGCGCGATTGCTTGTCCGGAAGATTGCATAGACGTACTGGCGATGGACGTCGAGATCATCGTCGCCGGCAAGCCGCGCAAGAAAAAAGTGCTCGACGAATTTATCTTTGACACTTCGCGCTGCATGTTCTGTGCGCTCTGCCAGGAGGCCTGCCCGACTTCGTGCCTGGAATTGACTCAGGACTTTGAGTTGGCAACTTATTCGCGCGCCGGCTTCGTTTGGAACCGCGAGATGCTCGAGCAGGGACGCGAGACGGTCAAGTACACGAGATGAACGATGAGCTATGAATGATGAACGCGGAACGTCAGACGCAAAACACGACTTGCGCCTGCGAACGCGAGCTTTCGCTCTGCGAATCGTAAAGCTTTATACGTCGTTGCCCAAGACGGCCGAAGCTCAAGTCTTAGGAAAGCAACTGCTACGAAGCGGAACATCTGTCGGCGCTCATTATCACGAAGCGACAAGATCAAGATCGAATGCTGAGTTCATTAGCAAGCTTGAAGCCGGTTTGCAGGAACTTGAAGAGTCAATCTATTGGATGAATCTTCTGATCGACTGTGGGATTGCAAAAAAGGAGAAGCTAGCGGGATTGTGTCAGGAAGCGGACGAGTTGGCGGCAATTTTCGTAGCTTTAGTTAAAACCGTTAAGGTACGACGATAGGATTCATCGTTCAGCGTTCATAATTCATCATTATGGTGCTCTCCGGTTGGGAATCAGTCTTCTTCTGGATTTTCTCCATCGCGGCCATCTTCGCGGGGCTATTGACCGTGATGGCCCGCAACACCATTCACAGTGCGCTCTTTTTGATCTCTTCTCTGGTTTCGGTAGCCGCCCTCTTTATTCTGCTGCGCGCGGAGTTCATCGCCGGGGTGCAGATACTTGTTTACGTTGGCGGCGTGATGGTGTTGTTTCTCTTCGTCATCATGCTGGTGAACGTAGGCTCGGAAGAACGCGGCAGTGAAGAGATTTTCAACCATCCCAGACAGGTAACCACCAGCGTCATCTTTTGCGCGCTACTTGTCGGCGGACTGCTCTACGCAATCAATCTTGGCTATGAAGGTTTGCAGAAACGAGATGAGGTCGCAGTAAGCGCAGCGGGTGAGCAGCGCACTGCGGACGAACAGAAGCTACCCCAAGCAGCAACAGGCTCTTCGCGAATTACCAAAGAAACTGAACGCGTGGGCAGTGTCCTTTACCGCTACGGTTCGCTGCCTTTTGAAATAGCCAGTGTTTTGTTGCTGGTAGCAATCATCGGTTCCGTGATGTTGGCCCGCACGTTGAAGCAGGAAGCGGCCGTTGACGACACGGCGCCGGAAATTTTGCAACGTGAAGCGCAACACGATCCCGAGATTGCAAAACTTGAACCGACAATAGCGCAATAGGCAGATGCAATTTTTACTCTTTAACTTCCTAAGTCCCGCGCTCGGCCTGTTGTTTCAGACTGCAAGCAATGGGCGCATTGCGACCGCCTGGGAAAAGGCACAGCATCCCGACCTCTCGAAGTTTCTAATCATCGGCTCGTTGCTTTTTATCATCGGCGTTGCCGGCGTGCTGACGCGGCGCAACATCATCGTCATCTTCATGTCGATCGAGCTGATTCTGAATGCGGCCAATCTTAACTTCATTGCCATGTCTCGTTACCTTCAGGACACGGGAAACGTGAATGCGGTGGCGGGACAGATTTTTGCGGTGTTTGTGATTGTGGTTGCGGCCGCTGAGGCGGCGATTGGTTTAGGAATTGTGATTGCGCTCTATCGCAATAAAGAAACGATCTGGGTTGATGAGATTGATATCCTGAAGTGGTGACAAGTGACGAGTGACAGGTGACAAGTAAAAACTGCTTGTCTTACCTGTTACCTGTCACCTGTCACCTGTCACCGTATGCATCGCTACATCTGGCTAGTTCCACTTCTTCCTCTCGCCGGCGCGGCCATCAACGGCCTGCTCGGGCGGAAGTTTCGTTTTTCCGAGAAGCTAATCAGCAGTATTGCGGTCGGCTCCATAGCGCTCGCATTTCTCATCACGTTCGCGGCGGTTTACTCGTACGCATTCAGCAGTAACGCGATGTGGCCGCAGACTTATGTCACCAGCCAGGACGGCGCATTCAACTTCACCTGGATTCCAGGTGGAGCAGTTCGCATCACCCAGGGTGCAAATTGGAGCGCATTTGAGACAACAGCGGAGGAGGCGGTAACAAAAGCGGGCGCGCGCGCGCCGGACCAGCGCAATCAATCAATTGTCACTCCCGGAGTAACGCATGGCGGCAGCGCGCTGCTCAATGTGGAATGGAGTTATCAACTCGACGCGCTGTCATCGATCTTCATGCTCATCGTAACCGGCGTCGGTCTTTGTATCTTTGTTTTCGCCACCGGCTACATGCATGGCGACACCGGCTTCTATCGCTTCTTCGCATACATGGGCCTGTTCATGTTTTCCATGCTTGTGCTGGTGATGGGCTCAAACTTCCTGATGATGTTTGTCGGTTGGGAAGGAGTTGGTCTTTGTTCCTACCTGTTGATTGGTTACTACTTTGATCGCCAGGAAGCCGCGAATGCGTCGCGGAAAGCATTCATCACGAATCGTATCGGCGACTTTGGGTTCGCGCTGGCGATCTTTGGCGTGATCGCGACGTTTGGCACCTCGCAATACACTGATGTGTTCGGTCAGGCAGCGAGTTATCCATTGGAGCGGCTGGGCCATTGGGGTCTGTTGTCGTGGATAGCGTTGGGACTGTTCATCGGCGCTTGCGGCAAATCTGCACAACTGCCGTTGCACGTTTGGTTGCCGGATGCGATGGCTGGTCCAACTCCTGTTTCGGCGCTGATTCATGCAGCCACGATGGTGACGGCCGGACTTTACATGGTGACGCGCACCAACGTTATTTTCCAGCATTCGCAGACAATGATGATGGTTGTCGCTTTGGTTGGCGCGGCCACTGCTTTATTTGCGGCGACGATTGGCATTACCCAAAACGACATTAAGAAAGTTCTTGCCTACTCGACCGTGTCGCAGCTGGGCTTCATGTTTATGGCTTGCGGGGTCGGCGCATTTGTCATTGGCATCTTCCACGTGATGACGCACGCATTTTTCAAAGCGCTGATGTTCCTCGGCGCCGGCAGCGTCATTCACGGCATGCATCACGAACAGGACATGCGTCGCATGGGAAACCTGCGAAAGTACATGCCGTATACCTATCTGACTTTTCTCGCCGGCTGGTTGGCAATCTGCGGCATCATTCCCTTCAGCGGTTTCTGGTCCAAAGATGAAATTCTTTGGAATGCGGCCTCGACGCGATACATACCTGTTGGTTGGATCGTTTGGATTGTCGGCACGATTGCCGCCACCTGCACTGCTTTCTACATGACGCGGCTGGTGGCAATGACGTTCTGGGGTAAAGAAAAATTTCTCAACGGCCATGACCATACGGTTGAGCACGAAGTGCACAATCACGATCACGACACTCTCGAACATCACACGCCTATCCCACACGAATCGCCCGCATCGATGTGGGTGCCGCTGGCGGTGCTCGCTGTGCTGGCAACAGTCGGCGGCTTCGTGGGAATTAGCACTGCATTTACTGGCGGCAAGCACATCGGCGGCCGCATGAATATCGTCAACTTCATGGATCCGATCATCTGGAACCCCGCAACGCATTATTTTGGCAAGGAAGAGATGGTCGACAGTTACGGCAAGCCGCTGGAAGTTATCGAGAGGCGAGCGGCATTGACCACCCAAGCGTTGCCGGTTGAGTCGCCTGCGCCTTATGGCAGCGAAGGTTTCAATCTGGCGCATGCCGCTGAGGCGAAGCTCGGCAGCGAGACTGCTACCGAGTGGCTGTTCATTCTCATCTCTCTGTTAGTCGCTGGCACCGGCATTGGTCTTGGTTTTCTTTTCTATGTAAAGGACACGCGCTTGCCGGACATTTGGGCGGCGCGACTAAAGCCGCTTTATCAGGCCAGCTACAACAAATATTGGGTCGATGAATTTTTTGGCTGGGCGGTCACACGACGGGTGATGGACCTCGCGCGAGGCGTATTCGCATTCGACTCAAAAGTGATCGACGGCGGTGTGAATGGTTCCGCGTGGTTGACACGACTATCAAGCCGCATCACCGGCGGCACTGATCAGTATTTTGTAGATGGAGTAGTGAATGCAATCGCCGCGTTTGTTGCGCGTCTAATGTCGCCCTTATTCCGTGCCGCACAGACAGGCTTTGCACAAAATTACGCGCTGGTGATGGTGCTCGGTCTGGTTGCCGCGGTGGCGTTGTTCTTCGGCGCCGACATCGCCAGAGCCGTCAAGAGCATTTTCGCGTTGGGACTTTGAAGTGGGGTTCGAGTGGTCAGTTGTCAGTAGTCAGTTGCGGTCTGACCGCTTGTTAAAGGTCGAGGTTTTGGCTGGCTCAGAAATCGAAAACAACTGACAACTGACTACTGACTACGGACGATAAATCATGAACAGTCTGCCCATACTTTCAATCGTAACCTGGCTGCCAACGCTGGGCGCGCTCATCATCCTGGTTCTCTTCAAGAAGGGCCAGTCAGATCAAATCAAAAAGTTTGCCACCGCCTGGTTTGGCGTGGCCTTCGTCGCGTCGCTGGCGCTGCTGAAGTATGACCGGGCATTGGGCGGCATGCAATTCCTAGAGGATCATCAGTGGGTACCGGTCATTGGCGCGCGCTATCAAATGGGAGCGGATGGCGTGGCCGTATTGTTGATTGTGTTGACGACACTGCTGGGAGTCATAGCCGCCTTGTCATCCTGGAAATACATCGAAAAACGCGAAAAAGAATATTACGTTTTACTGCTTTTATTACAGACAGCGGTGGTCGGTGTCTTCACTTCGATGGACCTGTTTCTCTTCTATCTGTTCTTCGAAGTCTCGCTGGTGCCGATGTACTTCTTAATCGGAATCTGGGGCGGCGAGAACCGGTTGTATGCGGCAATAAAATTCTTTCTGTACACGCTGGTCGGATCGGTTGTGATGTTGCTCGGCGTGTTGAAGATTTATTTTCTTACTCAGGACACGGCGCTCACCAATCAGATTACCCAACCGATGATCGATCTTCTCGCCGGTAATCAGCAAGCGAGCAGGCTCGTGAATGATAGTTACCAGGCCGCGATTGCAAACGGCACCGGGACATTCAATATTCTCTATCTTCAGGCACTAGGAAAAGTGATGCCGATGGGCGCGATGCAAGTGCTCTTGTTTTTTGCTTTTGCGCTAGGGTTTGCCATCAAGGTGCCGATGTTTCCGTTTCACACCTGGCTTCCGGACGCTCACGTCGAAGCGCCCACCGCCGGTTCAGTAATCCTTGCCGGCATCCTGCTGAAGTTAGGCACATACGGCTTTTATCGTTTTAATATTCCGATGTTTCCTGCTGCTTCTGCCGACGAAAGCTATTTCTTTACCGGCACGAACCATCAGTTTGGTGTGCGCAGCGTAATGATCTTCCTGGCGATCGTGGGAATAATCTATGGCGCGCTGGCCGCAATGTATTTCGTGGTGAAGAAGGACGGCGACGTCAAAAAACTGGTGGCCTATTCGTCGGTCTCCTCGATGGGCATTGTGATGTTGGGTCTATTCGCGTTGAATCCGAACGGGCTCAACGGCGCCGTGCTGCACATGATCAACCACGGCATCTATTCAGCAGCTCTATTTCTTTTAGTCGGAATCATTTATGAACGGCGGCACACGCGCAACGTCGCGGAATTTGGCGGCCTGTCCCACGTCATGCCGGGGTACGCAGCAGTATTTCTTTCGATGGTAATGACCGCCATCGGCTTGCCGTTACTGTGCGTCTTCGTTTCCGAGTTTCTTTCGTTGCGCGGCGCTTTCGAAGCCAATCCGATGTGGGCCGCGTTGGGCGCGCTGGGAATCATACTAAATGCGGGTTACATGCTCTGGCTTTATCAGCGAATGTTTTTCGGGACGATTGATAATCCGAAGAACGAAAAGCTGGTTGACCTGAGCACGCGCGAATGGATCTACATGACGCCGCTGGTGATTATGTCGCTATGGATTGGTATCTATCCGAAACCATTTCTCAGCTACATCGAACGCCCGGTTAACGCGGTCGTGCGCCAGGTGCGCCCGACTTATCCGATTCCGGGCCTGCCGCCGGGAGTTGACGTGCAACAACGCGCAGCGGTCGGGAAGTGATGGTTGATGAGTGATGAACTACTAGTTCAGAGTCCAAGCTTTAGCTTGCTTCTTCCACAGCAGCAACCTGAAGGTTGTACTCTGAACTCCTTGAGTGACGACCTACGACCACAAACTACTGACTGCTGATTACTGACTACATGTTCCTTCTTCAAGCCAACACCACCGCGCTCTTCAACGTGGCAAATTTGCAGCTCATTGCGCCAGAGTTGATCTTGACGGTCTGTGCCTGCCTCGCACTGGTGATGGAAGTTATTCTGCCTTATCGCAAGAGCAAACTCGTCGCATATTTTTCGTTGCTCGGAGTTGGTCTCGCCTTTGCCTCGCTTGGTCTGCAATGGTGGTCCGTTCGTGACACGCTGCCGCTCGATGGCTTCTACGGAATGGTTCGCATCGACGGCTTTGCACTGCTTTTCAAAGGCATCTTTCTGGTGGGAGCGGCGCTGGCGATTGCGATTTCCACTCGCTATCTCGATATCGAAGGGGAACAGCACGGCGAATACTACGCGCTGGTTTTGTTCGCCACTGTGGGCATGATGTTTCTCGCCTGCGGCTACGATCTGATTACGCTCTACATCAGTTTGGAGCTGATGGCGCTGACCTTTTACGTGCTGGTGGCTTTTACAAAGCGCGAGAAACGTTCAAATGAAGCGGCAATGAAGTATTTTCTGTTGGGCGCGTTTTCATCCGGCATCCTGCTTTACGGAATGTCATTGCTTTACGGCATCGCCGGCTCAACGAATCTTGGAGAGATTGGTCGCAGCGTAGCCACAATCGCAAGTGCCACACCGCTCGGAGAGGCCACAGGGCCCAGTTTGAGACCGATGTTGTTGCTGGGCATGATCGCCCTGGCCGCGGGTTTGTTCTTCAAAATTGCTGCCGTGCCATTTCACATGTGGGCGCCGGACGCTTACGAAGGCGCGCCCACTTCGGTAACCGCATTTCTTTCCACGGGATCAAAAGCCGCAAGCTTTGCGCTCTACGCGCGCATTTTCATCGAGGCCTTGAACAGCATGCGCGCTGACTGGGCGCCATTGCTTGGCCTGGTGGCGGCCATAACGATCATGGTCGGCAACTGGGCCGCCGTCACTCAGGAAAATTCGAAACGCTTGCTGGCTTATTCGTCAATCTCAAACGCGGGTTATCTGTTGCTCGGACTCGTAGCCGGAAACAGTTATGGCTACACCGGCCTCGTGATCTATCTGCTGGTCTACACGCTCATGAACATGGGCGCGTTCGGCATTGTGATCAGCCTGCGCCGGCGCGGCATCATTGGCGACAACGTCGACGACATGGCCGGACTGGCGCAGAAAGCGCCGGGCATGGCGGCGATGATGACCATCTTCATGCTGTCGCTTGGTGGCTTGCCGATTACGGGCGGGTTTATTGGCAAATATTTTCTTTTCGGCGGACTCTTGCAGCGCGGCGCCGCAGAAGGAAAGACGTGGTATTACTGGCTTGCGGGCTGGGCCATAATCAACACGGTCGTCTCTTTTTACTACTACATACGGTTTATCAAGGTGATGTACCTCGGCGATCGCATCGCTGACGACAAGCCGCTGTCACTCTCGCCTGCTTTGCAAACTGCTTTGGGCGTTTCGGTAGCCGGCATCATCTTCATCGGTGTTTATCCGCAGCCGTTAATTAACCTCACTCAAAAACTGATCGCGCCGCTGGCGGCAATTGGCGCCGGGGCCTTGAAGTAGAGATGAATGCTTGCCTTTTACTTCCTTGCCGCGATTGTCATCTGGCTTGGCATTATTTCGCTACGAGGCGGGCTTCGTTTTGCCGCTTACGTGCGAAGTGAAGCCTCGAAACCTTTAGCTGATTTCACGCCTTATGTTTCAGTGTTTGCTCCGTGTCGCGGGTTGGAAGGCGGCTTGGAAGAAAACATCAACGCACTTTTCCGGCAAGACTACCCCGCCTACGAGATCATTTTCGTCAGCGACCGCGCAGACGACCCAGCGCTCGGATTGATTAGAAAATTAATCAACGATCAGGGCCATACGAATCGCGCTTCCACTAAAATCATAATCGCGGGAGCTGCAACCGATAGTGGGCAGAAGGTGCACAACCTGCGCGTAGCTGTTTCAGAAAGCGATCCGCGCGGTGCAGCGTTCGTGTTTGTTGATACTGATGCCAGGCCACCATCCCACTGGTTGCGATCGCTGGTTGCGCCACTCGCCAATGAAAAGCTCGGAGCAGCGACTGGCTATCGTTGGTTCATTCCGATTAACGGCGGCCTCGCATCGCATTTTCGTTCAGTCTGGAATGCGTCGATCGCTTCAGCGTTGGGCGCCAGCCGCGACAAGAATTTTTGTTGGGGTGGCTCGACTGCCATTCGACGATCGACCTTCGAGAAGTTGCGGATAACTGAACGCTGGCGCGGCACGGTGTCCGACGACTTCACTCTTACGCGAGCGTTACATGAAGCGCAGTTGCCGGTTCATTTTGTGCCCGCTTGTCTGGTACCGGCGCTGGACTCTTGCACGTTGAGAGAGCTGCTTGAGTTTACGAACCGGCAGTTGAAGATCACTCGCGTTTACGCACCGCATTTGTGGAAGCCGGTGCTGATTGGCAGCTTGCTTTTTTGCGTGGTGTTCTTTGGCGGTGCGATAGTGGTCGTCGCCCGCGCGCTGCAGCACAGCTCGATCGCTATCCCGTTATTGCTGCTCTTGATCATTTATCTTCTGGGAACGCTTAAGGCTCACATTCGCCTGAAGGCGATAGTTTTGCTTTTACCCAGGTACAAAAGGGAGTTGCGCCGCGGCTGGATCTTTCACCTGGTTCTGTGGCCATTCACTTCAGCGCTTTATCTTTGGAACGCGCTGGTTGCTGCTGCTTCGCGTCGCATCAAGTGGCGCGGAATAACCTACGAATTGAAATCAGCTACCGAAGCTGTCATTATCGCCCGCGATTAGTGGAACAGACATTCCTGTTTGTCCAGAATTAGTAAAGCGGAAAGCGGGACAGACAGCAATGTCTGTCCTACACAAATGCCAAACAAAGCCGTACAACTGGTGCAGCTGCTACGCTCAACCAAACGCGAAAAGCGTCTGGGTACGGTCATCCTGTTTGTTACCTCGCGCTGCAACGCATTTTGTAAGACTTGTTTTTATCACGAAGAGTTAAATCAACCGGGCGATCTCACTTTCGAGCAGATCGAAAAGATTTCGCGCACGATGCCGCAGATTACTGACCTTTGGTTATCAGGCGGCGAGCCAACCTTGCGCCGCGACGTTACGCAGGTTATTGGAACGTTTGCGAGAAACAATCGGATCAATCGACTGATCATTCCGACAAATGGCCTGATCAAATCGCGCGTCTGCGAGATTGTCGATAATGCGCTAAGCGCGCACCCAAAGCTCGATCTCTACCTGAATATTGCGCTTGATGGTTACGGCAAGACTCACGATTGCATTCGGGGCGTTCCGGGAAACTGGGAAAAGGCGCTGGAATGTGTCGAGTCGCTTTATCCGCTGAAGGCGAAGTTCGGCGATCGTTTTCGCTTGAATGTTAATACAGTGGTTTGCGCTGACAACTTTACCGAAATCGAAA
>DATNOG010000071.1:0-14166 GCA_035601415.1 Pyrinomonadaceae bacterium | reverse complement strand
ATAGTGCTGATGTGAGCCACTGACTATGTTCGATTGGTTGGCTAAACTTCCAGCAAACGGAGTCGGATTGGAACTGATCCAATTCCATCCTTCGCCATCTCCCGAAAGCGTTGCCCCTGCCGGCGTCGTGTCCTCCACCCAGATCGTATCCGGGATAGCATTAGCCAGGACATCGATATGCACTGTCGCAGCATTGTTGTTGTAGTTAACCGTATCCGTCGGGGTGAAAAGCGTATTCAGAGCTTGGCCGTTACCAACCGGCAGCACTGTGCCGCTCACCGGGTTATATGAAAAATTGCCCGCAACAGTCGAAGTCGCATTCAACTGTGTAGCGCTCAACGGAGTGCCCTGATTAATTGGCGCCGGATCGCTCCAATTAATCGCCGGCGTCGCCTTCAACACATTTATGAAGACGCCGCCCACAGCGCCGTTGTAGTTGCTGCTATCAGTTGGGGTAAACGTGGTCGCTAATGCCCGGCTATTCCCCGCATTGAGAACCGTGCCCGAAGTTGGGTTGTAGGCGAAGCTTCCGGCCACATTCGAGCTGTCATTCGGATTCGAGGCGCTTGCGTTCAGTTGAGTAGCTCCCAGAGCCGTGCCATAGACAATGTCGGCGGGATTGCTCCAGTTAATAATGGGCGTCGCCTTGTTCACGGTCAGCGTGCCGTTGACGAATGAGAACGTGTAGTCGCTCGCGCTCAAGGTCCCAACGACTATCGTGATGGGATAAGTACCGGCATTGCTGCCCGTGACTGCCGTGGTGCTAAGCGTTGGTTGACCAGAGGTGGCACTCGTCTGCGTATCACTGTTGACGAAACCCGTAATGATATAAGTGAGCGCCGGATTCGTGGCCAGATATGTCTTTGACTTATCCTGCGCCGTAGCCGTGAGCACAGCTTTCTGGACATTGATACTTACATTCTTAGAAGCGCCGTTGTAGTTAAATGTATCGGTCGGCGTGAAGGTTGTGGACAACGTCTGATTGTTTCCGAAATGAAGCACCGTGCCTGACACGGGAGTGTAGGCGAAGCTCCCGGCCACAGTGGCAGATGCATTGAGTTGTGTTCCACTCAATGGGGTACCGTAGGTAATGCCAGCGGGATTGTTCCAGGTAATGACGGGAGTGGCCTTACTGATCGTCAGGCTGTTCGTACTCGAACTACCGCTGAAGCCACCGCCGGAAGCGAAGCTGGCTCCAACACCGTTCGGATACGTTCCAGCGCTGATTCCCGTCAGGCTGACGTTTGAAAGCGTGGCCACACCGCTCGCGTTGGTAGTCGACGTGTTACCTGCGAAGCCGGCGCCATTCAAGGTAAAGGTAATGAGCTTGCCGCTCAGCGGCGACCCACCCTGTTGCGTCAAGGTCGCTGAGAGCGTAGTCGTTCCACCATAAGTTCCCGTGGCAGCGCTTGCCGAAAGGCTCGTAGTAATTAAGGGAGCATTGAGTGCGAAGTTCTGTGTGGTAGTACCGCCATTTGAGATGACTACATTGCTGGCGCCGCCGTTGCTATAACCAGTGGCAGAGACATTAACCGTGTAGGTGTTCGCCGCTGCATTCGTAAACCTGTAGAAACCGGTCGCATCCGTCTTCAGCCTGTAAATCCCCGCGACCACCAATGCCCCACTGATGGGATTGCCATTGCTCGCATCGGTAACGGTTCCCTGCAAAGTACCCATAGCATTCGGCGTACATTGGGGAAATTTGAAAGAGCCGATGCGCGTTTTCCAATTGTCCTGGGCCAGGGTCGCCGGCAGCGTGTCGTAAAACTCGTTGGTGTACCAGAAGGTACAACCATCGGTGTCTGTGGTCATCGCACTATAGTCGCCCCAGCGATTGTTCGTAGTGCCGTCTGAGAAGAGGCAACATTGAAAGCCGGTGCCTTCGATCAGTGAGGTTTCACCTTGTCCCAGCGTATTTAGTGGATCGTTTGCCAGTCTGCCTGCGTAGCGAATAGATGGATACATCGTCGAACTCGACACGCTATAACCAAGTGCCATGTCGCCGTTCTTGTCCACGGCGAGACTGGGCATGAATCGATACTTTGTGTCAGGCCCCCAGGTCCCTTGTTGCACTGGCCCCGCAGTAACAACCGTTCCGCTCGTTACGTTCAACTGATACCAGCGCACCTGCGCAATGTTTGGCGAACCACCACTGCCGACCGTATGCGTGATCCATAAGGACTCTGTGCCACTCAGATTCTGATACTGGTTTTGCATCATCACCCGGCGGGTGAGTGTGTCGAGAGCGTTGCCGCCGTTCTCCGGAGCGTTGGCTGGTCCAGAACTGAACGACGCAATGGTCACGTTCGACGGGCCAGTCAGGCTGGAATTAGCGGGCACTGCATAATCAACATGGAACTTCCAGACGCGCGCTACGAAGCTACTCCAGATGGAGGTGAAATAATTTGGTGTGCCCGCCGGCGGCGCGCTGCCGTTATTGCGCGCATTGCTGGGTAGCAAACTGAAAACTGAGGTGCTGCCGATTTTCGCAGGTAGACTAAAACTAACGGCATGCGCCGGTACGCCGCTTTCCATCTCGGCACGATTGAATGCCCACACCTGGGCATTCTGAAAGGCTCCGGCACCGGTCGTGGCAAAGATGTTGGCGGACATATAAATGCCGTCCGGCCACACGCCGAGTTTGGGATAATCCGGGATTTTGCCGCCGGACGCCGTCTGCCAGGCGTAGAAATACCAACCACCCGCTACCGGATCGCTCGTCTGCGAAACGGCCATACATTGATACATCGCGCCCGACGTGTAATTGGACCAGGCGAAGTCGCTAATGATCCAGCGGTCACTCAACGCGTCATACAGTACAACCGGATCACCCTGGTTTGAGTTGTCGCACGGTGTACCGCTTGCGGCCTGAGAGAAAAAAGTGTTGAAGGAAAAGGCAGCCAGACGGACTCCGGTACTCTTGTTATAGATACCGATAGAAGTGTTGACGGTTTCAATGTAGTGGTTGGGACCTACGTCGCCATTAGTGTCAGGAGGCCAACCATCGCCCCAGTTTGCGAAATCGAGTCCTGCAAAAGACGCGCTGGGCGTCGGCGCCGGGGCTGCCGGCGCAAATTGCTGCAAGGCCGAATCCGGTTGGACCGTCGCAGGCAATTCCGCGGATGGTTCTTTCGGCTCCGGCTTTGCCTTCTTGATTTTTTCCTTAACCTGCGGAAGCTGCCTAACGTCTCCATGAAATATCTTCGGCTTAACCGGTTTCACCGACATCAAGCTCGCATCTTCTTGTCCTGCCTGAACAGCGAGTACTCGTGAGCCCAAAATATTTAGGTCGCTGGCTTTCGAAGTGTCACGAGATTTACTGGCTAACGTTGCGACAGTCGGAGAAGTTTCAAGGGACGTCTTCGCGTAACTAAACCAGGTTGGAGCAAGTGCCGGCATCAGGTTTCGCGCAAAGCCAGTTGACGCGAAGACTGAGAACACAGCGACCGCGATTAGGATCAACAGGACCCTGACACCGGTTGGCATAAACCGCATTCTCACAATCAACCTCTGAATGAAATTATTCAAGAATATTATTCCTCTTGGAATAGAAACATTCTTCGCTGTTCCGCTGCGGCATCAAACGACGTCCGCGAATTCCTGCTCCATGCGGCGGAAGTAGTAGAGTCCGCCAACAAGAATCAGGATCACAACGGCAACTGAGACCCAAAGCATGGCGCCGGGTGCTTCCGTCTTGCCCAGCAGCGCCCAGCGAAAGCCTTCAACCACACCCGCCATCGGGTTGAGTCCATAAAGCGCACGCCATTTTGCCGGCACAATAGAACTGGGATAGGCCACCGGCGTCGCAAACAGCCAGAACTGGACCAGAAACGTAATTGTGTAACGCACGTCGCGATACTTCACATTCAGCGCCGACAGCCATAGGCCCACACCGAGCGCGGTCATCACTGCGAGCAGAATGAAACCGGGCAGTGTGACTATGGCCCAACCGGGAACAACACCGTAATAAAACATCATCACCAGCAGAATCGCGAAGGCAACCGCGAAATCCACGACGCCACCCAGCACCGCGGCAATCGGCACGACCAGACGCGGGAAGTAAACTTTAGTAATCAGGTTTTGATTACCGACCAGACTGTTACTCGACTCAGTCAGCGCGTGCGCAAACAATTGCCACGGCAGCAACGCGCAGAAAGTAAAAATCGGATATGGAATTCCATCAGAAGGAACTTTTGCCAGCCGGCCAAAAAACAAACTGAACACCAGCATCATGAATAACGGCTGGATGATGGCCCAGGCAGCGCCGAGCGCGGTTTGCTTGTAGCGAACCTTTACGTCGCGCCAGGTCAGAAAGTAGAGCAGCTCGCGATAGTCCCACAGCTCGCGCAGCCCGATCGAGGCCCAGCCCTTGGGCGGCTCGATGTAGAAAGTTGGGAGAATTTCGGATTGATTAAGACTGTCCACAGATTTCACAGATTACGCAGAAACAAATTTTCCATTTGGCATTTATCAGTTTTCATTTTTCATTGTTGGATTCAAGTTTGAAGTGCATCCGGTATTAGGGTCAACAACAATCGCACACCGAAGAGTGATGCTGGCAACAAATCAGAAAGGCGCGCAATGCGGAACCGCGAGCGATAGCGACCGGATGCTAACGTCGACGATGAAATACAGCATTCGCGCGGCTTCAACGTTGAATGCTAGCATCCGGTCGCTACCGCTCGCGGTTCTGCAATGGTTGCACTTCAAACTTGAATTCGCGAATGAGAAATGAAAAATGGGAAATGATAAATGACAAATCTTCTTTTCTCTTTCAACTTACCTCACCAGCATCGTAATAAGAAAATGGACAGGCAGGAATGCCTGTCCTACGACAGACCGAGCGGATTGCCCGCGCCGTTGCCGGACGCCGATGACGGCGGCAGCGGCATTGGCTCTTCATCGGTATCGCTCTTGTAACTGCGCGCGCCGTAGTAACGCTGGTAGTAGTAATAGTCCTGCGACTTAATGCTGACGTTGTTGAGCACGACGCCAAAAACCTTGGCACCCACGTCATTCAGTAATTGGCGCGAGCGTTTGACGATGTGTCGCGAGGTCTTGCCTCCGTGAACTACTAACAAGACGCCATCAACCATCGTCGAGATCAATACGCCATCGGTGAACGAACTGATCGGCGGCGAGTCGACCACGATGTGCGTAAACTCCTGCTCAAGAAACGCCAGCAAGCGTCGCATTTGATCCGAGCCCAGCAATTCTGCCGGGTTTGGGGGGATGGGGCCGGAGGTTAACAAGTTTAGCCGGGTCGTCTCGTCTTTCGTGATCATCGCCAGCATGTCTGCCTCGGACGACTCGCTCGATAAGATCGAACTCAAGCCGGCGCGATCAGACAAACCGAAAATGGTTCGGAGACGAGGCCGCCGCATGTCAGCGTCGATGATGACTACGCGCGCGCCGGTTTGCGCGAGACTGACGGCGGTGTTGACTGCGGTTGTAGTTTTGCCTTCGCCCGGCAGACTGGAAGTTACGAGCAACGTTTTTGGCGCTCGTCCGGCCGTGGATAAAAGCACTGAGGTGCGCAGGTGGCGATAGGCTTCGGCCAGCGGCGAGTGGTTCTCCACGTTGATGAGCAACTCTGAATTGCTTGCGGGGTTCCCATTTCGTTTTTGCAGGGCCCCGGGTGCGGCGGCGAGCCGCTTCCTGATAGCGCCAGTGGTCGAAGGAATCACAGCCAGCGCGGGCAGGTGCAGTAACCGTTCGACCTCTTCGCTGGAGCGGATTGAGTCGTCAAGGTATTCCAAAAACAAAGCAAGGCCGACTCCCAACCCAAGCGAAAGGAACAGTGCCATCATTACGGTTTGGGTACGGTTTGGCCCAATTGGTCCACCCGGAGAAATGGCGTAATCAACTACCGAAATGTTGTTCGGCTTGTTGGACATCAGCACGTCATTCTCTTTCGAACGTTGCAGCAGGCTGTCGAGCAGCGTCTTGTTGGTATCGATCTCCTGCTGAATGATGCGGTAGTTGATCGAGGCTTCGTTTTGCTGCAAGGTCTCGCCGCGTTGCGCTTCAAAAGATTTGCGTAAGGCCTGCTCGCGCGCCAGAGTTTGCCGGTAATTGGTTTCAAGATTTGTCACCAGGGTCGTGCTCTTGTGGCTGCGAGATTCCTTGACCTGTCGCTCAAGCTCCGCAATCTGCTGATCGACCTCTTTCACCTCCGGAGCTTCGTCGGTGGCATCCACCATTAACAATGCGCGTTTCTGCCGCAGATCTGCCAACTTTGATTCAGCGTCGGAGGACTGCTTGGAATCTCCTTCTACCAGGGCGGTGGCGGCGCCGGCACTACGCGCGGCATTAAACTTCGACTCGGCATCAATACGTGCGTTCTCAGCTTCGAGTAATTGCTTATTAAGTCCGCCGAGCCGCTCGACCACAGTGTTCTGTCCGGCATCGAGCGAGAGTATCTTGTTGTTGCGCGCGTAATTAATCAGGCGCTCTTCATCAGTGCGAATATTTTCCTGCAATTCCGCAATGCGCTTTTGCAGGAAGTCAGCCGTACTCACGCTCGTATCGCTGCGCTTTTCGACATTGTTCGCCACATAGGTTTCGGCAATCGCGTTAACGATCTTTGAAGCTACTTCAGGATCGCCGTGCGTATAGCTGATATCAATTAATCTCGTCTCCTTATATAGACCACGAGTTTCTTTTACCGGGTCAACTCTCAGGCCTCCGAGGATAGCTGCTACAAATGGATCCAGACGCTTAGCCTCTGCCAGGTCTTCCTTCGCGCTCGGGCTGGCGACCGTGGTGCGCAGCGGCAAGTCATTTCTCGGCGTGGTTACCGCCGGCGCGGCATCGTTGCTCTTGAGACCTGCCATGCCTCTAATCGTCTGCCAGGTCGATCGCTTTTGCGTTGAGTTACCCTTAAAAAAGTTTGGGTTGTGCTCGAGGTCCAGCGATTTTACCACGCGGCGCATCAGCCCCGGGCTGATTAGGATTTGCAACTGCGTGTTGAAGTAGACCGGATCGTTCGACGGGCCAAAAATATAGGGGGATTTCCCGATCAGTTCGGCGTTGTTTTCGAGGTCAACCTGGACCCGCGAGGTAGCTTGGTAGATGTCAGGCTTGCGTGCCACGTAAACCACCGCCAGCGACGTGACCAGCATCATGATGCTGATGACCAGCCACAAACGCTTGCGAATTGCCCGCCAGTAGTCCAGCAGGTGCACCTGGGACTCGCTGTTGGAGTCAACTCCATAGTTGTAGGAGTGCGGGATGCCATTAGAGTCGGCGGGCCGATCGACGGCCGTTACTCCCGGCTCTTTTCGTATTAGTTCATTGGATGGCTTCATACATCACCTTCTTAGAATTTCGAAATTCGGATTTCGGATTTCGAATTTTTAGACGTGGGCGGAATTCGCTTTGCTGGTTCTTCCTGTGCTCGTAAAGATGGCAACTGATTCCAAATCGGTTTTGTTCATCGAGAAGTCAAATCCGAAATCCGAAATCCGAATTTCGAAATTCTTTAAGGGATCGCGCGCACTGGCAGTGACCCGATGCTCGGTACCACGGTTCCCAACAAGCTGCGCATAAAGCTCTTGCCACCGGACAGCGGCACGTCGATGATGTCGTTTGGCACAAGGGCAACATCTTCAGCGCGTTTCTTCTCGATTGCAGACAGGTCAACGAAGATCTCCCGCTTTGTAGCCGAGCCCGGCTCCTGCCTCACAATGCGGACTTTGTCCTTCTTAGTGTCCTGCTTGACACCGCCGGCCATGGCGACTGCTCGCGAAATCGTGATCGGTTCCTTTAATGGAATCGTCAACGGCGTAAACACATTACCCACCACATAAACCTGATCGGCTTCAGGCAGGTAAATGGTATCGCCGGGTTCGATGTATGGATTTGCCCGCGGATCGCCTTGCAGTGTTTCGCTCAACTTATAACTAACAAAAGCTTTGGTCGGATCTTCATTTCCAGCGGCGGGACCCTGACAGGCAAGCGCCGGCGGCGCATGCACGATGTTAATCGTCTGCCCGGCCTTTCCCGATGGGCCCTTTGCAAAAGTCAGCAGCTCGAGTAAGCGAATGCGTCGCTGTAATTCAAAGCGGCTTTGCTCATTCACGGCGCCGATAACCGCAACCTGTTTTGAGTGATACTCCTTGATAAAGACGTCAACCTGCGGATTCTTGTAATACTTGATGTAACGGCTGGAGATTTCCGCCGCCAGCTCGCCCTCGGTTTTGCACGCTGCTTGAATCTCCGTGTCAATCAGCGGCATGCGAATCATGCCGTTACCTTCAACTCGGACGGCGTCGCGCGAAAGATTTGGCCGGTTGAAAATTCTTATGTCCAGGACGTCTCCCGGACCAATGCGATAGCGATCGTCCGGTTGAGAAGTTGCGGCCGCGACTACCGCTGAAGGCGCTTGCGCATTCGTAGCGTTTGCTACTGGCGCACCTGACGCATTGGACGAATTCGATGGCGCCGCGACTTGCGCATTCACGGAAGCGACCAGGACGGCAGCAAGCGCAGCGACAAGCGCGACCTCAACGACTAGCCGGCCAAGTGTCTCTCGTGGTCCACCGTGGTTCAGCTGATTGGGGCGGTTCTCAAACATCTCGGTACTCCTCTTTTAATGCGTGTTCGCTCTCCCTCCCCGGCGGGGAGGGGACGTAAAACATTTATTTGCCTGACATCCCGATTCGTCGCGAGAGCAGCGCCTCGCGCATATGGTTTGGATGGGCCAGGTTGAGCACCGTGTTACTCAAAAGCACCATCAGCTCTTCGTGTTCCCGGTTGAACGTGCCGGTCAGCGGATTATCCTGGGTTTTGGTGATAATCCCTTCCCTTGCCCACTGCCAAAACTGCGCCTGCGTCGTCCAAAACTCCTTACGGTCGCGACAAACGACTAGTGCGGTCTTCCTCTTTTTCTTTTTCTTCTTTGTCTTGCTGGCGCTCATGACTTCTCCAGATACACTTCCGTCCCGGCATGTCTTTTCATCCGCAAATGAACAGCGAATGGCAACACGCGGTACCCGTTAAGGAAGCCTCTACGCGAGGCGGCGTCGGATTTTCAATTTGGAGAGCGGCGGCTCGACGCCGCTCGCTCTCGAAAGCGCCGTCAAGCCGGCGCACTCCAAAGTCACAACAACAAGCGCGAGATCAGCTCTGCTCTTCGCTTCACGCCAAACTTGATGAAGATGTGGCGCAAATGAAACTTTACGGTCTGCTCGGTAACCATCAGGCGCAAACCAATCCCGGCGTTGGTCAAACCCTCGACACAACACAACGCGACCTGGGCCTCGCGGCGGCTCAGGTTTCGATTTTCCGCAACTCGCTGGATCACGCGTTCAAACGAACGGCCGCTGGTTGCGATTCCCTTTCCGTAAGTGACAAAACCGTTTTCATTCCGGCGCGCGATTACTTCTTCCGGAGGAAACACCCGATAGGCTACGCCCTGATCGCGCGGGCCATCTGCATGCGTGCGGCCTTCTCGCTCAACACTGAACTTGCTGACCAGGCCTTCCAGGCCGCGCCTGATCGTGCTCAAACTCTGAATTCCGGTTAACTCGATCAAGCTGCGGACGGTAAAGAGCTGCCCGTCGTTACTGTCGCCATTTGAGGCGAGCAGCATCGAAGCGTAGAGGCGCCGCTCCACCGGGGAGTGACTTAACGCCACCAAGGCTTTCGCTGGATCATTGGTTGCGCGTTCGTTCTGCTCGCCTAAAGGGTAGGTTTTTGGATCGACCTTCGGGCTGATCTGACTCTTTTGGGGGAACATTAAATTGTTTCAGAAATTGGTAATGCGGCGGGTGTAAAGCAGTAGCTTTTCTAAGTTGGTTTGTAAGGCCGCAAACCTTGATTTAAAAATTCCGTTACTGAATGTCGTAAATCAAAAGACGCGTCAACTCTCTCCTTGCAATTCTCACCAAAGTTCTGTGGTGGAATGACTTCTGGGTAAGTAATCGGATTAACGGGCTGACCTGACTGATATCGCCCCTGAGCCTAAAGGCATCGATAATTTATGTCAAGCAGTTTCCCAGCCAGTACCTTTTGCCAATCACAAACACTCCCGGCGGGTGCTCCAGGACGCCCCACTAGCTCTGTTTTCCCAGTATTTCATCAACCATTTCGCACCAAAGGTGGCCAATAGTTATGTGGCCCTCTTGAACGCGCGCCGTGCGCTCGCTTAAAACCTTCACCGCAATAAAGCAATAATCCGCCAAGGGTTCCGCGGACAGGCCTGTAAGGCCGATGATCTTGCAACCGAGACTGCGCGCTGTTTCAGCCGCCTTAACAACATTCGGCGACTTGCCGCTGGTGCTGATGGCTACCAAAACATCGCCCGGCTTGGCCAGGGCCCGCACCTGACGCGCGAAAACCTCTTCAAAACCAAAGTCGTTGCTCAATGCTGTCAACGCCGAAGTGTCTGTCGTAAGGGCGATTGCGGGAAACGGGCGGCGCTGTTCTTCATAGCGACCGACCAACTCCGCGGCAATGTGTTGCGCATCGGCAGCACTGCCGCCATTTCCGCACAGTAGGATTTTGTTTCCAGCCGCGAGCGCGTCGCAGATAACCCGGCCTGAGCTTTCCACGTCAGCAAGTCCGGATTCAAGCAACGTTTTAAGTACCCGAAGGTGTTCTTCAAGGGATCGCGTCAGGAGATTGGTGGCATTGGAATCGTTAGTCATCAGCGCAGTCTCTTCATTTGCAGCGGTGGAACCTGGATAACGGCGTAGGAAATTAACATAGTTCCCTATGCTGCCGCCAAGCTCCCTTAGAAAGCTAATTCGAAATGGTAGAACTTTTTGGACTGCGGCGGCTTGACGCCGCTTTTGAGTTAGCCGGGCGACCTCGTTAAAAGGAACATAAGCGGCGTCAAGCCGCCGCACTCCACATTTGTGTCATTGCAGAATTTCTTGCGTCGTTTCGAGATCGGTTAATTCTGCAAGCGCGCTTGCGCAACTCTTCGTCCCCGATGTAGGCTTCGCTTCATTTTTGATCCGGCTCTATCGCTGATGATCCTCATCGCTTCGAAACGTTGCGAAGCGACTTTGATGCCAGGATTTGGTGACGCCAGTTTCTTATGACCACACCCACAACACCCATGCTGAGACAGTATCAGGAGCTTAAGCAGCAGCATCCTGGCGCATTGTTGTTTTTTCGCCTGGGCGACTTTTATGAACTCTTCTTCGACGATGCGGTGGTTGGGTCGCGCGAACTGCAAATAACGCTGACTGCTCGTCACAAAGAACGCGGCGATCCGGTGCCGATGTGCGGTGTGCCTCATCATTCGGCTGCGAATTACATTGCACGTTTAGTTCGCAAAGGTTATCGCGTGGCAATCTGCGAGCAAACCGAAGAGGCTTCAAAAACAAAAAAGCTGGTGCGCCGCGAAGTAGTCAGAATCGTAACACCGGGCACACCCATTGACCCGCAACTGCTCGAGACGCGGGAAAGCGTTTTTCTCGCCGCAGTTTGCAGCGCCGGCGAAACCGTCGGCGCCGCTTTTCTCGATCTCTCGACGGGAGAGTTTCGCGCCACACAGGAAAGCGGCGCCAACGCCTGGGAAAAGATTCGCGCTGACATTGAGTCGTATGCGCCGCGCGAGCTGCTCTTCCCTGCTTCGCTCGAGCCATTAATAAAGGCCGGTCTGACGGGAAAGGTCCAGACAGCGCCACTGCCCCTGACAGTTTTTTCTGCCAGCACAACCCAACCGTCAGTTCAGGCCGCGCGTAGCTCCATTCCTCAATTTCCGGAAATAACACTGACGCCGCTTGATGATTGGCTCTGGCAAGCAGGCGATTGCGCGCAGTTGCTGCTGAATCATTTTGGTGTTCGTTCGTTGGCCGGCTATGGCGTTGAGAAAAAGCCTGAAGCAGTGCGCGCTGCCGGGGCCTGTTTGCGATACGCGCAGGAAACGCAACGCGCCGGGGCCAACCATATAACGGGTTTGACTTACTTCGAACCGCAGGATCATCTGGTCCTTGATCAGGTGACGGTGCGCAATCTGGAGTTGGTTGAAGCTCTGGCGGGTGGTGGCCGAACCTTGTTGTCGGTCATCGATCAGACAGTCACCGGAATGGGCGCCCGGCTGCTTCGTTCGTGGTTACTCAGGCCATGTATCAAACGCGGTGAAGTTGAGGCGCGCCTCGCGGCCGTTCAGGATCTATCTGCTTCACAAATCAGCCGCGACAAACTGCGCGCGCTCTTGAAAGAAGTTTCCGACCTGGAACGACTGATCGGCCGCATCAGTCTCGGCTCGGCAACGCCGCGAGATCTGAATGCGATTCTACGTTCGCTAAATCAGGTGCCGGCGATTCGCGAGAGTTTGGCGGCGATGCAATCATCGCTGATACAGGTACTGAGCGAGCACGCTGATGAAGTGCCGGAAATCTGTGCTTTGCTCGCGCGCGCGTTGAGCGACGATCCGCCGGCAAAGATCAGCGATGGCGACACCATTCGCGCCGGTTACTCAACGGAACTTGACGAGGTTCGCTCGCTGAGCCGCAACGCCAAACAGATTATCGCCACCTTGGAAGCGTCGGAGCGCGAGCGCAGTGGCATTGCGAACCTGCGCATCAAGTTTAATAACGTCTTCGGCTATTTCATCGAAGTGTCCAAGGGAAATGTCGCGCGCGTGCCCGCCGAATACGAGCGCCGGCAGACGCTGACCAATGCCGAGCGCTATACGACGCCCGAGCTGCGCGATTGGGAGAAAAAAGTTTTAGGCGCGGAAGAACGCATCGGCCAACTGGAGGCGGAACTATTCAACGACATCTGCCGGCAAGTGGCAGCGGAAACCAAACGCATTCAGGGAACGGCGCGCGCATTGGCTGCGCTGGATGCGCTTGGCTCGCTTGCCGAAACTGCGGCCCATCATCGCTATGTTAGACCGCTGGTCCATGACGGCGACGAGATTGAAATCGTCCAGGGCCGGCATCCGGTAATCGAAGTCTTCAACGAAGAGCCTTTCATTCCCAACAGCATCTATCTGAACAATTCAACCGACCGCCTGCTGATCATCACCGGTCCGAACATGGGCGGCAAGAGCACAGTGCTGCGGCAGACGGCAATCATTTGCATCCTGGCGCAGATGGGGAGCTTTGTTCCGGCGGACAAAGCCCGCCTGCCCTTGCTCGACCGCGTTTGGACGCGAGTGGGTGCTTCCGACGATCTGGCCCGCGGGCGTTCGACCTTCATGGTTGAGATGACGGAGACAGCGGCGATTTTGCACAGCGCCACGCCACGGTCGTTAGTCTTGCTTGATGAAATAGGACGCGGCACGGCGACGTTCGATGGACTATCAATCGCGTGGGCCGTTGCCGAATACCTGCATGATTCGCCGGAGCACGCGGCCAAAACTCTTTTCGCGACCCATTATCACGAGTTAACTGAACTCGCCGAACGATTGCCGGGCGCGCAGAATTATCAGATCACTGCAACCGAGCGCGAAGGCGAAGTAGTTTTTCTGCATCGACTAGAACGCGGCCGCGCTTCAAAGTCTTATGGAATTCAAGTAGCGCGCCTGGCAGGCTTGCCGCCCGCGGTGCTCGATATCGCACGAAAGGTTTTGGCAACGCTGGAGCGTTATGAGTTCGACGTGTTTGCCGAGGAAGATCAGGTTCTTTCGCAACCACTCGTCGAGCCACTTGCTGCGGCGCAGGGTGCTGGCGCGAGCGAGTCCGACAAAGTAGTGTCCGACAAACCTAAGTTTGTCGAAGATGATTCGCGAGGAACCACGCTGGAACTTGCCGCCCGTCGTGCAGGCCGCCGCAAAGCTGCGGCGCAAGCCTCGCTCTTCGATCTTGCCAACCAGAAAGCCATCGAAGAAATCCTCCGCCTCGACGCCGACAAGCTGTCACCCGAAGAAGCGAAAGAACTGCTGCGCAAACTGCGCGAGCGGTTGATGTAAGAGAATTAGCGAACCGCGGCAGGCTGGCTCCGAAACAAGAAACCACTCAACCTAGTCAACCTCACAGGTTGGGAAGGGCGGCTTGCCCCCGCTTCGCTGCATTGCCGAGTACCTGCATTGAAACGCGTCCCATCCTCAACCCCCCGGCTTTCCCCAATGAACGACTCAATCTCTGCAACCTAACAGGTTGGGAAGGGCGGCTTGCCCCCGCTCTTCTTTGCATCGCGCTTGTCGCGCTTGTGATAGGTCCTCCACCCCAACTCCTTGACTGCCCTCGAAAGCTTCTCGGA
>DATNOG010000070.1:0-15178 GCA_035601415.1 Pyrinomonadaceae bacterium | reverse complement strand
TGCGCCATTGGCATCGATTTCAAACTTGTCGTTCTTTATACCGGCTATGTCGAGCTTGCCTGCTCCCGAAACTGAGACGCCTTCGAGATTAGGCAGCGAGATCGTGACTTTGATGGGATCGTTCACCGAGTAACTGCGATTGCTTCTAATGTGCAACACGCTGTTGGCAACTTCCGTAGTGATCAGCGGCAGCAGATTGTCGTCAGCTTCCACCTCAATGCTTTGCGGTTTTTGACAAACGACATCAATGTCGAAAGCGCCCTCCATCGCTATTGAGGTAAACGATGCAACTTCGCGCGTCTGTTTCACGCGGACGCCCGAGCCTGTGATCTCGTCGTGAATTTTGAAATGGCAGCCGGAAAAAAGAAAGATCAGCGCCAGCAACAAATGCGTTTTTCGCTTAGTGAAGACATGCATTGTATTTTGGGTCACCTCATTCCCACCTCAGCAATTGTTAACGCTGCGGCTCGTTGCGAGAGTACTCAAGCGTCCGGGTTGTGTTCTCAGTCACGCTCGGCATCGCTTCCGGCAAGCCGCGAGCCTGAGCGGCTTGCGCAGCGTGCAGCTCGTTTGGAATGGTCGCTGGTCGTGATAATGAAACTTGCTTGGCTTCTTTGCTGCCCGTGAGCTTCGACAACTGTCTGACCAAGAAGAATTCAATCATGCATACGATGAAAAAGGTGAAGAACATGAACATGCCAACCACGTCTTCGCCCAGGGCCGCATCTCGCTTTAGGGTGAGCGCCCCGCCCAGCATGATGCCGAGCCCGAAGGTTGCAATGAGCGTAATCGCGACTAAGAAAGCTGTGATGGCTCCCGTCTTCGTGGTTCGTTCGGTGCGCTCTTTCAAACTCGCGCCACAGCGATTACAAAAACTGAGACCCGGTGTGATGGTAGTGCCACAAGTTGAACAGAACATAATTAGTCCTTCCCGCGAATGTCTTGAAAAGAGTTTTCCCGCTAAGAGAAACGGCTGCGGCGGCCGGCAAGTTCCGCCATTTTCGCCCATTCTACATAGAGCAAAGAGTTTAGAGCAAAGAGCTGGGAGCAAAGGTAGGACAGACATTCCTGTCTGTCCAATCTTTCGAGAAAAACGGACAGGCAGGAATGCCTATCCTACTAACACTGTGCTCTTTGTCCTCTGCGCTGCACGAATTACAATTCAAGAGATGGCTTTGATCAGAAACATTTCCGATACGGCGCTGCTCGCTGCTGTTTATCGCGCCCGCGAGTCGGAACGGGCTGACCCGCTTTTCCGTGATCCATTTGCCCGCCGCCTGGCCGGCGAGCGTGGTGAAGAGATAGCGCGCTCGCTTGTTTTCAGCGAAAAAAATTCCTGGTCGTGGTTTGCGCGCACGTATGTTTTCGATGAGGTGATCAGCAAACAGATTGCAGCGGGCTGCGACATGGTAATTAACCTCGCTGCCGGACTCGACGCACGGCCTTATCGCCTGACTCTGCCGGCTTCCTTGAAATGGATTGAAGTCGATTTGCCAGAGATAACCGATTACAAGGAAGAACTATTAAAAGACGAACAGCCACGCTGTGCGCTCGAGCGCGTACGGCTTGATCTTGCTGACGTGCCAGCACGCCGCGAGCTGTTTGCTAAACTCGCCGCTGACGCGCGGCAGGCGCTGATCATTAGTGAAGGTTTGATAGTCTATTTGACGGCCGAGGCAGTAGGCGCGCTTGCAAAAGATCTCTCTGCCGAAAGATCGTCCAAGCACTGGCTGCTCGATCTTGCTTCACCGGCTTTGCTCAAGCTGATGCAAAAGAAGATGGGCAAACCGCTGGAGCAGGCCGATGCACCGCTGAAATTTGGGCCCGAAGAAGGGCCGGATTTCTTCAAGCCTTACGGTTGGCGGCTAATCGAAGCGCATTCGATGTTTCATACCGCTGGGAGATTGAAACGGCTGCCACTCATGTTTAGTTTTTTCTATCATTTGAACAAGTCGGAAGCATTTCAGGCAAAACGTCCCTGGAGCGGTGCCTGCTTGTTCGAAAACATTTCGAGAACCAATAACTAACAGCTGCCTGCTTTATGCTCCTAATAATCGTACTTGTTCGACTTGCCCTCAGCGTGGTGTTTAGCCTTGCTGGAGTCACCAAACTGATGGACCAGCCGGGCACGCGCGAAGCCGTGAAGAATTTCGGCGCGCCGAATGCAATTGCGCCCGCCATCGCTTTTGTTCTTCCTTTTATTGAGCTGGCGATTGCCGTCGGTTTGTTGTTCAGCGCGACGACCGTTGTTAGCTCAATCGCCGGGATCTTGCTTCTCGGCCTGTTTGTCGTAGCTATCAGCATCAACCTCGCGCGGGGCCAAACGCACGATTGCCACTGCTTCGGCCAACTCTATTCGCGTCCGTTGGGGTGGTCCACGCTGGCGCGCAACATCGTTTTCGCGCTGGGCGCCGGTTTTGTTCTCTGGCAAGCCGCACTCGCCGCTAGTCCGAACATTATCTCCACCCTGGCCACGCTCAGCGCTGCCGGCTGGGCGTCGATCGCCTTGGCAGTGGCGGTAATATTATTGGTGTTTTTCTATCTTCAGGAGCGCCATAGCAACGAGCTTGCCGCCGCTGTAACACCCAAAGGCTTGCCGATCGATTCCGTTGCGCCTGACTTTGAATTGCCTGCATATGACGGCGGGACGAAATCGCTCGCGCAGTTGCTCGAACGCCGCAAACCGTTGCTACTGCTTTTCACCAGTCCACACTGCGGACCGTGCATTGTGATCTTCAAAGAAATCAAGGAATGGCAAGAGGCACATCGCGATCAACTTACTATCGCTGTAATCACTCGCGGCACGGTGAAGGACAACTTCGTGAATGTAGCACGCAATAGCCTGGGCGAAGTGCTTTTACAAAAAGAACGGGAGGTTGGCGAAAAATACGGTGGGCTTGCAACTCCGACCGGAGTAGTAGTTAGTCCCGATGGTCGCATCGCCAGCCGTGTTGCCATGGGCGCCGACGAGATACGGGGACTCTTGAATAATGTGATTGGGAACGCCAACGGCTCCAGCCATCACCACCCGGCCGCAACTGAAAATCCAGAGCAGGAATTTGTTGGTGAAACTGCTCAGCCAACGCATTAAGAATCTGCGAAAGCCTCTGCCTTCTTTACTATTCCCACTTCGCGATTTACGATCTCCTCATGATTGGACGTCCCGAAGCAAACGAAGCTGCTCCCTATTACTCTCTCTACATCGATCGCATAACCAGCGATGACATCGTCGCCGTGCTCGAGGGCCAATTGGCGGAAACAATCGACTTTTTGCGGCCTATTTCCGAGGAAAAGTCGAGTTACCGCTACGCGGCCGACAAGTGGTCAATGCGACAGTTGCTCAACCACGTCAACGACACAGAGCGCGTTTTTCTCTTTCGCGCCTTCTGGTTTGCGCGCGGTTTTCCCGATGAGCTGCCAGGCTACGATCAGGATGTAGCCGCTGCGGCCGCCAATGCCGATGAGTTTTCCTGGGCCAGTCACATCGACGACTTTCGCGCCGTGCGCGAGGCTACGCTCAGCTTCTTCCGAAATTTGCCTGACGAGGCCTGGTCGCGCGGCGGTATTGCCAGCGGCAATAAAGTTACGGTACGCGCGCTCGCGTACATTCTCGCCGGACACGTCGCCCACCACACTGCGGTTCTCCAGGAAAAATATCTGACGAACACCGCGCGCGCTTGAACTAGTGATACCTGGGCGGAAAAGTCTTTCGATAACAAAATGAGTGACGATTCGCAAGACACTCGCATCCTTAGTCGCGACGAAATCGTCAACAGCGCGATCGTTCCCGGATCGATACTCCGCGAGCGCTACCGGCTTGATAGTGAAATCGGCCGCGGCGGCATGGGCATCGTTTACCGCGCCACCGATCTGGAATTGCATCGCGAAGTAGCAGTGAAAGTATTGCCGACTGCTACTTCCTCCACCGAAGCTCGCCAGCGCTTGCTGCGCGAGGCCCGCGCCGCCGCGGCGCTCAATCATCCGCACATCATTTCAGTTCACGACATTGGCGAGGCGAATGGCGCGCCCTTCTTTGTTATGGAACTCGTGCAGGGTCCCAGTCTCGCAAAAGCGCGGCCGACGGAACTGTCGCGCGTCGTCGATATCGCCTGCCAGCTTTGCGCCGCGCTGGAACACGCGCATGCCAACAGCATCGTCCATCGCGATCTGAAGCCCGACAATGTGTTGTTGTCCGTCTCGAGTGATAACGGCAGCGTGAAGCTGGCCGATCTCGGCCTGGCTTTGCCCGCTGACGGCGCGCGCATATCGCGAGCAGGAGTAATCGTCGGCACCGCCGCTTACATGGCGCCTGAGCAGGCGTTGGGCCAGGCAGTCGATGGTCGCACCGATCTCTATGCGCTGGGCGTTCTGCTTTATGAAATGACGACGGGCCGGCTGCCATTTATTGGCGACGATCCACTTTCAGTTGTCTCGCAACATGTACACGCTTCGGTTGTGCCGCCGAAGGTGCTGCGTCCCGATCTGCCGCGCGCACTTGAAGCAGTAATCCTGCGTTTGCTGGCAAAGGATCCGGCGCAACGTTTTTCAACTGCGGCGGAAACTGCGACTGCATTGCGCGATTCACTAACTGCCGAGGAAATAACCACTGACGAAGATGGTGCGGGCACGGTCGCGATTCTTGATGCGCTTTCGCGTGGTCGCCTGGTGGGCCGCGCGACTGAGCTCACCCAGGCCATCGAGCTTTGGCATCATGCACGCGAAGGCCATGGACACGCAGTACTCTTCAGCGGCGAGCCTGGCGCCGGCAAGACGCGGCTGGCGCGCGAAGTTACGATCCACGCGTCGGTCGATGGCGCAGTCGTGCTTTCTGGTGGTTGCTATGAATACGAAGCAACGACTCCATACCTGCCTTTCGTTGAAGCCTTTCGTCGCTTGGTGCGCGAAGAAAAAGACGATGCTGTGTTGCGCGCGAAGCTTGGGGATGCCGCGCAACAGATCGCGAAACTCGCGCCTGAAATTCAAACTCGGCTTGGTCCTTTTCCCGAGCGCGCAGAGCTGCCGCCGCATGAAGAGCGGCTCCTCTTTTTCGACGCGGTCGTTAAGGTTTTTGTAAATCTTGCCGGTCCAAAGGGCCTGCTGTTTTATGCGGACGATTTGCACTGGGCGGACCGCAGCACGCTCTGGCTGCTGGGCCATTTGTTGCGCCAACTGCGCGAGGAGCGCGTGCTCATCCTTGGGGCTTATCGCGAAACTGAACTCGACCGGGCGCACCCGTTGGCCAAATCATTGGTTGACTGGAATCGCGAACGGCTGGTGACGCGCATCGCGCTCAAACGTTTTGACGCGGCCGAAACTTCGGCGCAACTCGGCGCGCTGCTCGGCGAAAGCGTCAGCGGAGATTTCACCGCTGCCGTGTTTCGCGAGACCGAAGGCAACCCTTTCTTCGTTGAAGAAGTGCTGAAGGCGCTAATCGAAAAGGGTTCAGTGCGCCGCGAAAGTGGCCGCTGGCAACGCTGCGAT
This sequence comes from Pyrinomonadaceae bacterium, assembly GCA_035601415.1. GTDB lineage: Bacteria > Acidobacteriota > Blastocatellia > Pyrinomonadales > Pyrinomonadaceae > PSRF01. Next base: position 9,697 of record DATNOG010000070.1, on the reverse strand, counting down.
GTCGATCAACTCGTCATTCCGCAAAGCATGAAAGAAGCCATTGGCAGCCGGCTTGATCGTGTTAGTCAGGAAGCGAACGAAGTCTTGCGTGCAGGTGCCGTGCTGGGAAAAACGTTCACTTTTGCCGAGTTGCAATCAGCGTCTGGAGAGCAGAGTGAAGATGTGCTACTTGACGCGTTGGATGAAGCAGTCGCCACGCAACTGATCAACGCCGATCGCAGCGAGTCCTTCACTTTTACTCACGACAAGATCCGCGAAGTGCTCTACGAGGAACTGAATCCGATTCGCCGCCGCCGTCTGCATCGACAGGCCGCCGAAGGTTTGGAACGCACGCACACCACGGCGCACTACGCTGTTGAAAAGTTGGCCCATCACTACATTCAGGCCGGCGATTACGAGCGCGGCCTCAACTATGCGAAGCAGGCCGCCGCCGAAGCTGAGCGTGTTTTTGCTTTTGACGAAGCGATTGCAGCTTACGGTCGCGCGCGCGACTGTGCTGAGGCGCTGGGATTGATCGACGAGCAACTGGCCCAGGAAGAGGCGATGGGGAAATCGTACCTGCTGCATGGCGACCTGATTCCCGCCAGCGAGCATTTTGAACACGCACTTGCTCTCACTACCGAACCGGCTGTGCGCGCACGCTTGCAATGTCAGGCGGCTGCGTCGCTGGTAGCAACGGGAAACCCGCGTGGGCTCGAACACATACGCGAAGCGCTGGAAGTGTTAAATGCGGAAACGAATCCGTTGGAGACGGCTAACGCTTTATCTATTGAAGGGCGCTTTCATCACCTGGCCGGCCGTCATGGAAAAGCAATCGAGCTGCTTGAGCGCGCGGCGACTTTGGTTGCGCCAACAGCAGCGGCAGATAATATTTCAACGTTTGCGGCCTCCGCGATTTCGCAGATTTATGCATATCTGGCTGGCGGGTATCAGCACTCCGGCCTCTATGATAATGCCGATCGTTGGGCACGCCGAACAATAGAATTTGGCGTTGCTCATAACATTCTCTTTGCTCAGGCGATTGGGTATGAGTTTCTCGGCGAAGACTCAGTGCACAAAGGGGAGTATCAAAAGGGTCTTGAATACGCAGCGCATGAGCTTGAGATTGTAGAGAAGCTACACTCGCGCGAACGGCGCGCGTGGACATATCTCGTTTCCTCGTTGTCTTCGCTTCACGGCGGGGATCTTGAAACGGCAGAGAAGGAGTTTACGGAAGGAATCGCGCTGGCGGAGTCAGTTGGTGAAGTGCGGGTGGCGGCGTTGATGAAGGGAAACTACGCCGTGTTGCAAGCTCTCCGCGGACGATTTGACGAAGCGCTGCAAACAGCGCTGGAAAATTTCGAGCAGGCCGAAGCCTCCGGACTTCTCTATTCGCGCTTTGAGGGCCACCGCTGCCTTGCGGAAGTAAGACGTCAGCGCGGTGAGTTGGATGAAGCCGAAGCAGTGTGTGTGAAAGCTTTTGAGGTGGTTTCTAAAACGGAATCGCGCGTGAGCCGCTTGTGGCTTGGGCCACTCTATATCGGCATATTGCTCGAGTCGGCTAAAACTGCCGCAACCGCAGGCAAGGTAGAAGAATCTGAGGCGAAGCGTGCAAAAGCGAAAGAGCTGGTAGCTCGCTATCAGAAGCTGGTCGACACTTGCCAGTCGCCGGGCTTTTCGCGCGAGGCCGCGCGGCTGGCAACGCTTGTCGCTTAGTCGCAGCGTTTCTGAAAATCATTGACTTCGCTTCCGGTTAGGAATAGATTGCCGCCATTCCCCCAGACATAATCAACTTAATTCTTTGAGGAGCTAAAATATGAAAAGATTTTTCTTCGCTTTAGCGCTGTTGGCAACTATCAGTTTAGGCGGCCTGGTAATCGAAACTGCGTCCGCTCAGAACACGAACTCCAGCACGACCATGAATAGCAACATGGGCAGCATGCGCGGCCGTCATCATCGCCGTGGACATCATCGCCGCCATCGTCGCGCTCGTAGGGCCACTGGCAACGCCAACATGTAACCGGCAACTTCAATCGCGAGTGACAGAGGAAGCCTCGCACGCGGGAGGCTTTTTCTTTTTTGCCGACCCTCAAGCGACACGCTGTCATCCATTTTCTATTCACGATTGACTAACGTCCTGCTGCGATCCTAATTGCTAGTTTCACTACCGTAAGCTACATTCATTCATCCCCCGCAAAATTCAGTCCCCGATAGTCTGTGCCGATTGAGTCTCAGGAGATCTGCAAGTCGAATTATGTTCACACGGAAACCGAATCGCGCTCAATTACTCCGCGTCGCGAAGGCGACGATTTTCATTTCGCTTTTGCTTGCGGGTTCGCCCAGCGTCCATTCGCAAACTGCGGCCGACCGTTCTGAGTCAGAACGTTCAGACAAACTAACCGGCGGCCATATTGAAACCGCGGACTTTGAGCCGAACCAGCCGGACATTCGCTTGACGTTGAATGTGCCGTCGTTTCGTTTGACGCTTTGGCAGAACGGCAAGGAGGTCAAGTCCTACTACGTTGGCGTCGGCATGAAGGACTATCCCATCTACATTGGCCGGCGCGAGGCGGCTGAGATAATTTGGAACCCGGCATGGATACCGCCGGCCAGCGATTGGGTGAGCAGTCATAAAGGAGTTCGGCCCGGAGAGGTCATTAAGGCCGGCGACCCGCGCAACCCGCTCGGCAAACTAAAGATTCCCCTTGGCGAGAGTTACCTCATTCACCAGGCGGCGAGCACAAACGATGTCGGCAATCTGGTTTCGCATGGTTGTGTTCGCGTGCTGCGTGCGGATCTTTACGATCTCGCCGAGAAGATCATTGCCGCGCGTAGTGTGCCAATCTCGTCAAAAAGAATTGCCGCAGCCAAGCGCGGTTTCAAAATACTCGACGTGCGTCTCGATGAACCACTGCCGGTTGATATTAGCTACGACACGCTCGTGGTCGAAGGCGGTGTGCTGCACATTTATCCGGACGTTTACGATCGCGGCATGAATCGTCCCGCTCGCCTGCGCGCGGAGCTTGTGTCATCGCGCGTCGATGTTTCAAAACTTGACGACGAAACCATGAAACAGATGCTGTCGCAAGTTACAAGACGCGCGCAATTTGTCGTTGAAACGCGCAGCATCGAGCAGGGCCGCGCGCTCGAAGATGGCCAACAGCTGCCGCTGATACCGAAGAAGAAGGCAGTAGGCAGTAGACAGAAAGCAGTAAGCAGCAAGCCGTAAGCAATACTCAGCACTCAGCACTCACTTGGCACCTCAGTTCGCTGCATAAACTCTTTCATAAACTAAAAACGCAGCACTTCACATCAACTCTGGACGACAGACGAAGTTTGTGCAGAATTGGGTTTTGCTTCACCCTGAAATGCTTCAATCCTGAAAGGCAACTGTGTCTTAAGGAGTTTGATATTGCGAAATGCAACATCAAAGAGAGCGAGAAGCGCAGGCGACAACGCTTGCACTCAACAACGATGCGATCATACCCGCTAGATGAATCCGCGACCTGAACTCACCGCCTCTAAATGAAAGGCACGCTCATGAGCGAAGTCAAACTCAACCTTGTCGACGCAAAACGAGTTCTGCACGGCACCATACACGGCTCAGTAGCCGATGTCTGTGTGGCCGCACTGTCTGCCGAACCCGAAACGATTGAAGAACTGGAAGCCGCGCTCGCGCGTTACATCAAACCGCGTGACACAGATGGTTACTTCAACTGGTTCTCTTCAATTTACTGTCCCACGAACTCAAGTCCGACCAACTTTGGTTTGTCATCTGACAGATCCGAACCGATCCGTGACTTTCGCGCTGCACTCGATACCGAACATTGGGACGCAGGCATCGTGATCATCGATCTTGCGGCCCGCATCGTCGCCAGTGACTCTTTGTATTCGCAACCTGGCCCGGAAGGCGAAGTGTTTTATCACGACGGGCAGGCGTTAACTGACATCCCCATCTTGTATCGCGTGCCGGCCGACTGGTTGTTTGTTAACTCGGTGGATGCCTATCAATGGTCGCGCGAACGGCGGCTTTGTGAGCGCGCAAACAAACCCGCGTGCGACTTCCGTCCGATATTATTTGGCCGTCCCTTGCTTCGTTTTATTGTCAATGCCTACCTTTCGCTGCCGGTCGAACCGCCCACCGCATTGATCTCGCCCGCCGACTTGGCTACGGATGATAACGGGGCAGACCAGGACCGCTTAGCGAACGAGATAAGCACCATTCATGCGCGCTGGCTGCTGACTCCGCGTGACGATCTGCGCGGCCAGTCTCCGCGCGAGGCGTTGCTTGCGCGTCAGGATTTTATCGAGTTCGATTTGCACACGCGTTCGCTACAATGGAGTCTGCAGAACGAAGGCCCACCATGTTTAGCTCAAGATTCCTTTGCTTATCGCTTTGCAGCCTTTGGCACACACGAGTGGATTCTTTACTACGACCTGGTGCGCCACTTGCTTCACTGCCTTTTCGAGTTGCAGCCAACCGCCGACGTTGGCCGCGACGAGGACGTAAACCAATTGCTTACGACGCTTGATCAGATCAAAACCGACTGGCTGGAAAGTCCGCAAGCGGATCTCGACGGACACATTCCCGCCATCCTCATCGACAACGAACGTAAACGTCTCCCGCAGGCGCTGCGTGCACGCGACATGATCGTCGACGACGATTGTCCCATGTGCCAGATGTTCGGAGACGAGACCAGCCCGCTGGGAATGGGCGTAGGTTTTTGGCATCTCGACGGATCAAACATGGACGACGACTTTGCGTTCTCGTTTTTCAAAACGCGTCAGGAGTGGGAAGTTGAGAACCGCCGCCGCGAGGAGTTTAGTAGAGAGTTCGATCGGAAGTGGGCAGAACGCAAGCAGCTGATTGCGCGCGGCGAACCGCTCGCGCCTGATCCATTCTTCGATCCTGAGCCATCGGACTTCAAAACCACTCTGATTGGCGAACGTGTTTATCTTGAGTCTGGCGAACGGGACACTGACGCACCAGAAACTTATACAAGTGAGTCCGATGATTCCGATAACACCGACTCTAACTAGCCGCCGCAAATGTGATGCTAAACCCTCGAACAGTTAAGCCGCCGCTCTGACCTTACACCGGATCGGGCCAGCAAATCGTCGCCGCCCACATCAAATTGAACGTTCATCTTTAGTGCTTATCAATAACATTATCCCGATCTTCGCTGGTAATCGCCCGTTTCGGAGTTCCCTGTTTACTCACCACCGCAATCTGTGCAATGCTGTAAATCAACGGATCTCACCATACCCGGGTCAACGTCGACCACAATTTCGTTCGTGCCCCAACCGACAATTCCGATCTCGAGGAGGGACGCGATGAAGCTGTGCTCACAATGTGAATTCATTTATGAGGATAATCAGGAACGTTGCGACATGGACGGGGCTGAACTCGTCTATGAGCCCACGCTGGAAGGCGCTTTCCAAACGGCGTTGGAAGCGAAGTCGGAAAGGGAGCGACCCGCGAGGTTGATCATTCCCTTAACAAGATCGCCGCAACCGGAAACTGCAGCCGCGCGTCCCAATGCTGTCAGCAGGTTCCCGTTACAAATCGCGGCCGGCATTGTATTGGCGGTTGTTGCCTTCGTGGCTTTCTATACTTTGCCGCGTCTGTTTCACAGCAGAGCACAAACTTCGAGGAACACTCTCGAAACTTCCCACTCGTCAGCCGCTATATCTGGTGCGCCTGTCACTTCGGACAAACCTGAAACCGCAAACGCGAAATTTGAAACTCCTCCGTCATCAGACAACACTCAAAGTCGAAACGCGAGACGCGAAACTTCTCTTCCATCAGACAAGTTCGAAACTTCAAATTCGAAACGCGCAACCCCAATCCCAGCATTGCCCGGATTGAAACCATTGCCCCGTTTGAAACCATTACCAACGCTGAAGCCAATACCCAGGTTGGCCGACCGCAGCCGGTCGGTAAGCGCCGGCAGAAAAACCATCGTTGTGAACACTAGCACCAACACGAAAAAGGAATCGCGCTTTGGATCCTTTCTGAAAAAGACCGGACGAGTATTATCGAAGCCGTTTAAGCCGTGAATTCGTAAACGACAGAAGTCAGAGGTCAGAGGTCGTAGGTCAGAGGTCGGAGGTCAGAGGTCGGAGGTCAGAGAGCATCTAGTAAAACCGACTTCTGCCGATCTCTGACCTCTGACTTCTGATCTCTGACTTCTGACCTCTGTCGTTTTCACTGCTTTCCGCTCTTTCCATCCGTAGATTCCACTAACTCTGCTTTCAGGTGTTGCGTCTTCCCACTGCTAACGATTTTCGCTTCACGGTTGGCGGCTCCCACTTCCTGGTTCTCGACACCCGGGGGATGCATGGCCACGCGCGTGACTCTGTAAGAAATCGTGGCCGGGAATGCAAAAGGTCGCACCGCCTCGATCGTCACTTTCACCGGAACGGAAATCAGCGACTGCGACCCCAGCGATGGCCGCGGTTCAAGTGTCGCGAAGGGAAACTGAAAACTGCCGGTGAGAAAACCGGATATCTCTCTCGTGTAGATCGCCTGATTGTCGCTGTCGAGAAAAGTCACATGAAAGTTGCTGCCATTGTTGCGGCCGTTGGACCAGCGCAACTCCAGCGCCACCGGCTGACAATCGACCACGCTGATGGGGATGTCAAAGCTCTCGCCTTGTTGACGAAAACTGTGGGAGCCGGAAGTCTGTGGCGGCGGATCCGTGCAGGTCTGCGCGTACGCGCTCGAGGCGCATACAAGGAAGAGTCCGGACCAAAGTAAAGTTGAAAATGTTACCCGGAAACGGTAAATGGTGCCGGCTGTCTGCTGATGGCTATTTACTGTTTGCTTTTTCATTGCACACCTCTCCAAAAAAGTTGCGAGACTGCGTTGGGACGTTGGGACAAGTGTGAATGAGGGTTTGGGGCTGGACTTACATCCTAACTAGATCGCACGGCGATACGCAAGAAAATCTAAATAGCCAGTGGGTCAGTTTGATGTCCGATAAGCTTTAGCTTGTCGTAACGCCGCGACAAACTAAAGCTTATCGGACAACTGAACGTTTTTTCGTTGTCCGTGCCGGCCAATGAATGTATCTTGTATTTGGCTTTCATTACGGTTCCAACCCCCCGACGCGAACCGCTTTCCTTTCCGCGCAATGCCCCTGACAACTTAGTTCTTCGAGGAGCCTGGCTATGAAGCGCTGTTCACAGTGTGAGTTTACCTTTGACGACGAGCAAAAGTTCTGCGACTTCGACAACACGGAACTAGTTGCGGTCACAGAGGCGCCGCCGATCCGCGTCTCACGCGCGCGGCATCTGGTGCAATCGCCTTTTCCCCTGGCGCTGGTGATGATTGCTGGGGTGTTAGTAAGCGCGCTGGTTATCGGCTATTACGAGTCAATGGACCAACCCAATCTCAACGTTAGTTCGAACACCGCCCGCAGTTCCGGCACAACAGTGATTCCCCCGGTTCAGGTTGATACGCGCGGTCAGGCGAAGAGACCACCTGACAGGCCGACAACCATCACGACGCAGCGGCGTATCGCAACCGTCCAGGGGTCTGCTGCAATGCCTGCTTCGATGATCACGTGGCCGTCAGAAAAATCTCACTCGCGATCCTCGCGCTCGGTATATGGTCCATCCAACGCCCAACTGGCAGCGACGAACACCAGGCACAGAAAAGCTAACAGCTCATTGGCAACCAGGAATCAGAAGAGATTGGGATCACCCGAACTGGTTCAAGAGCGGAACAGTACTGCCCGGCTAGCTAATGGGAAGTGCGCCGCAGCTACGCTGGGATGCAATGGCGCCAGGAATGACACTGAATCCATGCATCATGCGAAGGACTCAAAGCTTGTTGCCTTCCTGAAGACGACCGGCCGCCTGCTGAAGAGGCCGTTTGCCTTCTGACTGGCTCAAGGTGTGACTCGCCTCCGGCGTCTGGAGGTCGCGATACCTTAACTGTTTCCGATCCGTGCTTATCAGCGGTAATCTGCTGCGAAGATCTTCCCTCCGATTTTCGATTCACGGCTTTTCTTTGGAGTGCGGCGGCCTGACGCCGCTTTGGCCCTTCGAACGAGATCACCCACCCGCTACCCCGACGAGTCGGGGTACTGACAAAACCGATTTACGATTCGTGGCTTTTCACCATGGGTGTATGATGCGCGCAAATCCGCCCCAAACCGGAGGAGCTAACCATGATTCCTCGAAACTTTTCTCGGCACATTATTCTTGCCTTATGCTTTGGTTTCATAGCTCTGGATTCTGCCATTCCGGCGCGGACTGAAAATGCCCCCGTTCCTCAAGGTGCAAACCACATATTCACAAAGGCCTTTTGCTCCTCAGAGCAGGACCAGCCGGTTGTCTACTTCAGTAAGACTTTCGATGTAGACATCACTATGCCAACTATTGAAACGCAGCCGCTCGTCAATGGCTTCATAATTCATCTGAAGGAAAAGTACGACTACCAAACCAACGCTAACTATCCAGTCGTGTGTCCGCTTTTCAAAACACTTGCCGAAGCAGAAGCGACCAAACGGAAAATGCAGGCCCAGGTGCAACCAACGGCGAAACAGATCATTGAAGTTGATTGGATACCCCCCGCCTGGGCGCAACCATTGCAGTCCCCGGGTGGACCCGGCTTCTTTCCCCAGTCGCCACCGATCCCTACTCATACATACTGCGCAGTTGGCCACGACGACACAATGTACTTCAGTGACGTATTCGACACCGTTAGCACGCAGAACTATCAGGCGTTGGGCAATGCGTTCAATGACTTTCTTCGTAAACGTTATGGGTTCGAGCTTCAGGTCGATGCTCCGTGCACCCCACTGAATACGGTGCGTGAGGCGGAACGAAATCTTAAGGCGCGAGTCGGAGGCGTGCGTGCGAACAACCACAAAGCGGTCGAGACTGGGTGGAAGTTTGACCCAACTAACGTGGCGAGCGCGAGCCCCAGGTCAAGACCGACGCCGAAAGTTGACGACGATCCAGAACCACCACAAAAGCAACCGCGGCCAGCGCCAGCAACAGACGCTCGTGACTTTGCTGCGAAGGAAGCGCAGGCCGCCTTAACGATTTGCCAGAATGATCGTGTTATGTCCGGTGCATTTGATTGTTACCGGATTCATCGTACTGTTTATAACTACCGCATTGCACACGCCGGTGCAGTTAGCCCGGAACGGGCTTCCAGCGATGGTGTCTTGGCAACCGGAGCTTTTTGTGTGGGCTCACGATCTTCGTCATCCGTGGGTCTCGCTACCGGCTGAGACCATCCGAGCGACACTCTGAGCGCGACACCAACACCACTGGCCAGTTTTTTCGAAGGCGATAAGTTTGATTGCGCAGTCTGCATTATAGACTTGCATGCGAAGTTCTGGGCGGAGTCGAAGGCGCTAAACGCGGGGCTCGCGGTACCCGCCGCCAAGTGCGCCGCCGACAAGTTCAGCCCACTGCTTCACGCCAAACCTTATCCGACTCGCACCAAAGAACCTATGGACGCCGCCATAAAAGCGTGCCGGTAAAGGGCGGAAGGCAGAGGTCAGAGGGCGGAGATCAGAGGGCAGAGGACAGAAGTTTGAAATGCTGTTTGCTGACTATTCACGATTCACGATTTACGATTCACGATTTACTCCTCGGAGGCAAACATGAAAGCATCCACATCCATCCTGGCTCTTATTCTTGTTCTGGCAGTCGCCGTTTCCTGTCGCCTCGTAGAGAACCTCGGCGGCAACCCCAA
>DATNOG010000069.1:0-6153 GCA_035601415.1 Pyrinomonadaceae bacterium | reverse complement strand
AGCTTATAAAGCAGCAACGCGCCGGCAATAATCAGTAACCAAAAAACTATTTGTCTGGCTGTGGAACTCAAAGTCATTAACGCCTCCGACTGCGATCATACCTTATCCGGCGGGCTTTGTCTCTGGCCTATGCCAACCGGTTTACATTAATAAAAGGAGAGCTTTGCCGCCCCTGTTGGATGCGCACGGCCGCTTGGCTGGTTGTGCTATGCAATGCTGACTTGGGCTGCCATGGGGTTAGAACCCTGTTCGGCCGGCAAGTTCCTCGCTCGATTTCTGCGCGTGCTGTCCTGCAAAAAGCGAAAACCGCCGTCTTTTGCCCGGCGGTGTCAACGCCTTGAAATTTTAGAGGCAGCCGCGCGCTTTTTCAATCCTTTTCCGACGTAGGAGAGACCTCCCGTCTATCCGGCTTTGTCGGCTCGGCCTTTTAACTTGAAAACTTTCAAAAACTGCCCATTTCGCATGACTCTAAAACTACCCGGCAACTCGACAACCTTGCCGCCGCGGCTGGTAAGCAGCTTTTCAACTGCCAGCAGGTGGCTCATTTCCAGGCGCTTCAGATTTCCCCGGCCGTCGGCCAACCACTGCCGCAACGCCCTTCGCCGCAGTGCCGCCGGTGCCTGCAACAGGACCTTTACGTTGAGCGCCGGCAACCTTGTTTCAATATTATTTGGCTGCTTATTTGTGGGGTCGCCAAGGGCCAGCTTCAGCAACTTACCAGCCTGGTCGGACAAAACGGTTGCATCTTCGCCGAGCAGGCTGGCGGTGCGACTCAGCGCTTCAACGATGCGGTTATTGAACGACTCCATCAGGGGCAAGAGTTGTTTGCGAACCTTTACTCGCGAGAACGTCTCGTCGTCATTCATTTCATCAACTCGAAACTCCACGCCCAACACGCGGCAATAATCCTCCGTATCGCTGCGCCTGACCCAGGAGACAAGCGGCCGCGCCACCTTCACGGGCGATCCATCTTTTATATTGCGCACCGACAACGTGCCGCACAGTCCTTCGGCAGCACTGCCGCGCAGCAAGCGCAGTAAAACCGTTTCTGCCTGGTCGTCAAGCGTGTGCGCGGTCAGAACGAACTGCGCTTTGTGTTTGTTGGCAGTTCTGAGAAGAAAGTCGTAGCGCTTGGTGCGCGCCGCCTGCTCGAGGTTTACGACCGGCTTGCCCGCTGCCGTTTTGAGTTGCGCCTTGCCGATTACCACTTTGTAACCAAGTTCCTTTGCCAGGTTGGTCACCCAACGCGCGTCGCTCGCGCTTTCTTCGCGCAGCCCGTGATCGAGATGGGCCACAACCAGCTTCACACGCAGCTTCTCGTTCCTGATTAACTCGTCGAGCGCCAACAATAGAGCGGTAGAATCCGCGCCGCCCGACACGGCAACCACTACCGTCGCTTCCGCATTTGGCAGTTCCAACTCTTTCCACGCTGCGCGTAGGTTTCTGGCAAATTTTGTAAGCGGCTGCCGAGCCGGCGGGTGCGGTTGTGATTTCGTTTCCTGTCTAACCATGGTGAACCGATTGTCTGGTTGCAACGAGCTTCAGTCAACCTAACAAGCGGGAGGGTAGTCTTAATTTGAAATCGAATTGAGACACGAGGAACTTACGCGGGCTCTATCTATTCCTGAGTTAGCTACTGAGGAACAGAGTCTCCAAGAAATAATTCAAGACAAATAGTCTGAGACGCTCCCGCTTGAATCATCGACTGAGTCGCATCGCTGTTCTGTCACAAAGAACTGCTCGGTGGTGTTTATAAGGGCGAGCACACCTTTGTCCATCATCACGGAGCAACAAACATGAAAACCCCAGCTCGCGTTCTGGCGCGCCTTGGCGCCGGCGCATTGATCGCGCTTTGTTTTGTTATCCCGCCATTCGCGCAGGCGCAGCAGCCGGCGGCGCCATCGTTTCAGGAAACACTCAAGAACGCAGAAGGCGCCACGGCGCAAAAGGACTGGAAGGCAGCGGCTGGTTACTGGGCCAGCGTTGTCGCTGCGAATCCAGTCAACGCAAGGTTCTGGGAACAGTTTGCGCAATCGCTCTACCAAAGCAAAGATTACAAGCAAGCGATTCCCGCCTATCAGAAAGCGCTGGAGCTTGGCGCCGGCTTTCCGTCCAACCAGGCCTACAACATCGCCTGTTGTTATGCGCTCCTCGGCGATAAGGAAGCGGCGCTGAAATGGCTCGAAAAGGCTTTCGAGATTGGGTTTCGTGATTTAGAACTGGCCCAGAAAGATTCTGACCTGCAATCACTTCACGACAATCCGCGTTATCTGAAACTTGTGGGGCTTGACGACGTCAGCAAAATGACGCGCGAACAAGGCTGGGACTATGACCTGGCGATGTTGGAAAGGGAAGTGGATCGGAAGGGCTTTGCTTATGGCGTCTTTCGGACCACGACCAAAGCCGAATTTCATGACGCAGTTGCGAACCTTAGCACTCGTGTAGACAAAGTCAGCGATCAGCAAATGGTCGTTGAGATCATGAAGCTGATGCGCTCGCTTGGCGATGGCCACACTGGATTGTTGCTGCCACCGCAGCAGCCCGATTATGCGCGGGCGCTGCCACTGCAATTCTATTTGTTTAAGGAAGGCATGTTCGTGATTGCCGCCGATCCAAAGTACAAAGACTTGCTGGGCGCGCAGGTGCTGCGATTGGGCGACCATACCGTCGAGGAAATACTGAAGTCTCTGGATCAGGTGATCAGCCGTGACAACGAACTTTGGCCGAGCCAGTTAGCGCCTTACCACTTGCGCAGCCTGCCGTTGTTAAGTGCGCTCGGTTTGGTTTCAGACATCAAGAAGACCCAACTCAACGTGCGCGATGCGACCGGTAACGAGCGCGTCGTAACCGTCGAAGCCGATTCCACTCATCCTAACAGTGTTATCTGGAACAATTTTCCGGCAGACTGGATCACGTTCGCACAGTCATTGCCCGCACCACTTCCGCTTTACTTGAAGAGTGCTAACACAAACTACTGGTTCGAATATCTGCCGGATTCGAAAGTGGTCTACTTTCAATACAACCGCGTGGTTGACGATAAGCAGGAGCCGCTTGCCGCCTTGACCGAACGTCTGTTCAAGTTCATCAACGAGCACGATGTCGAGAAGCTGGTGATCGACATGCGCTGGAACAACGGCGGTAACACGTTTCTATCGCAGCCGCTGCTCTACAGCTTGATCAAGAGCGATAAAATCAATCAAAAAGGCAAACTGTTCGTCATCATTGGCCGGCGCACGTTTTCTGCCGCGCAGAACACAACCACATTTTTCGAACGACACACCAAAGCAATTTTTGTAGGCGAACCAACCGGCTCGCGTCCTAACTTTGTGGGCGAGGAAACGCCGTTCGTCCTTCCTTACAGCAAAATAACCGTGAACATCTCGGATTTGTACTGGCAAAGTTCCTGGCCAATGGACTATCGCACCTGGATTGCGCCGCAACTTTACACGCCGCCGACTTTTGTGGCGTATCGCGCAAACCGCGACCCGGCGATGGAAGCGATTCTTGCTTATAAGCAGTAAAGGAAACAGAAAACAGGAAACAGTGAACTGAAGCGGACTGAACTCTAAAGCATTTTCTGCGCAAGACGTCGCGTAAGTCCATTCATCATCTTTCCAATGCTATCGAGCTGTATTTGTAACTCCCGCAGGCGACTTTCACTCAGATATCCGAGTCGAAATGAGATCAAGAGCTCTGTCTCAACTTCACTGGCAGAGCCCTGCGCGTTGGACAAGAAATGGGAAAACTCCTTTAGAGATTTCCTGGCTGCGCCTTCTGCTATGTTGGCCGGCACCGAAACCGATGCTCGCCTGATTTGCGAAGTCAGACCAAATTTCTCTTCTTTTGGAAAGCGCTCCGTTGTCTTATAGACCTCTACCACAAAATCAACCGACTTTTTCCAGACATTAAGATTTTCGTGGGGTCGCATGATGAATCCCTCCTTCTTCAAAAAACTACATTTAGAGGGTGATATTAAGCGTGCGTTGCTGGGTTTACAGTTCTCTGTTTACAGTTTACAGTTTACTACTAAAGCAACTCCCGCGAATCAATTACGTCGAGGTTAAGAATGAAACTCCGGTCACTTCTGTGCGCGCTAATCCTGGCGCTGTTTGCTTTCCAAACAATTCCGGTTTCCGCAGTAGACGAGGGGATGTGGACCTTCAACAACGTCCCCAAAGTCGACATCAAACGAAAATATGGTTTCGATGTTACTGATGAATGGCTGCGCAAGGTGCAGCTCGCTTCAGTGCGCTTTCCCAATGGCTCCGGCTCGTTCGTCTCGCCGACAGGTTTGGTGCTGACCAACTATCACATCGTGGAAAAAGCGATTGGTGATGCCAGCACGGCGGAAAAGGATTACGCAAAGGAAGGTTTTGTGGCGCACAACCAGGCGCAGGAAATAAAGGCGCCGGACCTTTTCATCGATGTACTGATGAGCATTGATGATGTTACCGAACGCGTCAACGCCGCCGTCACCGGCAACATGTCGGCTGCCGAGGCCAACGCTGCCAGAGGCGCTGCGACGCGTGCTATTGAAACTGAATCAACCCAGGCAACCGGTCTGCGCAGCGACGTGGTCACACTCTATCAGGGTGGTCTATACAATTTGTATCGGTATAAAAGGTACGACGATATTCGCGTCGTGTTTGTGCCTGAGTTTCAGGCGGCGTTTTTCGGCGGCGATCCCGACAACTTCAACTTTCCGCGCTTCAATATCGACATGGCGCTGGTCCGTGTTTATGAAAACGGTCAACCGCTGAAAGTTGAGAATTACTTCAAGTGGTCCAGGACCGGAGTGCGCGATGGCGAGCTGGTTTTTGTTACCGGCCATCCGGGGTCGACTTCGCGGCTCGACACAGTCGCGCACCTCGAAGCATTGCGCGACACCACGATTCCACTCTTGCTGCGCCTGCTGCGCTCACGGCAAGCGGCGCTGAAGCTCTACATGGCCCAGGGCGAAGAACAAACGCGGCGCGCCGAAAATGAATTGAACAGCGTCGAGAATTCCATCAAAGTTTACAAAGGGCAGGTCGAAGGTTTGAGTGACCCGAGCGTGATGGCAAAGAAACGCAAGGCTGAGCAGGCGCTGAGAAATTCGATTGCTGCCGATCCGAAGAAGCAACAGGAGTACGGCGACGCCTGGGAGGCAATCGCGAAAGGTCGCAAGGACCTGGCCAGCTATGAACGCGATCGTCGCTTTTTGGATCTGAGTGCCGGCTTCTACACGCCGCTGTTTAGTTATGCGCGCACGCTGGTTCGTTTGGCAGAAGAAAACGAAAAGCCGAATGCGAAGCGATTGCCTGAATACACGGATGCGCGTCGCAATACGCTCGAAGCTGCGTTATATTCAACCACTCCAATCTACGACGACTTCGAGAAAGTAAAACTGGCCAGCTCGCTTGCGCTCCTGCAGAAAGAGTATGGCCCGAACAGCGACCTGGCGAAAAAAGTTCTGAAAGGCAAAACTCCCGAAGCGCGTGCCGCTGAGTTAATCGACGGCACCAAACTCAAAGACGTCGAGTATCGCCGCCAACTTGCGACGCTTGGACGAAAGGGTATTGATCAATCAAAGGACCCGATGATTGAGTTGGCGGCAAGTGTGGACAAGGAAGCGCGCGCCGTGCGCAAACGTTATGAAGAGGAAGTGGTGGCGGTCGAGCGCGCCAACTATGCGAAGATCGCGCGCGCGTTGTTTGAGCAGCAGGGAACCAAGCTCTATCCCGACGCAACGTTCACGCTGCGTCTGACTTATGGCGCGGTGAAAGGTTATCGCGAAAACGGAAAATTCGTGGCGCCGTTCACGACGTTGGGTGGACTCTACGCGCGCTCGAATCAATTCCATCACGCGTTTCCCTACAACCTGCCGCCGCGCTGGAATGCGAAGCGCAAGTTTGTAAACCTGCGTACGCCGTTTAATTTCGTTTCGACGAATGACATCACCGGCGGCAACAGCGGCTCGCCTACAATTAACAAGGACCGCGAGCTGGTGGGATTGATCTTTGACGGCAACATCCAATCGATTGTCGGCGACTTTGAATACGACGAATCAATCAACCGCTCGATTTCGGTGGACGCGCGCGCGATGCTGGAAGTGCTGCGGAAAATCTTCGGCGCCAACGAAGTCGCCGCGGAACTGATGCGCGGCTGAGCCGC
>DATNOG010000068.1:0-2110 GCA_035601415.1 Pyrinomonadaceae bacterium | reverse complement strand
GAGCCTTACCGCACTGTGCGGCGTCAAAGCCGCATAGGACCCAGTTGCCCGAATTGATTGGCCGTGTGATACCGTTCTCAATCGTTCAAACGTCAGACAGAGGACTTGATGAACTTGCAGGAAGGGCCACAACCTCCAATTTCCCAACCGCGCCCAGCCAAAAACAATCAGGCCAGAAACCGAAAGCTTGCCCGGTTCGGCTTAGTGTTCGCTTTTCTTGGCCTGCTGCTGTTCGCCTATTTCGTACGCAAAGCCGGCCTGGCGCAGATCACCGAAGGCATCAAGCGTCTGGGCTTTGGCTTTCTTTTAATCCTGGCCATTTCCGCAGTCCGCCAGGTCGTTCGTTCACTTGCCTGGACAAAATGTTTTGAGGCGCCTTACTCCATTCGCTTTCGCGACGCATTCGCTGCGCGAGTAATGGGTGACGCGCTGGGCAACATCATTCCGCTGGCCAGCGTGGCTGTGGCCGAACCCTCCAAAGCTGCATTCGTCGCCGACCGCGTTCCTTTGATGGCCGGCCTCTCGGCAATTGCGCTGGAAAATATTTTTTATAGTTTGTCGGTTGCTCTATTTGTTTTTTCCGGCACCACAGCGCTGTTATTGAGTTTCTCACTGCCTAAGCCGCTGCGTTACGCAAGCATCGGGGCGCTAATCGCGACAGTGGTCATTGTGCCGCTTGGTTATCTGGTAATTCGCAGGCAGTTGAAATTTTTAAGTGGTCCAATGGGATTGTTTCAGCGCCGCGGCATCGCTCGCGGCTGGATGGGAAAAACGATCCCGCGGGCGCAAACGCTTGAAGATCGCATCTATGGTTTTTATTCACGGAATCGCAGCCGGTTGTTGCTTATTTTTCTATTGGAGATGTGTTTCCACTTTACCGGAGTGCTTGAAATTTATACGACCCTTTGGTTCATAAGTGCGATCGCGCCAACGTTGCTAACCGCGTTCATTCTGGAGTCAGTTAATCGCGTAATTAATGTTGTGTTCAAGTTTGTGCCGCTGCGGACCGGCGTAGATGAAGCCGGTACCGGCATGCTGGCGAAAGTGCTCGGGTTCACTACGGCGATTGGCGTGACGCTGGCAATCGTGCGCAAGGGGCGCGACATTTTTTGGAGCGGTGTGGGCGTGGCGTTGATTGTGCGCCGGGGGTTATCAATTAGAAGTCTGAACCAGCAGACACAGGTGGCAGCTACGGAGGCGAGGGACAGTAGCCCGACCGTAACTAACACGTAGTCCAAAGTCCAATGTCCAACGTCGAATACAAAGACTTTGGACTTTGGGCGTGGGATGTTGGACTCGGACTGTTTACGGTCGGGATGCCAATTATTCGTAGGCGAGCGCGCTGACTGCATCCAGGTTTGAGGCGCGCCAAGCGGGATAGAGCGCTCCTATTGCTCCTCCCAGAATCCCGATTGCGGCTGCTGTGAGGGACCAGCCCCAGCTAAATTCAAAGAAGAGTCCATAGACACGATAAATCGCAAAGCCGGCGATGAACGACAAGATAAACCCGGCTACGAGCCCAACCGCGCTGATGAGGATGGCCTCGGATTCTATGATCATGACAATGTATCGTCGCGACGCGCCCAGCGCTTTCAGAATTCCAATCTCGCGCGTGCGCTCGGTGATGGTCGTGTACATTGCGAGCATCACCACCAGCGCGCTCACGATCGCCGCCAGACACACCAGCACGCGCAGAAAAATCCCCAGGTAAGGAATACTCTTTTCCAGACTGGTAAACAGCTCACGCGTGAACTGAATCTTGTTTCCCGGCAGTTGCGCATCGATACGCTTTGCTACCGCGACCTGATCGTTTGCATCGCGCACCTTGATGAACATATAAGTGCAACGCCCGGGCGACTCTAGCTCTTCCTGCATCGCCGCAAGTGTCATCTTCACGCGCGCCCCTGATTCCGGCGCGTAGATGCCAACAATTCGATAAGGCTTGTTGCCGAAAAGCTTCAGCGAGTTGCCCAGCGAAAGCTTGTTGTTGCGCGCTTTTGTTTCATCAATCACAACCTCATCCGCAGCTTGCGGCGCTTTGCCGCTTTCCAAATGGATTTGGTTGACGCGCGCAAACGGTTCCCACTCGACGCCTTCGATCTGCTCGAAG
>DATNOG010000067.1:0-58759 GCA_035601415.1 Pyrinomonadaceae bacterium | reverse complement strand
CGCAGCAACTCAATCTCTATCGACGGCCTCGACAACACCGATGAAACTACGGGCGCCGCGCGCATCGCTCTCTCGCCGGAAATCATTCGCGAGTTTCAGATCGTCAATAACGGACAATCCGCTGAGTTTGGCGGGGCCGCGGGTGGGGCGATTAATGTTGTTACCCGCGTCGGGGAAAATCAGTTTCACGGAGACGCTTTCACGTTTTTCGCAAACGAACGCTTCAATGCGCGCGAAGCTTTTTCTGATCCGTCTCCTGCCAGCCGCTTGCGCTTTCGACGAGTGCAACCCGGCGTTGCGCTCGGAGGTCCACTTAAACGTGACCGCCTTTTCTTCTACGCTGCGGCGGAACAAGAGCACTTGTCGGCGGAGGATGAATCCGAAATTTCTGCGTCAACTCGCGCACGCATAAACTCGCTTTTAGCTTCCGGCTTCGCCCCTCGGCTGGCGGTCAGGTCGCTTACTTCCGGACGTTTTCCAATTGCTTCCGACGAAACTGAGTTGGCTGGCAAGCTCACCTACATCGCTTCCCAACGTCACACGTTGAACTTTCGTTTAGCCTTCACGAATCTGCGAGACCGCGGTGATGGCTTCAACACCGACATTCTTACTGACCGGTCAGCGCGCGGATCGGTTTATACAAAAGACTATCAATGGACCACCTCAGCGATCTCCGTGCTGACATCAAAGCTGGTCAATGACTTTCGTTTTCAGGCCAGCCGCCGTCGCGTCTTGACGCGTGCCGGCGACACTGTCGGGCCCGGGGTAGAGATTGTTGGCTTCGCTCGCTTTGGCCGTCCGTTCGAAGCCGCTGCGACGCGGCGCGAAACACGCGAGCAGGTAGTCGACAACCTTTCGTCGCTAAATAGGCGCAGTGAGTGGAAGGGCGGCGTGACAGTTAATCACGTTTCACTCCGGAACGATGCGCGCGATGGCTTTGGCGGCCTTTTCATCTTTCGCACAGTTGATGATTTTGCCGCCGGTCGTCCTGCACTCTGGCGACAAGCGTTTGGCATCTCGGCAATTCAATTTGGCGTGACAAGTTTCGGCGCCTTTCTTCAGAATCAATGGCGCCTCACGCCCGAACTAACCTTCAACCTGGGTGCGCGCTACGACGTTGAGCGTCTGCCGTCGCCATTTGTAACTGACAAAAACAACTTCAGTCCGCGGCTCGGCATGGCCTGGAGTCCCGCAAAAGAATGGGTGGTACGCGTCGGGTTTGGACTTTTCTACGATCGCCTGCCGCTGGCATTTCTCAACCGCGCGATTCAAAAAAACGGCGTGCAAAGCTTTGAACAAATCGCCAGCGATACAAGCGCAGCTAACGTTTTCGCGGCCACGGCAGGTGGTGGTGCTCTCAATCCAATTGCCGGTATCACTCCCTCGATCTTTCGCGCTGACCCGAGATTCGTTACACCCTACAGCGGTCAGGTGGATGCGGGTGTCGAACGACTTTTGAGCCGGGACATTACGCTGCGGGCTGATTATCTTTTTACTCGCGGGATTCATCTTCCGCGCATCCGCAACATCAATCTGTTGGCGCCTGTGGTCCTGACGGCCGCGAACGCCACCTCGCTCGGCATTTCAAGTCCCTCCGCGCAGCAGCTCGGTCGTCCCGTATTTGGACCGGGAAGGATCGATCCGCGTTTTGATGCGATCTACCAGATCGAAGATTCCGCAAACTCCACCTACAACGGTTTGACGCTGGCGCTTAATAAGAGACTAAGTAATGAATTCGAACTGCTTGCTTCTTACACGCTGTCGAAAACAACTGACGACGCTTCTGACTTTGATGAGCAGCCACAAAACCCTTTTGACTTGCGCGCAGAACGCGCACTCTCGCATCAGGACGTCCGCCAACGTTTTGTTGTCAGCTCGCTGTTTGATCTGCCATTTGGTGAAGAAGAAGGAGGCCAAGGCGGTAACAAGGAAACGGACGATTTGCTGGGAACAATTCTAGGCCATATTGAGATTGCACCCATTGTAACGCTGAGCAGCGGGCGATCGGTTAATCCTTTAACCGGAAGTGACGAAGAACGAAGCCGTTCTTTCCCTTTAACATCACGGCCGCTTGGTTTGGCAAGAAACAGTCTGCACACGCCGAGCTTTGTCAACGTCGATATTCGGGCGCTGAAATACTTTTCTTTCGGCGAACGGCGAAGGCTCGATCTGGTGGTAGAAGCTTTCAATCTTTTCAATCATCCGAATGTTTTGGGTCTCAATCCATTCTTTGGTTCGGACACGACGCCACTTTCGACGTTTCGCACTCCTACGTCGTTTGCCGCCCCGCGACAAATGCGCTTCTCGATTGACTTTGAGTTCTAGAGTGAGAGACCGAGTTCCCAATAACCTGTTCAGCTTGCCGGTGAGTTGACGGAGTATGGGCCCAAAGGCGAGATTCCTCTGTCTCTTCTAACCATTAACATCTCGCGGATCATGGCAGGAAGAAACCGACAACAAATCGCAGAAGCCCGGCGCCGAGGATTACCCAAATGGCATTTGGGCGATAACGAATCAGGACAAAACCGGCGAGCATTGCGATAAGCAACCCGGCCCAGGTGTGAATGCCGGCGCGTCCGATGCTGATGCCGGCCGCGACTAACAATCCTACGACTGCGGGTGTGACACCCTTCAAGAACGACTGCACAATTTTGTTCGTATGGAAACGCGCGAGCGATGACCCGGCCACTACCGTCATCAAAAACGACGGCAGAAAAATGCTGATGGTTGCGACGATTGCGCCGAGCGTTCCCGCCGCGCGATAGCCGATGAACGTGGCCATAATCAAAACCGGGCCCGGCGTGATCTGACCCAGCGCCGCGGCATCGACAAATTCCTGATGCGTCAGCCAATGATGGGCATCGACAACCTCGGCTTCGATCAAGGGAATCATTACAAAGCCGCCACCAAACGTGACGGCACCCATGCGCAGGAAGATCGTCGACAGCAACAGCAACAATCCAACCTTCGCAAAGACCGGCATCGAGGCGCCAAGCAAAACCGCCGAGCGCAGTTTAGTCCCATCATCCTTTTTCTCATCTCTCTCTTTAGCCCGAGCCGCAGCCAGTTCTGCTTTTCGCACACGCTCTTCCGCCATTACTCGCGTTAGATAACCGCCAACGAAATGAGTGTTGCGCATATGATGGCGACGCCTTTGTAAAGTGAGGCGCGCGGAAATGCGCTTGCGCCGCGAGGCGACGCCCTGGAGTTGTCCCAGCTTGCGTAGTTGTTTCTCGGCGAACGAGTCGATAAAGATGCCAACCAGGCCGGCAGCCAGCACCACCTCGATCACGGTGGCGCTAAAGAAGGCAACTACCAGACATGAAAGCACCGCCAGCAACCACTGCCACGGTTTGTAGAGCGTGGTGCGGCCGATGCGCCAGGCGGTAACGATCACCAGCGCGACTACCGCAGCGTTTAGGCCGCGAAATAGGCGATCCGTGTCGGGCAGGTAGCGCAGGTGCCGGTAGAGAATCGCCAGCACGATCATCATCAGCATCGACGGCAGGATGAAACCCGTGATTGCTACTGCTGCGCCCCGCCAGCCGCGCAGTCTTAAGCCGACGTACGTGGCCATATTGCCGGCCGCGGTGCCGGGCAAACTTTGTGCGAGTGCAAAACCGCCCGCGAAGTCCTGCTCGGTAAGCCAACGGCGTTGATGGACCACTAGCGAACGGATCTGCGAGATAACGGCGTAGCCGCCACCGAATCCGACGATGCCGATTTTCAGAAGGGAAAGAAAGAGGCCGCCAAGAGTGGGGGTGGCGGCAATGCGCTCAAGTTCGCGCCGCGTATCGCGCGCCCGCGTGCGCATTTTGCGCGCGCGATTTCTGATCCGGCTTGTGCGCTTGTCGACCTTGGTGACCACGTTAATTAGGTCAACAGATTATCACAGCAAGCTCCATGTTCACTGTTGGAGAAATGATTAGCCGCGGATTTACGCGGATACACGCGGATCAGATTTGAGAGCAGCAAGAAATTAAGCGGAATCACTGCCCGCAGGCTGGTTGAGACTAGTGTAGTCCTCAGTAAGCTTTCTTCAGATTCGAGTTATCCGCGTTAATCCCCGGCTAAAGTTTTCTGTCCCGCTATTCAAAACTTCACCACTGTATCGAACTGCAAACGCGTGGTGGCGCGATTCAAAGAGCCCGGCGGTGTGGCGGCAAATGGACCAAGCAAACCATTAGGCCGCTCGGTGACGATGCCTGTAACCGTGAACGTCACCCGCGGATCGGCGGCGTAGGAAAACTGTAAACGATGCCCGCGCATGTCTGACTGTTGCGTCACGTCAGAAAAATTGAACGGCGTGAGCACCGCATCTTTCTCGATGCGCAGGAACGTATAGCCAAACTGAATATCGCCGCGGTCCTTTGTTTTTCCGACTTGTATTTCTCCCCAGAAGCCATGTTTCTCGTGGTTTGGCAGCAGCAGATCGGCGCCGCCTGGTCCAGCCGTGACTACAGCATGCGTCTGCGTGTTGGTGACAAAGTCCAGCAGGATAGCGACCGGGAAACGTTTGCTATGTTTCAGGTCGAGGCGCGCCAGCATGTCAACGAGATTGAAGCCGGAAGCCAAATGCCCATCGCGGTTCGTGGCGTTATTGCTAGCATTAGTTACTCCAAGATTGCCGTTGCCCGCCACCAACAGTTCCCGCGGAATGGAAACTTGAGTCGTGATAGTTTGCGCCGGCGTAGCCCCGTTAGCGGGAATGGTGAAGGTTAGCGGAAGCTGCAATTGGCTGCCGAAAACTTGCACTGGAGTAATGAACTGCGTACCCGAATAGAAAAGATCGGCGACTGAAAGACTGAGCGCCACCTTCGCGTTAGGTTCAAAGCGCGCCCGTGCCTGTGCTCCAAACAAAGCGAGGTCGCGGCCACCGCGGCGTGACTGGTCGATGTTCACGGTGCCGTTGCTGTTGCGCACGAAAGCGGAATTTCGTTCCAGGAAAGGAAGTTCCCAGGCAACCAACGTCACGTCCTTCAGTTTCGATTTTTTAAAGCTGCGCGAATACGATTGGTTGAAGCCTTCAACCATCAGGTCGTTGTCGATCGTCATTTCAGTGAAAGTCCACGGCGGTTCAAACTTACCGCCCTGAAGTTTCAGACCTGGAACACTATGCGGCTTGTAAGTTATGAAGGCTTGATCAACTCCAAAAGGCTTGCGATTAAAGAAGTCCGTCATGGTCTGGTTGGTCGAGATGCTGTCGGCAAAACTGCCGGTGGCGAAACGCAAGCCCCAATCAAACTCCTGTCCAATCGAGCCGCGCATTTGCAGGCGCGCGCGCAAACGCATGCGGTGGCGCGGACTCAAATCGTTGCCGAGCACCGCCGGGTTGTCGCCGTTTGCAAGACTGTTTGACATTCCAAAAAAGGATTCAGAGCGCAGGCGAATGTCACCGCTGAATTTGATCGCGCCGATCTCCGACACGCGCGCTTCCACGTTCTTCAGCCGGTCATCAACGGTTGGCGACTTGGCCGTTTGTGGCGCGACTGATGTTTGCGCAGTCGCAGTTGCAGACGCATCACCACCATTCAGTTTGGCGGCGAGCAGGCGAATCGTCTCTTGCTGTTCTGCAATTGTTTGCTGCAATCGATCGAGGCGCTGGCTCTGTTCGACCAGCATCTGTTCCAACGCGGTTATTTTTGTTTCAGTGGTTTCAGGCTTGACCGCTGGAGCGGGCTCCGCTGTTTTCTTCGGCGAATCAACCGCAACCTCAAACCGGTTCGCGTAATCTCTTTTTGCCACTTCCTGCGCACGTACATCGACCGCACTGATGGCGAGCAGCGAAAAGGCCAGCGCGGCGAGCAAAAGATTTGGACTGAATTTCAGCCTCATAATTCACATCCTTTTTGAAGAGAAATGCTTGGAAAAAATCACCGGAACTCAGAACAATGCAGGCATCGTCTTAAGCCCAGGTGAACGCAACATTAAATCAGTGTTAACGGAAGCTGACTAGAGGAATTATGGAAGGTTGCATTCGCTCAAGCGGTTTAGAGTACAACCTTCAGGTTGCTGACTGATAACAACTCAAGCTAAAGCTTGTACTCTGAACTTCAAGTTCCGAAACGAACTCGCTGTCTCGGGCGTTGAAATGTGAATCAATCCAACAGCACGCGCGCGTCCAGGGCTTCTGCCCGCTCAATCGCCGCCAGCAAGCGCAGGTACTGCGAATAGTTTCTACCGCGGTTTATGAGGCGCGCAACTTCTGAATGACTAAGATCGTTGCGCAGCAGCAGATCGAGAAAATCGTAGTAGTCGGCAGTAGCACTGAGCGGCAGTTCGCGTACGTAGCTCGTCTCGCTAGTGCCTTCAGAACGAAAACCAGCGAGCAGATCGAAAATGTTGTCGGTAGTTAACCGGCCGGCTTCCCGCGACAAGCGGATCGGCACCCGCAGCTCAAAAAAGCGCAGGCCCTGCGCAGTAGTCACCCGGCGCAATTCCTTCGTCGCCTCGCCATCAAAAGGCGACTCTGCATCCACCAGTATGCGCAACAGGCGCGGCTGATCGACGGGGTCGATGGTGTCGAGCACGAGCTGCACGCGATCGGCGAGAAATTTTTCAAACTGCGCTTCGATGGGATAAGTGATACGTCCGAGACAGCCGACCGATTCACCTTCACCGGCGACTTCCTCGGGCAAACACGCCGGACAAGATGGGCAAACAACAGTTTCCGCCTGCATCGACTCGATTTCGTCGCGCGCATTTTCTACCCATTCGAGTTTCTCCGGCGAGGGCGAACTGCTGTCGCCGGTTGTCAGGCGGGCATGCAGATTCCCGAGACGCCCCCACTCGCGCAGGTGCTTCTCGGAATAGCGCGCGCGCAACGTGCAGGGATATTGAACTGCGAATTCGAGTGACAAAACTTTCTCCGGCAGGTCAGCTACCTTTTTTGAGGCCCGTCACCAGTTTCTTATATCCCGCTTCATTCCTTATCGGATCGAATTCCTGGGTTTGTTCGATCTTTGCCAGATCGGTAAAGCCATTCTCGATTGCGCGACCCAGCGCACTGATGGCTTTGCTCTTGTTTCCTGCGCGCGCATAGGTAACGGCCAACTCGTAAAACAAGCGCGGGTTTTTCGGTTTAAGCAGCGCGGCGATTTCGAGTTTCTCAGCAGCGCCGGCGTAGTTCTTTGCCAGACCGAGTCCGTTGGCTGCTTCAAAGACCTGCACAAAGACCGCCTGCAACGTACGACGCGTCACTCGCTGCTGCGTGATGTCTTTCGTATCTTCCGACTTTCGCGTCAAATCTGAAACCAGCGATTTTAGTTCGGCAAACGCGTCGGAATAAGTTGTTGGGTTTTGTAGTTGACCGAGCAAAGTTTGCAGCTTGGTTTCCAGAACCCTCTGTCGGTCTTCTTCATCGCGTTCATTCTTGATGGCTGTTTTAATTTCCTTACTAGCCGCCAGCCGTGCGGCCGTCGCTGCAACTTCTTTGGTGTCGCGTAAATCTTTAAAGTCGGCAGCCAGCGATTGATACTCGAGATAAGCTTCGTAATTCTTTCCCGCCGCTTCGTAATCGTGGGCCTTGCTGGTTCCTTCCTTCAGGAGCTGACCGATCAGTGCCTCATCCTTTGCGCGGGTTCCCTTTTTCATTGCCTGAAGTTCCAGCCAGGCGATGGCTTGCGCACAAAGGTCCGCTGGCGCCCAATCGTGACCGCCCTGGAAAACTTCCAGATGATTGCGCACGCCAACCTCATCAAGCTTGCGCTTCAGTTGCTGCATTTCGGGAAAATTAAAGTCTTCCGTTCCCGTCGTCGCGAATACTGCAAACGCAAGGCCCGGCGCCGGCGGTGCATTCCCCGGAAAGCTCGCACTGCAGGCAATCACGCCGGCCACCGCTCCCTGATACGCGAGCGCCGTTGCAAACGCGACACGTGAGCCGCCGGAAAAACCGGTCGTGTAAATGCGTTTTTCGTCAATCGATAACCGCGCATGCGTGTCCGCCCAAAGTGTTTGGACCACACTGGCTACCTGAATTCCATTTTTTGAATTGTTCGAGCCAACCACGATGAAGCCAAACTTTTCCGCCGCGTCTTTGAACAAACTCACCGGCAGCTTGCCGCGCGCGCCCGGATCAAAAGCGTAAAGCATCGGCCACTTCTTCTCGGGTGTGTACTGCGAGGGAAGATACAGCGCGTAACTCTGTTGCGGATCGCTTTTGCACGCCACGCTTTCAACAATTTCGCCCCTGGGCCATTCATCGGGTTGACTTGCGAAACCGCGCGACGATGCCGTCAGTACGAGCAACACAAGCACAGCAAGAATGCGGCAGTTAAGTATGGTTCCTTTTCGCGACATGTCCGTCAGCAACTACAAATTCGATGACAGCGACGGCGTTACCACTTTCGCCGGCTCGGGCGTGAAATCTTCGCCGGGATTAATAAATTGATTTCTCTCAAAGTTATATTGCTTGTCGTATAACTGTTTATAGCGGCCACCGGCGACGAGCAATTCGTCGTGCGTGCCACGCTCGACGATCTCGCCGGCTTCCAACACCAGGATTTGATCGGCGCTGCGTATTGTCGACAGCCGATGCGCAATTACAAACGTGGTGCGGCCGCGACGCAGCGACTGCAAGCCATCCTGAATCAGCGCTTCACTCTCGCTGTCGAGGCTCGAGGTTGCTTCGTCCAGGATAAGAATTCGCGGCTCCGCCAAAATCGCGCGCGCAATCGCCACGCGCTGTCTTTGTCCACCTGACAACTTCACGCCGCGCTCGCCGACGATAGTGTCATAGCCGTCGGCAAAGCCGTTGATAAACTCTTCGCAGTGTGCGATGCGACTGGCGGCGACGATCTCTTCGCGCGTGGCGTGCGGATCAGAGAAGCCAATATTCTCGGCAATCGTGCCGTCGAAAAGGAAATTGTCCTGCAAGACTACCCCGAGTTGGTTGCGATAGTCCCTCAGACGAATGGAAGCGAGATCGCGACTGTCTACCAACACCTCGCCCGACAGTGGGCGATTGAACGCCATCACCAAACTAATCAAGGTTGACTTGCCAGACCCACTTGAACCTACCAGCGCAGTCGTCGAACCAGCCGGCGCCGTGAAGGAAACATGTTTCAAGACGGGCGTGTCTTCGTTGTATTCAAAGCTCACATCCTGAAACGCGATCTCGCCGACGATCTCAGGACACGTTTGCCGCTGGAAATCGTTTTCATCTTCGGTCGCCATCTGCTTCAGGTCACGGATGCGATCAAGGCCGGCAAAGGCTTCCGTGATCTGCGTGCCGATGTTTGCGATTTCTACCAGCGGCATGGCCACCAGCCCGGTAAAAATCATATACATGAAAAAGTCGCCGAGCGTCATCTGCCCGTTAAGGATGTCGCGCCCGCCAACAAGAATCAGGATGACGCCGATGGCGCCGACGATGATGGTGGAAAACGCTGTGACGCCGGAGATTGCAGTCATCGACCGGGCGACATTGCGAAACAGACGATGCGCGCCACGCGCGAACACCAGTTCCTCGCGCTTCTCCGCCGCGTAAGCTTTGACGATGCGAATGCCGCCCAACGATTCCGTCAAACGGCCGGTGACTTCCGCGTTGATCTGCCCGCGTTCGCGGAACAGCGGACGCAACTTCTTAAAGGCGAGCGCCATGCAAACGCCAAATGTTCCGAGCGCCAGCAGCGTCACCGAGGTTAGTTTCCAATTCAGATAAAAGAGCACCGCGAGCGCGAGCGCGGCCGTTACCAGACTGCCGGCGAGTTGGACCAGACCGGTGCCGACGAGGTTACGTATGCCTTCGGCGTCGGTCATGATGCGCGAGATGAGTATGCCGGTTTGGGTGGAGTCGAAATATCTTACCGGCAGACGCGCGACGTGTTCCTGCACGCTCTTGCGCATCTCGGTAATGGCCCGTTGCGCGGCCACGCCCAGCACTTGCGACAGCGCAAAAGAGCTAAAGGCCTGGACCAGCGTCGCCGCCCCGGCGATTAGCGCCAGCGGCAGCAGCAATCCGCTTTGATGTTTCAGGATGACGTTGTCGATCAAGTATTTCGAACTTGCCGGCAAGACCAGGCCGACGAGGCGATTGACGATCATCAAAAACATTCCCAGCGCCAGCCGGTAACGATGCGCCCAAATTAACTCGCGCGCGTCCCGCCAGGCTGTTGCCGGAGTGATCTTTTTCTTCTTTTGTTCGTCGATGATTGCGCTCATTCCGTTTGAAATAGAGTAGATGCTAACTTTTTTCGGTCTGGTGGTCTGACGGATTACGATTTTGCAGTTCCCACAGTTGCAGGTGCTTCAGAAAAGCGTGATGGGCAGCGAAGGTAGCGATGCTCAAGCCGGCAAGCCCATCGCGAAAACCGCCTTTCAAAATAAAATTCCGGATGAAAGTGGCCGGGCCAATGGTCGCGATCTTCAAAGGCGAAGTGCGCCGCCCCTGTTCCAGCATCTTGCGCGCACCCAGCGGGGCGTAGCGTTCGCCAATCATGCGGTGATGCTCGGCGGCATCGCGAACCGTGTAGTGCAGTAGATCGCCTGCGAGCATGCCGATACGAGCATTCGGATTCATTTTGACGGTCTCATGAATGTGAACTCCCTGCCAACCTCCCATTGATTTCCTGTAAAGGCGCAACTGACGATCCGGATACCAACCGCCGCCGCGTATCCAGCGGCCCATGTAAAAGGCGCGCCGCGAAATCAAATAACCGTCGGCAAGCTCGCTGTCTGATTTTGGTAAGAGACCGGCAATGGAAGCACGCAGCTCTTCCGAAACGCGCTCGTCGGCGTCGAGGCTGAAGATCCATTCGTGCGTTGCCTGCTCCGCGGCAAATTGCTTCTGCGCAGCAAATCCCGGCCACGAGTTTTCCAAGACGCGCGCGCCGCATTCGCCGGCTATCTCTTTGGTACGATCGGTTGAGCCGGAATCGACCACCACAATTTCATCGGCCCAGGACACAGACTCGCACGCCGCACGGATGTGGTCTTCTTCGTTTAGCGTGATGATGCAGACTGAAATTTTGTGGTTATTCATGCGAGACCGCACGAGCATAGAAGGGCGCGCTTGGCGCGTCAACCGCGCCAGCAAATAGCGGCATCGCCTTTAATCAAGTGGCATGAGGTCAGTACCACCTCGCGGTAGCGGGTGGGTCTCTGACAAGCTACTGCTCGGCAGATGTCTAATAGTAGTCCCATGAATTGGCCGGCCCTAACAAGACCCACCCGCTACCGCGAGGTGGTACTGACTTCATGCCACTACGATGACCTATTAGACAGCCCCGGAAGGCCAGCATACAATTGGCTTTTCTTATGAATGAACCGCTGTCCATTATCAGGATCGAGGCGCTGCGCGAGGCGCTGCTTAACGACAATCCTTTCCCGTTCGTCGTTATCGAGAATTTTCTGCGGCCCGAATATGCCGTTGACGTGGCGCAGGATTTTCCCGCAATCAAATCTCGCGGCAGTTTCCCTTTGAGTGAGGTCAGCGGCGGCGCGACGTTCCAGCGGCTGGTTGATGAATTGAACAGCGCTGAGTTGAAAGCGGCTATCGCAAAAAAGTTTGACGTCAATCTCGACGATCGCTCCACCATGATCACCGTTCGCGGCCAGGCAAGTTCACGCGATGGCCGCATCCATACAGACACGAAGTCGAAGTTTCTGACGATGTTGCTGTATCTCAATCCCGTCTGGGAAGCTGAAGGCGGTTGGCTGCGAATACTTAAAAACGGCAAGAACCTTGAGGATTATGTTGCCGAGATTCCGCCAACGTTTGGGACCTGCCTGCTTTTCAAAGTCACGGATAACTGCTGGCACGGCCACAAGCCTTTCAAGGGAACGCGCAAAGTCCTGCAACTAAATTACGTGACCGACGATGCCGCGCTTCACCGCCACTTGCTGCGACACAGCCTAACCGCCAAACTGAAGAACCTCCGGGAACTTTTCGTAAGAGGCGCTGCCTAAATTTTTTCAGCACTATGCGCGTATCAATCGTCAGGCTTTCTTCAATGGGCGACCTCGTCCAAACTCTGCCCGCACTTACCGACGCGGCCAGGGCAATTCCTGAAATCAGTTTCGACTGGATTGTTGACGAGTCGTTTGCGCAAGTACCGAGCTGGCATTCGAACGTTCAGACAGTGATACCGAGTGCTTTCCGCCGGTGGCGAAAGAATTGGCGCCGGGCATTTCAAAGCGGCGAACCGCAAAGTTTTTTAAAGAAAGTGCGCGCGCAGCAATACGATTTTGTGGTCGACGTTCAAGGTGAACTGAAAAGCGCGCTGGCAACTCGGCTGGCGAGAGGACCGCGTTACGGCTACGAGCGCCCCGCGGTTCATGAGTGGGGCGCGCAGTTCGCTTATCAGAAAAAATTCTTTGTGCCGAAAGACAGGCATTCCATTCAGCGCATGCGCCAGTTGTTGGCCGGTGCGTTGGGCTATGAGTATGAGGAAGAACGGCTGGACTATGGCATTGATCGTTCGCGCCTGGGTCCCGTACCAATCGACTTGCCGGAACGGTTCGTGGTTTTCATTCATAGCACGAGCTGGACTTCGAAAGTTTGGCCGGAATTCTATTGGCAGGACTTGCTGAACAAAGTGACCAGCGATGGATATACAGTGTTGCTGCCCTGGGGTGACGAAGCAGAACTGCAACGCGCCACGCGCATCGCTGCGGGCAATGACAAGGCGATCGTGCTGCCGGATCTTTCAATTTCCCAAAAGGCCGCCATCATCAACCGCGCTTCGGCGACGGTGGGTCTGGACACCGGGTTAAGCCACATCGCGGCGGCGCTCGACATTCCGTCGATAACAATCTATGGCGCCACCGATCCGCTTTTAGTCGGCGCAACCGGAAAACAGCAGTTGCACCTCGCTTCCGCTTTCGAATGTGTCGGCTGCCACGACGTGGAATGCAAATATGCTGGGCCAGCAGAATTCAAGCCGGCTTGTCTGGTTGAGATCAAACCGGCGCACGTTTGGCAGAAGCTAAAACATCTTTCGCCGGGTGTGGTTAAGGAAGTTATCAGCCTGGGCGCGAACTAAGTCTCTGTTTTTCGGGTTAACCGGGCGCTGCCGTCTGCTGCTGACGGGTTGCATCTTTGTGATAAGCTTTGCCCTCCAAACGCGCGTCCTTCCCAAGCCTAGCGAAACTGCAATGTGAAAGGTCTGCCATGGCAATTAGTGGAGATTTATTGGAAATACTTGCCTGTCCCGCGTGCAAAGCAAAGGTTGAGTTGAAGCCTGATGGCAAGAGTTTGAAATGCGTCGAGTGCAGGCTCGTCTATCCCATTCGCGACGATATTCCGGTAATGTTGATCGACGAAGCAACGA
Organism: Pyrinomonadaceae bacterium; assembly: GCA_035601415.1. Classification (GTDB taxonomy): domain Bacteria; phylum Acidobacteriota; class Blastocatellia; order Pyrinomonadales; family Pyrinomonadaceae; genus PSRF01. Next base: position 45,488 of record DATNOG010000067.1, on the reverse strand, counting down.
TAGAAGACGAGCAGACCGAGTTGAACAGCTCAAAATAATTTCCGGCGTCAACGGAAAGAACAAAATGGACAGACTGGAAAGTCTGTCCTACTTGCAACCTTGAATAGCTTACGCGAAATTGTTGAAAGCTCTCCGCAGATGCGAAATCTGGCTATGCACAGCTTGCGCGGCGAAGATTCTCCGCAACCACTCGCGCCTGCGCGTTGGGACTGGGAAAAGGTCGAACGCGTGCTGGTTGTCAGGCTGCGTTCGATTGGTGACACAGTCCTGTCAACACCTTCGCTGTCAGCTCTGAAACGGTTTCTGCCGCACGCCGAGATCGATATCTTGCTGGAAGACTGGGTGGCGCCGGTGCTTGCGGGTTCGCCGCATATCGATAACGTAATCACAATGCAACGCGGCAGTGTCGCTTCGAGAGCGCGCGTCGCGCGTCGCCTGCGCGCCAATCGCTACGACGTTGTTTACAATCTGCACGGCGGCACGACAGCAACCCTGTTGACGCGGGCGACGGGCGCAACCCATCGGGTCGGCTACGAGACTTATCAATACTCGTGGCTGCATAATCACCAGTCGCCATCATCTTCATTTCTTTGGAAGCGAGACAAGACTCATTCAGTTGAGCAGCAATTGGCATTGCTCGGATGGACCGGCGTGCCAGTTAGCGATCGCCCGCCGACACACCTGGCTGTGACCGAAGCCGCGGACGCAAAAATCGCGGAACTACTAACAGCGCCAGGAATAGAGGCCGCTCCTTTTGTTGTCATTCATCCGGCTGCGGCTTTTGATACCAAGCAATGGGCAGCGAGTAATTTCGCTCGCGTAGCGGATGCGCTTGCCGCTCGTGGCTTGGCTATCGTGGCCATTAGCGCGCCAAATGAAGTACCTGTTGTCAAGGAGTTGCAGCAAAATTCGTCCGCGGAGATTTTGCCATTAACAAATTTAAGTTTGCCGGAAGTGACGGCGCTGCTGGCGCGCGCGCGTTTGTTCGTTGGCAACGACAGTGGCGTCGCGCACATGGCCGCCGCGGTGGAAACGCCGGCAGTTGTAGTTTTTGGCTCGTCAAACACTGCGCACTGGCAGCCCTGGGCCAGCGCTCCGGCTGAATTCGTTTTGGAAGAGATGGAGTGCCAGCCCTGTCATGGTTACTACTGCGAAAAGTTTGCGCAGCCGGAATGCATCAAGCGCGTGCCGGTCGATAGAGTGTTGGCCGCCATTGAACGGGTGTTAAGAGAAAGCGCTGCACGCTAGCGCTCAAGTTCCACCATGCCCCAACTAACCAGGCAACGCGCCGGCGAGATAATTGAGGCGATGCGCGATCGCAAGATAGTCGTGCTGGGCGATGTAATGCTCGATGAGTTTTTTTGGGGCGACGTGACGCGAATCTCTCCTGAAGCGCCGGTGCCGGTGGTTGATATTCGACGCGAGTCGGTGCATCTCGGCGGCGCTGCAAATGTGCTCGCCAATGTAATTGCGCTAGGCGCGGACGGGTGCGTGGTTGGCGTGGTTGGAGATGATCCGGCCGGCGAACGAATTAGGACGACCCTGCGCGAGGTCAGTCCGCTGCAAGTGGATGAATATCTGGCTGTAGACAACAAGCGCCCATCGACGACGAAGACGCGCATCATCGCGCACAGTCAACTCGTCGTTCGTGCTGACCGCGAACAACGTAAGCCTGTTAACGGTCAGGTTGAACAACGCATTATTGAGAGCTTGAAAAATGCTATTCAAAACGCCGACGCTTTTGTGGTTTCTGACTATGATAAGGGTGTCATTACACCGAATATTCTTGGAGAGATTCTGAATCTCGCTTATAAGAAAATTCCGGTGCTGGTCGATCCAAAGATTAGGAATTTTTCTTATTACCATCCGGCGTCGCTAATAACTCCTAATCACTTTGAAGCGCTGCGCATGGCTAATCTTGAAGGGGATTCCGACGACGGCCTGCACCAGGCGGCGCGTTTGATCCAGGAAAAGCTCGATTGTGATGCGGTGCTGATTACCCGAGGCGAGCGCGGAATCATGTTGCTCGAACGGAATCAGGATCCGGTTTTCGTTGAGACTGCGGCGCGCGAAGTTTATGACGTAACCGGGGCCGGCGACACGGTTATCGCCACGCTGGCAGCCGCACTGGCCACCGGCGCATCTGTTTTAGAGGCGGCGAACCTCGCGAATCATGCGGCGGGAATTGTGGTAGGAAAAGTGGGTACGGCAACCGCGAGCGCTGCAGAGCTGCTCGCGACGTTTGAGTGAAATAATGGTCGGAAAGTTTCTGCGCAATTATAAGATCCTCGAGAAGCTCGGCGTCGGCGGGCAAGGCACAGTTTACAAAGCCACCGATGGAAAACTCGGCCGCACGGTGGTCGTTAAAGTTTTGCCGCCCGAGCTGACTGCAAGAGAAGCAAACCTGAAGCGCTTTGAACGCGAGGCACGACTCGCCTCGTCGCTCGATCATCCAAACATCTGCACTATATTCGACCTCGATGAAGTTGAAGGAGTTCACTTCATCGCCATGCAGTACGTCGAAGGTCGCAATGTGCGCCAGCTTGTGGGCGGCCATCCGCTTGAGCTGAAAAGCGCCCTCTTGATTGGCATCCAGGTTACCGACGCACTCGCTGCCGCACATTCGCGCGGCATCATCCACCGCGACATCAAGAGTGGCAACGTGATGGTCACCCCATCAGGCCAGGTAAAGATACTGGATTTCGGTCTGGCAAAATTGCTGGACGATTCAGAAGAAACTCCGAAGACAGGTTTGCACCGCACTGATCTAACCGAGGTTGGTGTCCCCTATGGCACGGCAACCTACGCCGCTCCGGAACAAGCTCGCGGCGACCGCGTCGACAAGCGCGCGGACATTTTTTCTACCGGCGTGTTGCTTTACGAGATGCTGACCGGCACCTGGCCGTTTCGTGGCAAGACTACGATCGATGTACGTCACGCAGTGCTGCATGACGCGCCGCGGCCAGTTGCCGAGCTGCGCAAGGAAGCTCTGCCAACCAGCCTGCAACAGATTTTGGATCGCTGTTTGGCAAAAGAGCCGCGCGATCGTTATCCGAAGATTGATGAGCTGCGGGACGATCTGCGCCGCGTCTTGCAGGAAGTTTCGACCAGTGAAACTACGGGCCAGCCTTTCACCAGCGTCACACCGGAACCTGCGCGCCACTTGCCCGGCGCAAACCCTGTGTCGCGCGCGATGCGCTGGCTGAAAGGCCGGAAGGTTGATTCTACCTCCGCGCCTGGTGCGACGACGCCAACCAAACCCAGCATTCACGAGACTCCGTTTACAACTATTGCCGATCCGGAGAAGAAGAGCCTCGCGATACTTTGTTTCCGCAATTTGAGTAACGATCCGGCCGCCGGCTTTTATGAATTCTCGCTTGCTGATGCAGTTATTACCGAACTCGCGCGCGTGCGCTCGCTGGTCGTGCGACCATCTTCGGTAATTGCGAAATACCAGGGCGGGCAAATGGATCCGCGCGACATCGGCCACGAGTTGAATGTGAGCGCAGTGCTGACGGCCGGGTTTATGCACGCCGGCGGTCGCTTTCGCGTGACGGCGCAGTTACTCGACGTCGCTTCGGGCGACATACTCTGGAGCGATCGCATCGACACTTCCGCCGCCGACATCATCGCCCTGCAAGATACTATTGCGCAGCAAATCGTCGAGGGTTTGCGGCTCGAGCTGAGTCCCGCCGAACAGGACGGAATAGCGAAACCGTCAACCCAAAACGCAGCCGCTTACGAACAATACCTGCGCGGCCGCGATCTGTTTGCTCGTTTCATTTTCCGCACCATTGCGCCCGAAGATTGCGCCGCCGCCATCGAGCATTTTCAGCGCGCGATCGAATTGGATCCAAACTTCGCGCTGGCCCATGACGGACTTGGGGCCGCGTATGTCAATCGAGTTTTCAAGGGATTCGGCGGCGCCGAAGACTATGAGCGCGCTGAAGTCGCGTTTCAGAAAGCTTTATCAATCGATCCGCAGTTGATCGAAGCGCGGATGTTGATGGTCTTTATTTATTTATGGCGCGGGCAAAAGCAGAAAGCGCGCGAAGAAGTTGCGCGCGCGCGTCGTGAAGCGCCCGACGAACCGGTGGTCCACTTTGTAAAAGCGACTCTGCATCGGCTCGACGGTGAGTATGGCCGCGCGTTACGTAGTTACGAACGTCTGATGCGTCTTGACCCGGCTGCGCACATCGTTGCCAGCTACAATCGCGCTTTGGTTTACATGTACATGGGAAATTTCGAAGAGACTGAGCGGCAGTTGGACCATGCCGGCGATCCCGACAATCCGCTGGTAAAAACTTTTCGCGCGCTGGCTTTGTACTACACCGGAAAGACGGATGCGGCTGCCGCGTTGATGCAACCGAACATCGCTACGCATCCAAACATGCACGGCATTCGTCCGTTCATGGCTATGTTTCTCAGCGCGCAGGGTAAACATGAAGAAGCGCTCGCGCAGTTAAACTCAGACGTGATCCGCAACGCGGAAGTCGATGCTGACATCGCTTACTCAGTCGCTTCGGTTTATGCGCTTGAAGGAATGCAGGATGAGGCGTTCGAGTGGTTGGCCCGTGCCATTGCTCTGGGAAATGAGAACCAACCCTGTTTTGAAAACGATCCAAACTGGTCTGCATTGAAAAGCACTCCGCGGTTTCAGGAGTTGATGGCCCAGGTTCGCTCTCGTCATATAGCCGAAGGAGTGAAGACTAAAGCTGCGAATCAAACACCCGCCGAAAACAAATCACCTGATGTTTAGAAAATCCCGGGAATTAGTCGTTGTCGGCTTGTTGCTGGCATTTTCTATTATTGAGCCACTTGCCCCGATTGGTGTTGCGCAGCAACAGCCGCAACGGGAGCGACGAGTCTCGGCTAACGCCAATGCCACGCCAACACCAACTCCGCTTGCCAGTCCAACTCCGGTTCCACGCGTTGTTGCCCAACCGCCGGGACTTCTTGAACTAAAATTTGCAACGAGTACGCGCTCACTCGCCGAGTTGCAGGCACGCATCTCAGAAATTTTGCGCCGTCCAGAGCTGGCCCCGGCGACGGTAGGACTCAAGATTGCATCGCTCGAAACGGGAAAAGTTCTATTCGAACAGAACGCCAATAAACTCCTGAGCCCCGCGTCAAACATGAAGCTTTACGCAGTCGCTGCGGCGCTTGATCGACTGACACCCGATTATCGTTTTAAGACGTCGGTCTACTCGCAAGAAAAGCCTGAAAGCGACGGCACGCTCAAGGGCGACCTGATCATTTATGGCGGCGGCGATCCATCTTTGTCGTTTCGTTTCAACAATGGTGACTACGCAAAGGGAATCAATGACCTTGCAGATCGTATTGTCGCGGCGGGTATAAAGCGCGTTCGGGGCGATTTAATCGGCGACGAGAGTTACTTCAGCGGCGCGCCTTATGGTTCGGGCTGGGAATGGGAAGACTTGCAATGGTGGTATGGCGCCGAAGTCAGCGCGCTATCCATCAACGACAACTTCGTAAACCTGTCTATAAGACCAGCCAGCAGCGTTGGAACACCTGCTGTCGTGACAATCTCACCAGCCGATCCTTTATTAACAATCAAAAACCGGGTGAACACCGCCACGCGCGGTACCAGGCGCGACCTTTCAGTCTATCGCGAGCTTGCATCCAACGTTGTTGAGGTAAGTGGTCAGATCGCGCTTGGAGACGAGGGTTATTCCGGCAGGTTGGCGATTTCGCAACCGGCCCTGCTTTTCGTTTACTTGCTGCGGTCGGCGCTGGTAACGCGCGGCATAACGATTTCCGGCAAAACGCGCGCGATCGACAATCGATCGGGAGCGAGCCTGATCCACAAAGGCGCGCCGGCGCTCGTAAGTTTGCCTCGTGGCTTACAGCCGGTTGAGTTGACCACGCTGCAATCCGTGCCCTTGCGCGTTATCGCAGCGCAAACATTGAAACCCAGTCAGAATCTCTACACAGAATTGATCCTGCGCACTCTGGGCACTGTCGTGTTACCACAGGCAACTTCGCCTGCTCCAATTCAACGTAGTGACTCGAATGAAGCAGCAGAAGTTCCCATCTCCCAGGCCAAAAATAGTGAGTCAGATGGCATCGACGTTGTGAAGGGCTTTTTGAGCCAGGCTGGTCTCGACCCCACGACGCTAAACTTGACTGATGCGTCCGGTCTGTCGCGCAGCGATCTGATCACGGCGGACGCGACTGTTCAGCTACTTACTTACATGCGCCGGCATCGTTACGCAACGGCCTTCCGGGAAGCGCTGCCGGTTGCGGGCGCGGATGGAACTTTGCGTAACCGAATGAAAGGAACTGCGGCGCAAAATAATTTGCGCGCTAAAACGGGTACGCTGAGCTCCGCGTCGAGTCTCTCGGGATACGTTACTACAGCGTCGGGCGAAGAATTGGTCTTTTCGATCATGGTCAACAATTATCCGGACGGCGTTAATCCGCCATCCCTTTGCATCGATCCGATTGCGGTGCTGCTGGCATCGTTTGCCGGGCACTCGTAAAGCAAACTGTTAGTTTGCGGCGGTCCGGAAAAGTCAACGCGCAGAAACTTGATCCAATCATGAATCTTTTGTACCAACGCAAACTGACAGTTTGCTTTACATAAACCATGCCTCTTAATTTCATCAAGTTTCATGGCTTCGGCAACGACTATATCGTTGTGGATGCAAACCAGTTTTCTGACTCGAATGGATTAGGAGAATTCGCGCGGCGCATTTGCAATCGTCATTACGGCGCCGGCGCCGACGGCATCGCAGTAGTCAGTCCTTCTCAAGATCAATCTGCAGATTTTCAAGTCCGCATCTTCAATCCCGACGGCAGTGAAGCTGCACTTTCCGGAAACGGAACTCGCTGCGCGGCCGCCTATCTATATCACCAACGATTGTGGCAGGGAAAACAGCTTCGCCTGAGCACGTGCGCGGGTGTCAAGCTATACCTGTTGCGCAAAGACGACGGCAACGGACGGTATGAATTCGATTCAGAACTTGGGCAGCCAAAGTTTGATTCCGCATCGATCCCCATGCTCACGGATGCTCCGCTGGACCAGGTAGTCGATTACAAACTCGCTGTCGACGGTGAACATTTCAAAGTCACTGCTTTGCAAATGGGAAATCCGAATTGCTGCCTTTTTGTTAATGACTTCAACCACCTCGATTGGCGCAGGATCGGAAAGTCAATCGAGAACCATGAACAGTTTCCCGATCGCACGAACGTGGTTTTTGTGCGCGTCAAGGATCGTCACAACATCGAACTGCGCATCTGGGAACGCGGCGTCGGCGAGACTACCGCATCTGGAACGGGTTCCTGTGCGGCCGCGGTAGCCGCGATGGTCAGGAAAGAAACCGAGCGGGCCATCGAAGTTGAAATGCAGGGTGGCCATGCGAAAATCCAGTGGCGTGACGACGGCGAGGTTGTCATTACGGGCACTGCTGAAGTAATTTATGCGGGTCAATGGCTGGCCCCGATCTCGTAGAAGACGAGGTGGACCATTCGGTCCAAATCTGAGCCGGCCTGACCCTGGAAATTCCCCAATGAACTCTCCTAAGCTGAGTCGTACCTCATTATTTTCCGGACTCTTTCTGCGCACTTTTACGGCAATTATTTTGTTTGCGTTGTTGGCGATGCTTTCGGGCTGCGGCGGCAAACTCGTGAAGGAAACATCCGCCGAGCCGGTAGTTGAACGCCCTCCACTTCCTCCTGTTAATTTCCCAACCTGGTTTGGCAATCCCGAGCGCAACTTCTATGGCACCGGACCGTGGTCAAACAAGCCGTTGGAAGTGGTTTGGGATTTCAAGACAGATTGGTCCAGCGGACCTTCGCACAAAGATCCATGGGCGGGTTCCGGCTGGCCCGGTCAACCGGCCATTGTTGGCGATCGAATTTATTTTGGCTCGGCGGCCGCGCGAGTTTACGCCCTAAACTCTAAAGACGGCTCGATGATTTGGTCTTACAAAACTGGTGACAGCGCCAAGTCATCGCCGGCCGTGGCAGGCGATCGCTTAGTGATCGGAAACCTGGATAACAGTGTCTATTGTTTGAATGTGAATGACGGCACGCTTATTTGGAAGTTCAAGACTGGGTTTGAAACCGATTCCTCGCCGGCAATTATCGACGATCGTGTTTACATCGGCGGCGAAGACGGATTTTATTATTGTTTCAATCTCGCCGATGGCGCGGTTGTTTATAAACAGCCGCTTGGAGGATCTGTTGAGGGCGGTTCAACCATCGTTGCCGGCAAGATTTTTGTGGGAACTGAAGCGGGTGACCTTTACTCCTTAAACCAGGCGGATGGCACCGTGGTTTGGAAAGTGCGCATCGGCGCGGACTCCAATTCAACCCCGGCGGTAGCGAATGGCTTCGTTTACACGGCTGCTGAAGATGGAATAGTCAGGGCCTTCAAACAGGAAGATGGCGCGCCAGTCTGGACGCACAAAGTCGATGGCGGTCTTAACTTGAAAACCAAAGAGAAGACTGGCTTCTGGGCGAGTCCAATCGTTTCCAAAGGCCGGGTATTCCTTGGTTCGAACAATGGCTATTTGTATTGCCTGTCGGCCAGCGATGGACAACAAGTGTGGGCTTACCTGGCGCGCGCGGCGATTTGGGGAAGTTCGCCGGTGGTTGGAGGCCGGGTCATTTTTGGCGACAAGGCAGGTTGGATTTACGCGTTAGCGGCTGACGATGGAAAACTCCTTTCCGAACTTCAGATTGGCGAAAACGTCGACGCAACACCTGCAATAATGAACGGGCACATTTATGTTGGAGTCTTCAACGGAAAGTTCTATTGTCTGAAGTAATGTCCGACACCGATGTCCGACAAACTTTAGTTTGAAGTCTTTCTCCCTCTCCCTTTGGGAGTGTATAGACCGGAGACATGGGTAACAGGTGTCCGAGGACATGGGTTACCCATGTGTCCGGTACATACACCCTCCCAAAGGGAGGGGAAGAAACCACGCACGTTTCAACAACTGCTCAGACGTTCCCTTAGTTTGTCGGACATTTATGCTGCTATATCTCGTCGACAACACCATCGATGGCCAGGGCGCCAGCCCGCGGGAGCTGCGTGCGGTACTGGGCCGCATGCGCGCGGGTCTCGAAATACTCACTGAACCTTTTCACGCGGTCTCCCTCAAACGTATAAAGTCGCTAAACCCTTCGCACATTATTCTCAGCGGTCAAAGTCATCCCTGGAATCAATACTCAGCGCAATCGCTCGCCGGTGTCTTTGAAGTCATAAAGAAAGCGCCGCAGCCCATACTCGGCGTCTGCGGTGGACATCAACAAATGGCACTGGCGTTTGGCGCGCCGGTCGATCTGATGGCGCGCCTCGAGCCGGGCGAGGGCTACGAAGGTGCGAAATGCGAGCGTGGCTACTTCCCCGTCGACACGGACCGCAAGGGGATCTTCAAGAACCTGCCGGCCAGAATCACGGTTTGGCATTCTCATTTTGACGAGGTGAAGCAACTGCCAAAAGGTTTTCACGCCACCGCGTGGAACGAGAGCTCGCCGGTTCAAGCCATGGAGCATACCCGCCGGCCGCTTTTTAGCGTCCAATTTCACCCCGAACTATTTAACGAGCAACACCCCGATGGCCGCCGAGTTATAGAGAATTTTCTCTCAATTTCGGTTGTCTGAACCCACCAGACCGAGGTTTTCACTCGCGTCTAACTTACATTATTTCAATATTTAGGCCGAATTTGATCTTTTGCCGGAGTTTTCGAGCATCGTCCCGCCTGGACTGGGCTGCGGAGCCTGTGCTAGTTTCCATGCCGTCAAGCGGGGAGTTCTTACCCGCTTTTTCTTTTTGGTAGGCCCGGCGGTTTTCAGTGCATGCATCAAGGATGCAAGCCCCCAACTTCGGCTGACATGGTTCCTGACTCCTTGAGCCGGAGGTCGAGTCATAGGAAAGAACGGACTCGCGCAGTCGCTGAAAACTTATCTAAATGAAAATCGGACAGGAGACCCGACGGATGAAAGCACTAATTGGCCGAAGCGCAGTCATTGTGTTTGTGCTTTTATTTGGTTTAATAATTTTTTCAGCAACGCCTTCAATAGCAGAAACCCTCCTTTTACAATTCAAGCAACAAAAAGAGGACGCTGGTCAGACACAGGGAAAAGCTGCGACGGCGGCCGATTCTGCCAGGTTAAAAGGAACAGTTTTGGACGACAACTCTGTTTCAGGTCCAACGACCAGCTACGTTGCTACGGCTTATAGCCTGAGAGGCAGAACAGCCAGCGGCAGAATGGCGAGCAGAGGTTTGATTGCTGCTGACCCGCGTGTTTTGCCACTGGGTTCTCGTGTCCGACTGGACCATCCTGGTTATTCAGGGGAGTATCTGGTTGCCGACACTGGCGGCGCGATTCGGGGACGTCACATCGATATCTGGACGCCCAGCTCAAGCGAAGCGATGCGGTTTGGCAGACGCACGGTGAAGTTGACTGTTCTGAGCTATGGCGGCCGGCGTGGCAAGAAACAAGGCAAAGGCTAAACTCGATTCAGTTTTTAGTAATATGGGGCCGGCAGAAGGAAAACCTTCTGCCTTTTTCATTGTCAGATTTCTGCACCAATCAGTTTTCGAATCGCGTCGTGGTAACATGCCGTCCGTTCCCCTAAGCATGTCCAAAGAGCAAAGGTTTATGCAGGTTAGTCGCCAACCGTCTGCAAACAATCTGGAAATTCCCGCTGCTGAGCCATTGGTGGAAGTGACGCGCGGCGCAATTACCGAATCGAGGCACCGTGGACACGTGGTCGCGGTCGAGCCGGACGGAACGATTGTCGCGTATCTGGGCGCGCCCGAAACAGTGACGTTTCTGCGTTCGTCCGCCAAACCTCATCAGACGATTCCCTTAATAACATCCGGTGCCGCAGATCGTTTTGGTTTTACTGAAAGAGAGATTGCACTCGCCTGCGCTTCACATAGTGGTGAACCAATGCACACGGAAATTGTCGCTTCGATGCTGAAGAAGATTGGCCTCGGACCGGAAGCTTTGAAGTGCGGCACGCATGAGCCTTTCAGCCCTGAGGCGACAAAGTTGTTGCGCGAGCGGGGCGAATTGCCGAACGTTTTACAGAATAATTGTTCCGGCAAGCACGCCGGCATGTTGGCGCTTGCGCTGCATCTGGGTGCCGCTACTGAAACATATTACGAGTCGAGCAATCCGGTTCAACTAGCAATCGGAAAGGTCATTTCACAATTTTCCGACATCGCAATCGAAGATATTTCGGTTGGCATCGACGGCTGCGGCGTTCCCGTGTTCGGCGTAACGGTCAAGGCAATGGCCTTGATGTATGCACGGCTGGTCCAACCGCCAAAGGAATTTGATGAACAAACCAGGGCAGCGTGCGCGCGCATCGTTTCAGCAATGACGACCTACCCGGAACTGATCGGCGGCTCTAGCGATCGCCTTGATACAGAGATGATGCGGGCGGCGGGCGGCCGCTTGATCTCCAAGGTTGGCGCGGAAGGGGTTTACACAGTTGGGGTATTGCCCTGCGACGATTGGCCGAAAGGATTGGGGCTGGCGCTTAAGATTGAAGATGGCGACGATCATCGCGCGCGGCCAACGGTGGTGATCGAGTCGTTGCGCCAACTGGGTGTGGTGGTTGATGAATCGCTCGAGGCAGTTGCGCGTTACGCGTTTTTCCCGGTGCTCAACCGGCGCGGCGACGTGGTCGGAGAAGTCAGAGCGGGCTTTGAACTAAACCGCGCTGGGACACTGAATCGCTAACGATTTTCCTATGAGCAGCACTGAAGTCTCAAAAGCAATTCCAGGCAATGGCGAAGGCGCGACCGCCGGCCCGCCCAGCCTGGGCCGTGATGCTGCCGGCAGACTTGATCTGGATTCGGTGCCCGATGTTATTCAGTGGTTCCTGGATTTCGATCAGCGCGTCGCAATCGTCAAACACCGTAACGTGGAAGAAGTTTTTCAGTGGAAACAGCAGCATAGCCAGGCGGCGGGCGAACAAGTCTTCGCTTTCAACCGCGCCGAGGATCGTCTGGCCATCGGAATTATTCAGGCGCTGGCTGAACATGCTACAGAACATGAGCTGCATAGTTGGATCAGCCAGCTTCTTAATGCCCTCGATTCTGCTTCGAAAGCTAACGAGTCGGCCACAACCGCATATCAACTCGATTTGCAGGCGGGCGAATCGGTTGTGGGCGAAGCCGAAAAGATTCCCTCAGCGCGTGGCCGCGAGGAGTTTTTAATCAATTGCTGGATCGAAACACTTTGCACTGCCGAAGCGCGGGTCCTGGGTTGGTTATACAAAGAACTGTACGGCCACGCCTACGTCCCTGATTCAACCTTCACAAAATAACCGGGGTCCCCACGCGGGCAGCCGCGTGGGTGGTCGTAGACTCATGAACAATACTTTGCGCGCGCTGTTTCCGGTAACCGAGCGCGTTAACTATCTGAACCACGCTGCCATTTCTCCGCCGCCCGCGGTAACCATCGCCGCTATTAAAAGTCAGTTGGCAGACGTTTCCCAAAACGGCTCAGTTAACTTTCGCAGTTGGATTGCGACAAAAGATAGAACGCGAGAACTGCTGGCGACGTTGCTCGGTGCTCGTCCGGAGCAGGTTGCATTCATGCGCAACACGTCCGATGGCCTGTCGACTGTTGCCAATGGTTTGCGCTGGCAGCCGGACGATAATTTAGTGACTTTCCGCAACGAGTTTCCTTCAAACATCTATCCCTGGCTGCGGCTGCGCGACGCGTTCGGCGTCGAGGTGCGAATGGCCGAAGAGCGAGACGGCAGGATCGATCTGAACGAGTTGATTGGGCTGATAGATGCGAAAACCCGACTGGTCGCTATCAGCCAGGTGCAGTACGCGTCCGGTTTCCGCGCCGTCCTCGAACGTCTCGGCCGTGCCGCTCGCGCTCACGACGCGCTGCTGGTGGTGGACGTTATTCAGGCATTGGGTGTGGTTCCCATCGATGTGCAAGCCGAGCTGGTCGACGCCGCGGCGGGCGCGTGTCACAAGTGGTTATTGACGCCCGAGGGTGTGGGCTTTCTTTATTTGTCTGATCGCGCGCGTGATCGGATTCAGCCGACGTTGGTGGGCTGGACCAGTGTTCCTGCCCCGGACGACTACGGAAACTTTTCGCAAGGTTGGAACCGCGGCACGCTTTCATGGGAAACAGGCACTGGACCAGCAGCGCTGATCCATGGGCTTGAGCAGAGCTTGAAACTTCTCAACGACACAGGAATCAGCCGCATACAAGCTCATTTGGAAACGCTCACTGACTATCTGTGCGAACGTTTGGCCAACAGGCCATATAGCATTATTAGTTCGAGGGAGCGCGGTGAAAAATCGCAGATCGTCTGCATTCAACACACAAGCGGCCTGAGCGCGATGAACTTGTACTCCCATCTGAAAGACAGAGACATAATTACCGCCCCGCGTGGCGACCGATTACGCATCTCTCCTCATCTTTACAACACCTCTGAAGAAATCGAGGCGTTAGTCAACGCCCTTCCTTAAATTGTTCGTGGACCAGCGAAGAGGGGGGCGCATTGCCGCGAGCGATTTTCGTTCGTGCGAAAGTGCGCGATGTATTGAAGATGTACGAGACAACGCAACCTTGCGGACGCTCAGCCCGGGCCAACCAGTGTAGGTCTGCCGTTTTCTCAAGGAAAAAGCTGACGAGCGTAACGCGCGGTATGCACGGTACTCGCTGGCACAGTCGTTGCTAAAAGAGAAACGAAACAAGAAAGGGTAAAAGGGTAAATTGGGTCAGGCTCAAAGATTGTGGTGAGTGGAAGCTTTTGGGGGAGGCGTCCTCTCATGATTGAAAAGCAGGCGGAGGCTCTTTCGGGGGAACGGAGTTAACGCTGGCGCACAGTCGATGGGCAATCATTGCGAGGCTGCTGGTTTCCGTCCTGAAGGGGCTTGGGGGAGCCTCCCAGGAAGATCAGCAGCCCGCATTATTTTTTTGAGTTTAGGGGATAAAAAGGAAGCGCGGGTCGAATTCGGTCCCGCGCTTCTTCATTGCAAGTTGGAAGTGCGAGACTAGCGCACGCCTGGTCCAATCAGCCGCGCGGGATCTGTCTCTGGTGTCATCTCATCAAGATTCAAACGTAACATCCCGCCAGCATCACTATAAGCTTCCACGTTTCGCTGCCGCGCGCGTCTGCGGCTGAACAATAGAGCACCAAAAAAGCCACCCACGGCAAGACACGTAACCAACGCCAGACCTGAAGCTTTAACTACTGAGACAAAGACTCCCAATGTCGTCTCAGTAAACTCGCGCGTCGCTCGCTCATACGCATAAGGATCGTCGCCGAGCCACTGCACCACCTGCTGATACTTGACCTGATCGATTAATTCATTCGCGACCGGTTCGCTGGGCGCGCCAAACACGAACACTGAATAGTTTCCCACGCGGCGATAAGCGGAAGGCAGCGCGTTAGCATCCTCGCCCGCACCGCGCAGTTCATTGATTTTGGTTTTTATATTCCAGTCGTTATCACTTGCTATCCTGGCGGTATTGAATTCGATAATCAGTAGTTTGCCGGCGTCATAATTCGCTATCGCCGCTTCTGCCCCGCCTGCAAATGAAATCACATCCAACGCCCGTTGTTGCGGCAACAAATTCTTCAATCCCTGCGAGCTGACAACGTAGGAGGCCTGGGGCTGAACAGTTTCCCAGTCTGGCAGATGTTTGATGAGGACCGGAATATCGTTTTCGCCACTATCGAGTTGTTGGGCCAAAGCATTCGCCAGCTGGAGTAATTCATCCGGAGCGAGACTCTTCGAAACGCTGACCAAATGTAAGTACGTATTGCCTTTTACAAAGTCGATCCGCCCACTCTCGACGATACTCGCGGTGCCGATGCCGCCGAGTTTGACTTCCTTGCCGTCGGGCTTTGAGGCTGTTAACAAGGCATAAGCGCTGCTGTCGTTTTGAGTTCGTGCGAGTACCACTTCAAAACTATTTCCATTCGCGGCGACGTATGTTCGCGTTAACCTGTGCACGTCAGGCATTAGCGCGGGTGCTGCTGCGTCGATAATGACTATCGATGGCGCCCGACCGCGAAAATCACCAATCTTGTCAGGTAAACTCTTCGCTACTTTCGCGTAGTCTTCCTGGCCACCGCCTCCGGCCAGACAGCAGACGGCTGTGGACAAAACAAGGACAAACAAACTCACTGTTCTGAAAGAAAGATGCACCATAAAAGAATAATTGCAGTCTTCGTTTAGAACCCGATTTTATCTAGATGTTCCAGCAAGCGGACCGGTTGTAATGCCGCAAGAAAGTCTAATGCCAGCGTCTCAGTTGGCGCAAAAGCAGATCGGCAAAGTGGCGGGGATTGCTGATGTTATGCAGGATAGTCGTGCCCCCGAGTTCGCTGGCGTTGTCCACGATCAAATCTCCGAATCCGAGCACGCGTTGGGGAATGCTGGCTGAAACCGTGACGTCCTGAATCTTGCTGAGCGGAATGTTGCGCGTAGTGCGCGCGATCAAGCCGGTGTCGATTTCGAGTTTGGAGTCGGTCAGCGTAAAGCGAACCATGTTGCGCCTGAGGTGGTAGTAGGCGGGCACGAGCAACAGCGCGAGAGCGAGCGGGACGGAAATAAGGGCCGGCACATCGATCCAGGCTAACAAGAGAACCACGGCAAACGCAGCGAGCACTGCCAGCGCGTAGCCGAGTTTGATGAAGATCATGGTCGGGCGAACGGTGAAGATGACTTGCTCGAGATCTTCGTTTAATTCGTCTTGGGTCGGTAGACCAGTTTGCACGCGCGCAATGCGCGTCACTTCCGAATCGCCAGGATCGCCGGCCGGCGAGCCACAGTTTGAACAGAAGCGCACGCCGGGAGGAATGTAGGAACCACAGTTAGAACAATGCATTTGTTTGGATCAGGTACGAGGGAAACTCTTTGCGATCAGTTTGGCGCTTTCTGCCTACTGCTTTCTGCCTACTGCTTTCTGCCTTCTGCTTTCTGCCTTCTGCTTGCTGATTTCTACTCCTTCTTATCAACCGGTAACCCTGCATTTTGCCAGGCCGCAAAACCACCTAGCAGCGCAGCCGCGTTATCCATTCCTTTTGCTTTGAGGTCGACCACCGCACGGGCGGACGTATGTTCGCTTGGTCAAGAACAATAGGTGACAATGAGCTTGTCCTTTGGCAGCTCGCTTAGATGATTGGGAAGGTCGGCCTCCGGAATTAACTTCGCGCCGTGAATGTGACCAGAATTGTACGAAGCTTCGTTGCGCACATCGATCACGACGGCCTGGTTTTTCGCAAGCAAGTCCTGCAGCTCAGTAGTGGTGATTCGGCGGGCACCGTCGTTGGGCGCCGGCGGGGCCGGTGAGGCAATTGCGATTGGACCGCTTTTGTTTTTCTGTTCCGCAGAATTGCAGCCACTTTGCGCGACTGCACCGAGTAGACTTAAAGCAAAGAACGAAATAAGAAGACGCATCGACAAACCTCCAAAAAGCCTGTGAGCCCGATAAATCACAGCTAATTTCTTATGCCCGCCCGCTTTTGTCAATACCGCGATTGCCATGTTGCGACGTCAATCGATTTTAGAACGACTTTAGGCCGCGGATTAACGCGGATAGCCGCGGATCTGAAAAACGATTATTAAGAACTGCCGGGGCGTCAATTTGAATCTTGCTCTGAATTTTTGTTTGAGCTTCTCAATTTGAATACTGTTTTTATCCGCGCTTATCCGCGTAAATCCGCGGCCAAGACGTCAGACTGCATGATATAGTTCGCGCTCATCAGCAAGCTTCGAACCCGAGATTGATGCGCGAAGAGTCACAAAACCAACCGGTGAAGTGGGCCAAGGTGATCGATCAGACGCGTTGCATCGGCTGTCACGCGTGCACCACTGCCTGCAAGTCTGAGAACCTAGTGCCGCTATCGGTCACTCGTACTTATGTGAAACACGTCGATGTTGGTGTGTTTCCACAAGTGCGCCGCGCACATCAGGTCACGCGCTGCAATCAATGCGCGCATGCGCCGTGCGTCACCGCCTGCCCGACGACGGCGATGTTCAAGCGCTCCGACGGCATTGTCGATTTCGACAAATCGATCTGCATCGGTTGCAAGGCTTGCATGGCAGCGTGCCCTTACGATGCCATCTTCATCAATCCGGAAGATCACTCCGCAGAAAAATGTAACTTCTGCGCGCACCGCATCGATGTGGGACTCGAACCAGCATGCGTCGTCGTCTGCCCCACGCAAGCAATTCTAATTGGCGACATGAACGACACGGAGTCGTACGTTTCACAAATCATCAACCGTGGGCCTGTCGCGGTGCGGCGTCCGGAAAAAGAGACGCTGCCGAAACTCTTTTACAAGGGCGCGCATCAGGCGACGCTTGATCCACTCGCCGCGCGCCGACCTGATGGCGGCTTGTTCATGTGGAGCGAACAACAGGAAAACTCATCGCAGGTTGTTTCCGGTAATCCAAACTACAACAACAGCTCGGCGGCGGCTTTATTGAGTTACGACGTTGCACACGCGATTCCCTGGGACTGGAAAGTCAGTCTTTACACCTGGACCAAGGGGATTGCGAGCGGTGTCTATCTTGTTGCTGCGTTGCTCGTGCTGTTTGGTTTCTTAAGTCCAAACAATTCAATCTGGTTATGGGCGACGCCGATTGTTTCCGGAGTTTTTCTGGCGATTACAGGTGGGCTCTTAATTTGGGATCTGGAACGCCCTGAACGTTTCTATTTGATCTTCACAAGGCCGCAGTGGCGCAGTTGGCTGGTGAAGGGCGCATTCATCATTGCGGGGTACACCTTGGTGCTCGCGTTGCATTTCTTTGCCAGTTGGTTTGGATCGCGGACTTTTCAAACCTGGCTGATGATTGCGGGAATTCCGTTGTCGCTGATGACAGCGGTTTACACGGCGTATCTCTTCGCGCAGGCAAAGGCCCGCGACATGTGGCAAAATCCGCTGCTGCCGCCGCACTTGTTAGTGCAGGCATTGTTGCTGGGTTCATCTGCGCTGTTGCTGCTGTTCGCCTGGCTGAAAGGATCGTACGCATCGGCTGGCTTCGTCGAGACAATACGTCCTGAAATTCTCTACCTAATCTGGACCGTCGCTATTTCGAGCTTGCTTCACTTGCTAATGGTCTGGGGTGAAGTTTCACTAACGCACGCGACGGCGCACGCGGGTCTCGCGATTTTCGAGATGTGGCGCGGCCGTTACAAAAGTGATTTCTGGATGGGAATGGTATTGTCACTGGTTGGCGGTTTACTTCCCGCACTCGCGCTTTTCGGCGTCATGAATATTTCCCTTTCCATTGCGGGAGCGCCACTAGCTTTGATTGGAATGATGCTTTTCGAGAATGCCTACGTGCAGGCCGGGCAGTCAGTGCCGCTGGCGTGATTCCGCGAAGAGTCGCCGCAGATGAAATCGTCCCAAAGCAATATTGGCTTTTAGAGTGCAAGTGCATTACGAGTAGGGGGAAGTCGCATAAGAAGCTCAAAGACTGAATGGGAACAGGAGAACAGCGCATGAATATGAAATTGAACAACCAAGGTCATTCGAGCGCAGTCATGGCGATGCTCTTATTGGTTGCGGCCGTTTTAGCCTGCAGTAGTATGGGCGATGAGACCGAGAAGGCCAACAAACTCGTCAATGAAGGGAACGCGGCTGTGCAGGAGGCTAAGAAATATGTCACGGACGCTGAGGAGAAGAAGCAAACAATGCTTCAGACAAAAGTGGCCCAACTAGCGGAGGCCCGCGCTCTTGCCAAGGAAGTTATCGCGGCCTATGACAAGGCCGAAGACAAGTGCAAGGAAGCAGCTAAAAAGTACGAAGAGGCCAGTAAGCTGAAGATCAAGGACAAATTCAAGGAATACCTGGCCCTGAAGGTGAAGGAATACAACAAGCGCGCGGAAATCGTCGAGACTGCAAAAGGCCTTCCGCAAGGTTTGCTTGACAGCGAGAGTCGCGCGAGTTTCATTAGCCGGGTGAACGCCACCAACGAGAAGGTCGACCAGCTTACTAAAGAGGCCGATGATATTGGCGCTCAAGCGGACGAGCTCCAAAAGGACAACCCCGATTCATTTAAATCATGATGCCAGGGCACCCCACGCAGGAGGGAGGCGTGGGGACAGGCGGCTAAACGTGGCAAAGGGTTCATCACTGACCTCATCGGCGACGCTTTAGAAGTTCTATCCGACGAGGCTGGTAATTCTCTGAGACTTGATATAGCAAGACGGGATGCTTCGTTAAAACGTGGTTAGGACGATGGGCTTGGAAGATTTAGAGCAACGAATGATCGTTTCGCGCGAGGAAACCGAAGCTCGTGGCGAGACCTTCTATCCCGGGCCGAGCCGCAGTCATCTCGCCGCCTTTCCGCCAAAGGAGCGCTGGGATGATTGGACTGAGCTTGATTCGCAGGCGTGGCCGAAACGCAAAGAGCGGCACTACTCTTTAGTTCCTACCACTTGCTTCAACTGCGAGTCGGCGTGTGGGTTGCTTGCTTACATCGACAAAGTCACTGGCGAGGTGCAGAAGTTTGAAGGCAATCCCGAGCATCCCGGATCGCGCGGTCGCAATTGCGCCAAAGGTCCGGCCACGCTTAATCAAATTCACGATCCTGATCGCATTCTTTATCCGCTCAAGCGCGCCGGCAAGCGCGGTGAAGGCAAGTGGGAACAGACAACCTGGGACGCGGCGCTTGACGATATTGCTTCACGCATTCGTAAAGCTATCGTCGAAAACCGTCGTAACGAGATCATGTATCACGTGGGTCGTCCGGGTGAAGATGGTTTCACGGAACGCATACTCGCCGCCTGGGGCGTTGACGGTCACAACTCGCACACAAATATCTGTTCATCCGGCAGTCGCGAGGGTTATCAACTCTGGATGGGACTTGATCGTCCCAGCCCCGATCATGCCAACGCTAAAGTCATTCTGCTCATCAGCGCGCATCTTGAGTCCGGCCATTATTTCAACCCACACGCTCAGCGCGTTATCGACGGCAAAGCGAACGGCGCGAAGTTGATCGTGTTCGACACGCGCCTTTCGCACACGGCCACGCATGCCGACTACTGGGTCGCGCCCTATCCCGGTTCAGAGGGCGCGATGTTGTTGGCGATTGCGAATTACCTGATTCAGAACAATCTGTACAACCGCGAGTTTGTAAAGCGTTGGTGGAACTGGGAAGAATATTTGGAACAGAGGTCGGAAGTCAGAGATCAGACGTCAGAACTCAGGCCCACCATTGCAGAAGAAGTTACAGAACACCAGGATTCTCACGCTGATTCGCAGGTTAGGAAGGGTGGCTTGCCCCCGCCAACCTTTGAACAATTTGAACATCAGCTAAAACAGCTCTACGCCGAATACACCTCCGAATTTGCCGCGCAGGAATCCGGCGTCGACGCCAAGACAATTGAAGAGATTGCAAAACTCATCGCCACCGCCGGCACGCGTTTTTCCAGTCACAACTGGCGCAGCGTTTCTTCCGGAGTCAGCGGGGGCTGGGCAGTCGCACGTGCGGTGTTCATGTTGAATGCGTTGCTCGGCGCGGTAGCTACCGAAGGCGGCGTCTTTCCCAACGCCTGGAACAAGTTTGTGCCAAAGCCAATTCACACGCCGCCGCATCCGCAGATGTGGAACGAAACGCAGTGGCCGCGCGAGTATCCGTTGTCGATGCACGAAATGTCTTTCCTGCTGCCACATTTTTTGAAAGACGGGCGCGCTAAGCTCGACGTTTATTTCACGCGCGTCTATAACCCCGTCTGGACAAATCCCGATGGCTTCTCGTGGATCGAAATGCTGACCGATCCCGATCTGGTTGGTTGTTATGTGGCGCTAACGCCGACCTGGAATGAAACTTCGTATTTTGCCGACTACGTTTTGCCGATGGGTCATGGTTCGGAACGACATGACATTCATTCTTATGAAACACACGATGCGCAATGGCTCGGCTTTCGCCAGCCGGTGAAAAAGGCGGACCGGCAACGCGAGGGCGAAAACATCGAAGACACGCGTCAGGTTAATCCCGGCGAAGTTTGGGAAGAAAATGAATTTTGGATGGAGCTTACCTGGCGTATTGACAGGGACGGCTCCCTCGGCATTCGACAATATGTAGAATCGAAAAAGAATCCGGGCGCGCGTTTGAGTGTTGATGAATACTACGAATGGATTTTTGATAACTCGCTGCCGGGTTTGCCCGACAAAGCTGCATCGGAACATCTGACGCCGCTGGAATTCATGCGCCGCTATGGCGCCTATGAAATTAAGAACAAAGTGGGCGCGCTTTACGAAGAGATTGTTCCTCGCGAAGAGCTGGAAGACATCAGTGTGGATGCTCGCGGTCGCGTTTTCACACGCGCCGCAAAGCCCGCTTCGCCAAACGTTGTTCCTGTTCCCAGTCCCGACGGAGACAATGAAGGCCGCCGTCTGGTCGGCGTGCAAGTGGATGGCGAGATCAAGCGCGGTTTTCCCACGCCGAGTGGTCGCCTGGAATTCTATTCACGCACACTCGCAGAATGGGGATGGAGTGAATATGCCATCCCCAGTTATATAAAAAGCCACGTTCATCCAGACAATCTCGCGGCGGACGAAACAATTCTGATCTCCACCTTTCGCTTGCCCGTCCAGATTCACACGCGCAGCGCCAACGCCAAGTGGCTCGACGAAATTGCGCACACGAATCCGCTTTGGATTCATACCAACCACGCGGAAAAACTCGGCGTGCGCACAGGCGATCTGCTGCGCGTCGAAACTGAAATTGGTTATTTCGTGGTGCGCGCCTGGGTGACGGAAGGCATTCGTCCCGGCATTGTTGCCTGTTCGCATCACATGGGACGTTGGAAATTGAGTGAACAGGGACAACGCCTGTTGATGGCTACGGTGAAACTTGATCATGAAGGAACCGAATGGGGACTTAAACGCGAAAAAGGCGCCGAACCCTACGAATCGAGTGACCCTGATACTCTGCGCATTTGGTGGAGCGATGTCGGTGTTCATCAGAACATGACGTTCCCGGTTCATCCCGATCCGATTTCGGGAATGCACTGCTGGCATCAGGCAGTGCGCGTGACGCGTGCCAAAGACGGCGACAACGTCGGTGATGTATTCGTCGACACGCAGAAGTCGCGCGAGGTTTACAAGAAGTGGTTGGCAATGACGCGGCCTGCTGATCAATACTCGCCCGACGGCACACGCAGGCCTTACTGGATGTTGCGGCCCTTGAAGCCGGCGCGTGATGCGTACCGGCTGCCGGAAGAAGAACGATAAGGGGGAATTAATAATCGATGAAGGTGCATCGCCTTACTCCCATTCTTAACGTTTCCAATATTGAAGAGAGCTTTGCCTGGTTCGAGAAGCTTGGCTGGCAGAAAGGCTGGGATTGGGGCGACCCGCCGTCCTTTGGCGGCGTGTGCGGTGGTTATTGCGAAATCTTCCTTTGCCAGGACGGCCAGGGATCGCGCGGCGGCCCGATGCCTCGGCACGCTGGGGACGATGACACTGGTGGGGTGTGGATGAGTTGGTGGGTGGCGTCGCCGGCAGAGGTTGATGCGACGTATCAACTCGCTTTGGACCAGGGCCTGATCGCAACCATGCCGCCCACTGACGAACCATGGGGTGTTCGTGAATGTCACATCCGGCATCCCGACGGCCATACTTTTCGTGTAAGCTCAGGAATCGAGGAGCGGTGATGTACTTCAAGCAATTTTATCTTGCTTGCCTGGCCCACGCCTCCTACCTGATCGGCTCGGCAGGCGAAGCTGCGGTGGTTGATCCGCAACGCGATGTAGACGAGTACATCAAAGAAGCCGACGCGCACGGTTTCAAAATCAAATACATAATCGAAACGCACCTGCACGCTGATTTTGTCAGTGGCCATCGCGAACTATCGACGCGCACCGGCGCCGAGATTGTTTTCAGTAAAACGGCCGGCGCGGCGTTTCCGCACCGCGCCGTCAAAGAAGGCGACGAGATCAAACTCGGCAAAGTCATGCTGCGAATTATGGAAACTCCCGGCCACACGCCGGAGAGCATTTGCATTCTGGTCACCGACACCGAAGTTTCCAATCAACCGCAGAAGGTCCTCACCGGCGACACGCTTTTCATTGGCGACATTGGGCGGCCTGATCTTGCCGGCGGTAAAGGCTACACGCCGCAGATGATGGCCGGGATGATGTACGAGACGTTGCACGAAAAATTGTTGAAGCTTTCGGACGAGGTAGAAGTCTATCCGGCACACGGCGCCGGTTCGATGTGCGGTAAAAATATGTCGAAGGAGACATCGTCAACCATCGGCGAGCAGCGCAAGTTTAATTATGCGCTCAAGCCCATGGCGAAAGACGAATTTGTGCGCATGATGACCGCCGAACTTCCTGAGGCGCCGGCTTATTTCCCCCGGGACGCTGAAATAAACCGAGCCGGCGCTGAGGCTTTAAGTCAATTAAGCAAGCCGAAACCGTTAACACCGGAACAAGTTCGCGAGCTGACGTCGCAAACTAACAGTTTGCGCTACGTCATCCTCGACGTGCGTGCAGCCCCGGAGTTTGGCGCGGGTCACGTGCCCGGCTCGCTGAACATTGGTCTGGGCGGACAGTTTGCGATCTGGGCCGGTTCGCTCATTCCGTTGACGGCGCCGATTGTGATTGTGGCGCAAGCGGAGGCACAGGTTGAAGAAGCGCAAATGCGCCTCGCGCGCGTCGGTATTGAGAATGTGAAAGGCTATCTGGAAGGAGGCGTGGAAGAGTGGCAGCACGCCGGGTTTGAACTGGCAAGAGTGCCGCAAATCTCTGTAGATGAATTGAACACGCTAATTGCAGAACAAACTCCGTTACAGATCGTCGACGTGCGCCGTCCGCCCGAATACGCCAGCGGGCATGTGCCGCGCGCGATTCATGCGCCACTTTCCACTCTCGCAGCTACGATCGAAACTCCATTGCTTGATCACGCCAAACCAACTGCGGTGATTTGTGCCGGCGGTTTTCGCTCAAGTGCCGCCAGCAGTATCCTCCAGCAAAATGGCTTCACGAACCTGCTGAATATTACTGGCGGCACCACCGCCTGGATCAATGCCGGCTATCCCGTAGAAGTAAATAGTGAATCGTAAATCGTAAATAGATGAGCAAATCAGCCGCGGATAAACGCAGATAAAAACGGATCTGAAAAGGTAAAAAGGGCGGCCTGCCGTACCGCCAGTCCTCTCGTGTGGGATCCATTCTTCGTTTAGATTGTGGCTGTTTTTCTCTGTCTTTTTCAGATCCGTTTTTATCCGCGTTCATCCGCGGCTGATTTGCCCTATCTATTCACGATTTACGATTCACGATTTACGCAGTTTTACTATTCACCATTTACCATTTACGATTTACCCCGCCTTGGATCCATTTACTTTCAAACTACTAATCTCAATTGCCATCGTCGTGATTGCAACCATTCACGGCTATGGCGCGGCGTGGCTGGCCATCTGGATGCTGTTTCATCCTTACCATCCGGTAAAGATTTTCGGCGTCACTATCTGGCCGCAGGGCATGATCCCGCGTCACCGCGAAAAGCTGGCGCAGTCGATTGGCAACGCCGTGGGCAACGAACTGGTTTCGCAGGAAACCGTCTTTGACGCGTTGTTTGAAACCAGTTTCTTTGCACGCAAGGTTGAGGACTTTGTCGGCGTGTACACCGGAGAGCTGCTGGCGAAAGTTTATCCTTCATTCATCGACGCGCTGCCGTCGCAAGTGCGCGCGCCCATACTCGATACCATCTCCGCGTTGCAGTACCGGCTGGCCGAATACATCGCCGCCATGCTGAAAAGTGAAGAGACCGCGGCGGCCATCGGACGTTTTGTCGACGCCCGGCTGGATGAATTACTCGCACGGCGAATTGAAAACACCTTTAGCGAAGATGTGTTTAGCGAAATTGCGGGCTTCGCCCGGGCACGCTTTGATCGGCTGGTCAATGAAGCAGGGTTTGAACAAAAGATTGGCGATTTTGTTTCCGGACGTCTCGACGATCTGGCGAAAAGCACTGAGACGTTGGCAGAAACTTTTACTCCGGAAACTGTCGCCTTCCTGAAGGAGCGCATCGACAGTCAGGTGCCGCCGATCGTTCATCATCTCGCGGATATCGCCACCAGCCAGAACACACGCAAACAAATCGGCGCGCTTATCAAACGCGAAGTCGACGATTATTACGAGCAGCTTTCGCTCATCAAAAAAATCTTCATCTCGCGTGAGCGTATTCATCGCGAGGTTGATGAGCTGGTTAACAAGACTTTACCCAAACGCATCGAAGAATATCTGCGCGGGCCGGCGTTTGAGCAGGAAGCCGAGGCCTTCCTCAACGCCACGATCGACAACGTGCTGGCGCGACCGTTGAATGCTTTGATTGGCCAGATCGAGTCGGCAAAGTTTGATTCGATCAAAGGTCAAATTACACACCGCATCGTGGAGATGGCCCAGAGCGACGAGTTGTCGCAGTCTGTTTTGAACTATGTTAACGAGGCTTTCGGGCGGTTGCGGCCACAAACATTGGGCGCCGCACTGGACCAGCTGGATCCCAACGCAATCGACCGCGCTAAGGAATTTCTAACAAAGAGCCTGCTTGGGCTGTTATCACGCGACGACACGGCGCAGACCATCAACCTGATTCTCAGCTCGCAGATCGAGCGGTTGCTGATTTCTCCGATAGGCAGGTTGGGCGATCACGTTTCAGAGCATTCAATGAAGCGTGCCAGCGCGGCGCTGGTGGAACGCATAACAACAGCAGCGCGCGAGCGTTTGCCGAATGCGATAGCTGAGTTTGATGTGGGTGGGCTGGTGCGGAAGAAGGTGTCAGACTATCCAATAGAAAAGCTGGAAGCGTTGGTGTTGTCTGTGGCGCAACATCACCTGAAGACAATTGAGTTGTTCGGGGCAGTGATAGGCTTTTTTATCGGCGTGGCCCAGGCTATTTATTTCTGGCTGACGTACCGAATGCCGTAAATCGTGAATCGTAAATCGTAAATGGTAAACGGCGGATCGGTCCAATCTCCGGTTAACCCGAGATTCTTCTATTTACGATTCACGATTTACGATTTACTTCTTTGAGGAATACTCTTCCATGCGCCGCTGCATTTCTTCCGGCGTCACATCTTCCACATGCGTTGAGACCAGCCAGACGTGGCCAAATGGATCTTCGAGTCGTCCCGAACGATCGCCATAAAATTGATTGGCGATGGGAATTAACACCTTAGCGCCGGCAGCAATTGCTTTTTCAAAGAATGCGTCAACATCCGCAACATACATGTGCAAGCGCACTGCCGAGCCGCCAGTTTTCGGGCTGAGGTTGCCGTAGTCGGGGAATTCATCGGCAAGCATCACCAGCGCGTCGCCAATTTTGATTTCTGCGTGGCCGAGTGTGCCGTCGGGCCCGGGCAAGCGCATTATCTCGGTGGCACCGAATGCTTTCTTGTAAAACTCGATCGCGTCCGCCGCGCCTTTGACGGACAGGTATGGAGTTATTCCCGGATAATCTGCGGGAATCGGATTCACTTTCTTTTGTGGAGTGCTCATGATTAGCTCCTTCGTAGATGGAAGTGCGACTAGATAGGATCGTCGTGTCGGAATGCTATCTTGTTGTGGGTCGACGAATACAGAACCGGGAGCGGTAGCGACCGGGTCTGCGAAACGTTGGGTTCAACGTCATTGGAAGTTAGCCTTCCTGTAGACCCGTGAAATAGAGATTTTGTTTATCGTAAGTCCGACCCGTTCGCTACTGCTCCCGGTTCTGTATTCGTCGGCCCACAATGCAAACAAACCCAGTAGATAAATTCATAGTCCGATCAGGGTTCTGATTTCGCTTACTCAGTTGCCCGGCGACATCAATTCGGCTGACTGCACCGCCTTGGGATCAAAAGGCGTGGCCAAAAACTTCTTAGCCGTCGCCATAGCGTTGTCGTAATTAATTCCGGATTGCACTGCCTTCTTGTATTCGGCGACGGCGCGATTGCGTTCGCCCTTCGCGTCGTACGCGTTGCCCTTCTTGATGTGGGCCCACACCTCAATCCACGATGGCTTCATCGTTCCATTTAGCGCGGCCTCAAAATTATCGAGCGCCAACTGCCAATTGCGCTGTTCCAGATAAAGCAGCCCGAGATTGTAGTAGACCCAGGAATTCGAGCGGTCCAATTTCAGCGCCGCCTCAAACTGCTGTTGCGCCTCCGCATATTGACCTTCCTTCATCTGCTCAATGCCGCGCCTGGCAATAATGGAAATGCGCAAATCATCGGACATGCGCAGGATCTTGTAGTTTGGATCTACGAGGACTTCAATCGGCTGGCCATTTGATTCGAAATCAAAATCCTCGCTGCGGCCTTCAATCGTGGTCACGATTGTTTGATTGTCGCCTTCCGAGCGCAACAGCAACTGCACCGGCATGCGCAGGGTCTCCAACGTTTGTTTGACCGTTCCGCGCGTGCGGAATTTGCCCGCGCGCGTGCGAATGATCTGGTAGTCAACGGTAAACTCTGGAACACCGGTGCCTTCAACCCACTGCGCAAAGAAATAGCGCATGTTCTGACCGGCCACCTGTGTAGTCAAGTGCTCAAAGTCGTCGATGGAAGCATTCTTGCCACGATTCTCTTCAAGGAATTTGCGCAAGAGCAGGTCAAACTTTTCTTTTCCCAACGTCTCGCGCAGCATGCGAAAGACCATGGCGCCCTTGTGAAAGACAATCGATTGATAGGCGGCGGATTGATCGTCCAGGGCGCTGGGCGCACGCGCGATCGAAGCTGTTTGCTCAAAAGTCAGCGCGCGTTCCTGCTGTTCACGTTGCGCTGCCTCGAGCGCGCCACCAGTCAAGGTTGTTTCACGAAAGGCGAAGGAGCTCCACTCAGCCAGCCCCTGCGAGATCCAGGAGTCGTCAAACGACTTTAAGCCTACCGTCTGGCCCCACCATTGATATGCGACTTCGCGCTGCAGTCTTTCTTCCGGCAATGGCCGCGACGAGTCGAACAGTTTTGAGGCAAGAAAAATAATTCCCGGACCCGAGTATGTGTCCAAACTTTCATCATCAACCTGCGCCACTACCAGGCGATTGCCAAACAGTGGCGTGCCATATTGTTTTGAGTAAAACTCCAACACCTGGCCCATCAATTCGGCATAACCATTAATGCGGCCTTCGCTGCCCGGCTTGGCATAGAACTGAATTTCGTAATTACCAAAGCGCAGATTGCGATTGATGTATTGCCCGGCCGCAAAGTTTCCAATCAGCACCGGCTGGCGATGAACGAAGCGATATCGAGTTGCACCTTCCTTCGGCGAAGGCTGTGCGGTTACTGCGTCGTCGCTGGTGCCTGCGACTTGCAAGCCGGTGGGGACGATCAAAGTAATGTCGGAAGTGGCGCGGTCAGCCGCATAGTCGTGAAAGGGAAACCAGCGCGACGCGTACATCAAGTAAGAACCTTCGGGGCCTACATAAGCGAGGCGCTTGGTAGCCAACGGTCCGCCCTCTGGCGACAACAGCGCTCCGCTCCAGCGAAAACGCAAAGTGATCGGTTGATTTGCCGGGACCACTTGTCCCAGGTCCACGCGCACGCTTGGTCCAAGCGAGCCCACCCCGACCGCATCCTGGACGTAAGTCAGCGCTCGCCCGCTGCGATCGATGCTTTCCACCTTTAACGAGCCGTTCAGTTCGAAAACGAGAGAGCGCGTGGCGTCCAGCGGAATCAGAGTGATGTCGGCGCCGGCACGCAACATGTGTTGATCCGGAATTAGCTGGGCCTCAACGCGGTAGTTCGTAATATCAAAACGGCTGGCGGCTTGCTGCGGCGCGGGTTGCTGTGGGCTGGCGACGGAAGCAAAAACAAGAACCGCAGACATTGGTAGAAAGAACTGGAGAAAGATGGACCTGAATATCTTCATTGTCGTCTCTGCTTTTTGGTTCGGCTGGTTGTTCGAATTATACAGCCGCGGTCTTCTGACAGCACAGCAGCATGGCTCTCTTTTTTCGGGCGTCCGGACGGGTACTTTAGCCAGCGGGATCCGGAACTAAGCGAAGCTTTCTGCGTCGGGACTTTGGATGGCGGGAAGTTGCAGGCGGTTGGCTGGATGATTCCGCTGTTCAAGGCAGAAAAGTACCGACTGGTCATCGGTAGACAGAGAAGGGGCGACTTGACAGGCTCCGAATTGACCAAATAAAGTCGGCTCCTTCCAGTTTTTGTAGATAAAAAGGAGTTACTCGATGAGACACGCCCTCAAGCTTGCGCTGATGCTTGTGGTTTGCCTGGCACTGGCGCAACAGATGCCGGCGCAAACGCGCAACGTAAGAGTTAACTACAAGGAAACGACGCTCAAGAATGGCCTGCGTGTAATCACGGTTGAAGACCACACCGCGCCCGTCGTTTCGACGGCGGTGACCTACAACGTCGGCTCGCGTGATGAGCACAAAGGCAAGACCGGGTACGCACATCTCTTCGAGCACATGATGTTCAAGGGTTCTGAAAACGTCGGGGCCGGCGAGCATCCGGTGCTCGTCCGAAACAACGGCGGCAGCGACGATGCGTCCACCAGCGAGGATCGCACCAACTATTTCGAAGCCCTGCCGGCAAACCAACTCGAGCTGGCGCTATTTCTGGAAAGCGATCGCATGCGCAGCCTCGCGGTGACCAAAGACAATCTCGACAACGAGAGGCATAACGTGCAGGAAGAGCGGCGCCAGCGAGTAGACAATCAACCATATGGCAAAAGCGGTGAACTACAGCAGGAGCTGATCTACGACAACTTCGCTTACAAGCATTCCGTGATCGGCTCGATGGAAGATTTGAATGCTGCTTCGGTTGACGACATCAAAGATTTCTTCCGCATTTATTACGCGCCCAACAACGCGGTGTTGGTAATAGTGGGTGATTTCAAAACCAACGACGCGCTGGCAAAGGTTCGTAAATATTTCGAAAGCATTCCGCGCCAGCCCAACCCGCCACCGGTGGACCAGACAGAGCCCGCGCCAACGAAAGAGCGGCGCGCCACACTCAGCGATCAACTCGCGCGCGCAACGCAGGTAGCGATTGCTTATAAGACTGTTCCCGGCAACACTCCCGACTTTTATGCGCTGCAAGTTTTGTCTGCCGCGCTTCAGGGAGGACAAAGTTCGCGTCTTTACCAAAAGCTGGTGCGTGAGAAGGAGCTGGTAACCAGCATCGGCGGATTCAATGCCGAGAGTCGCGGGCCCGGCGCCTTCTACATTACTGCCACGCTGCGGCCTGGCGTGAAACCAGAGGTGGTGGAAGCGGCAATCTATGAAGAAATCGGACGCCTGCAGAAAGAGTCGATTGCTGATTGGGAACTGCAAAAGGCAAAGAGCGCGACGCGGCGCAGCTTTATGCAAAACGCGCAACGGTCATTATCGAGCGCAATCACGATTGGCCAGTACGCCGTTTACTACAACGAGCCGGGCTTGATCAATACGCGTCTCGATAAAGTCAGCGCCGTCACTAAAGCCGACGTGCAACGAGTTGCCAACACATATTTCAGCAAAGAAAACCGCGTGGTCGTGATTACGACTCCGGCCGCTCGTGGCGCTGGGAAGGCCGGACAGTAAGAGGAAGACAAAGCCATGATAAATCACACCACCAAGAAAACGTTGGCCGCCTCGATCGTTCTGGCGGTTGTTGCTTTTGCTGCTTTCGCGCAGGAACGAACGAGTCCGCAACAAGACCTGGGCCAGCCGAGAAAATCCACGGTGCTGAAAAACAAAGCGCCGGTCAGCAAAGAACTGCTAAAGGTAAAGCTGCCTAAAGCAAAGGAAACGACGCTGAAAAATGGCCTGCGCGTGCTGGTGCTGGAAAACCACAGGGTGCCGTTGTTTTCCATGCAGATGGTGATCCTCAGCGGCGGTCTTTCCGACCCGGCAGACCGGCGCGGTCTTGCTTCCTTCACGGCTTCATTGCTGCGCGAAGGAACGGCGAAGCGAAGCAGCAAAGAGATTTCTGAGCAGGTTGATTCGCTTGGCTCGACGCTCGGCGCCAGCGCATCGCTGGCGTCGTTCACCTCAACGGTGACGGCTTCGGGTCTGGTCGAAAACCTCGATCAACTACTGGATATTTTTTCTGACGTCGTTCGCAACCCAAAATTTCCGGGCGAAGAATTGGAAAAGTTTAAGAGTCGCACGCTGGCGGGCTTGCAGTTCCTGCGTGCCAATCCTTCGTACCTCGCGCAGGAAAGATTCAATCGCGCTATCTACGGTAATCATCCCGCTGCGCTTGTCACCGCGCCGCCTGAATCATTGCGCCGGACCACTGCAGCAGACCTGGCACAGTTTCATTCAACTCATTACCGGCCAAACAATGCCATGCTGACCATTGTCGGCGATGTAAAGTTGAAAGACGTGCTGCCGAAAATCGAACGCGCCTTTGGCGACTGGCAAAAAGGCGATGTTGCGCAGGCCGCGATTCCTGCAGTCCAGGCCCAGCCTGACGCGCGCATCTATCTGATCGATCGGCCCGGATCGGTGCAGACGGTTTTGCAACTCGGAAATCTCGCCATCCAACGAACCGATCCTGATTATTTTTCTTTGCTGGTGATGAACAAGGTAGTCGGCGGCGACTCGGCCGCGCGGTTGTTTCTGAATCTGCGCGAAGATCATGGTTACACCTACGGCGCTTACAGCTCGTTTGGCAGTTCAAAATATCCCGGCACGTGGCTGGCCAACTCTTCAGTGCGCACTGAAGTAACCGAAGGCGCGATGCGTGAATTCATGTATGAGCTGAAACGCATCCGCAGCGTTCCGGTTGAAACAACCGAACTGGAAAACGCCAAGCGCGCGCTTATTGGCAGCTTTGCGTTGTCGCTCGAAGACCCACAAGCGCTGCTGCAAAATATCGTCACGCAGAAACTCTATAACCTGCCTGACGATTACTGGGACACTTATCCGCAAAAAGTTTCCGCCGTTACCGCGGCTGATGTGCAGCGAGTCGCGCAAAAATATGTGGACCTGGACCACATACAAATCGTGGCCGTCGGCGATGCCTCAAAGACGCGCGCTATTCTTGCCAAGTACGGAACAGTGGAAGTTTATGATGCCGATGGAAAGCCGGTGAGCGGCGGAGGAAACTAGAGCGATTTTCGCATCCGGGATTGGCTTTGCACCAAAAGTGGTAAACGCGATAGCGCGAAATCAGAACCCTCGATAGGGTCATTGGTTTGCCTACTAAGTCTATTTGCATCGTGGGTCGACGATGCTTTCTGGTCGCATCTCGCATTACGGGAATAGTTTTTTGTGCAAAGCTTCCCGCGATTAGCGATTAGCCAGAACCAACGAGCATTGCGTGCAGGCTGCCCGAATTCTGCGACACCCAGTGAACAATGCTCGCGTTTTTTTGTTGTCCTGAATTATGGCTTAGGAGCCGGTGTGCCGATGAAATTTAGTTCTCTAACGTCGCCGCTGACCGACGGCAATAGTTTGTCCACTGGTTCAAACGTGAAGCCATCGCGCGACGGAATAATTCTGTAACCGCGATCGGAGGGCGCGACAGTGAACGAGTAATTGCCGAGTTCGTCGGTGGTCGTTGTCAGCACCGTTCCTTGTGAGCTGATTAATACGACTACGACATTCACGAGCGCATTATTGCTGGCATCTTTCACTAAGCCGCTCACGGTGAAAGTTACAGGCGTTGTTGCCGGAGTTTCCACTGGTTTTGTTTCCGGACTTGGCGTGGTGGTAGGCGTTGTTTCAGGAACTGGCGTCGGGGTTGGAGCGGCAGCAGGTTCAGGAGTTGGTGTTGGGGATGGCTGGGACTCTTCTTTCACCTGAGGCGAAGGCGATGGCGTTGCTGTTATTACTTCCGTAGAGGGCGTCGGTGACGGCGTCGGCGTTGATGTTATCACTTCAGGTGAAGGCGTCGGCGTCGTTGTCATTACTCCAGGTGAAGGCGTCGGTGACGGCGTCGGCGTTGCTGTTATCACTTCAGGTGAAGGTGTCGGCGTCGTTGTCATTACTCTAGGTGAAGGCGTCGGTGACGGCGTCGGCGTTGCTGTTATTACTTCCGTAGAGGGCGTCGGTGACGGCGACGAAGTTGCAACTTCAGGAGAAGGAGCCGGTGTTATCACCTCGGGCGAAGCCGATGGTGCCGGCGCCGGCTCGCTTATCGTTGGCTGCGCATTGTTCGTAGCTTTCTCTGGCGCCGCGGCAGGAGTCGTTGCATTTGTTTCGTTCCGCGCTGGCGCTGTCTCGCTAACCGCCACAGTGCTTGTTTCTCCAATTCGTCCATCCAATCCTTCCAGCGAACCATTGACTCGGCGGTAGAGTTTTTCAATGATGGCGCGACGCAACGGATCGGGCACGCCCGCGTTGTAGCTCTTTATGTAAGCAGAGATCGCTTCTTCATTCTTCCCCTGTCGTTCGAGAGCGGCGCCAAGATGCCATAACGATACGCGCAGGCCCGGCGTCCCCGCAGGGAAAATATTGACCGCGCGACTGAGGTGGTCCACCGCTTCGTCAGGCTTATCCAAATTGAAAAGCGCCCAACCCGAGGTATCTTCAATGTGGCCGCGCAAAATATTGGACAAAATATTTGGCGGAGCTTCTATTATTTCGGATGTGCCGCCGGAGGCGATGGCCCGCGCGCGAATCTCACGATATTCATCCGCCTGCACCGCAAGTGTTACTGCCGGCACGGTCAACGCGGCGTCAGCGCTGGTGCGCGCCGCTTCAGCGAGTTCATAAGCCGTCTGAAAACCAATTCCCTTTTGCAGCAATTTACTCGCTGCATAAAGCTTGCGATGCCCGAGTGACGCGTCAGTCCCGGAAGCAAACTCTTTCGCCGCGGCCACGGCTGCTGGTTCGTTAATCGTTTCCGCTGCCGAATTGAGTGCAGTCGCAAGCACCAGCAAGTCCTTAAGAACTTTGGTGCTGCCTTCCGAATCAGCCGCTGTCAACTGAAATAGACTTGCCTGCCGCTCGGGTGCGAGCAGTTCGATGAAGTTCGCAGCTTGCGCCGTTACCCGGCCGCCCAGTTGTGTTTCGATTTTGTCGTTATTGAAGCGAAACGTTTGCGTCAGAACTTCGGCTGCTTCATCGTAAAGCCCGGCCGAGGCCAGCGCATTCGCCAATTCATAATCGAGCGTCGGAAACTTTCCATACTGTCGCGCGAAGCGGATCACCCCTTCGGCCGCCAGCGGGTTGCGCTGCGCTATCAGCGCTCGAGCAACCGCAACATGCGACCAGGTGTAACGCGGTTCGATTTCAACTGCTCTGTTTCCCAAACCGAGGGCCAGGTCACTTTCCTTGTGCGCAGCAAACCAATAGGCCGCTGAAGAAAGCAGTGGCAGGTTTTTCGGATCAGCCTGCAACCCAGCTTCCAGTTCCGTTTTGGCTTCATCAGTGCGGCCGAGGTCCAGGAGCGAGATCACGATGCCGGCACGCGCGCCCTTATCGGCAGGGTCGGCAGCGAGTTGCTCGCGATAAAGCGCCAGCGCTTCTTCATCTTTGCCAAAAGCGCGCCGTAGATCAGCCAGGCCGCGGCGCGCTGTCTTTGATTTCGGATCGAGCTCGAGCGCTCGCTTGTATTCTGCGGCAGCTTCGTCCAAACGAAATGAAACGTGCAGGGCCAATCCCAACATTTGATGGGCCTCCGCGAGATCGGGCGCCAGCTTCGTGGCCTGCGTCGCAATTTGCCAGGCTTCAGCGCCGCGCTCAATGGCAACGTAGAACGCTGCAACCGCGAGCAGTTTTTTGGGGTCGGCGCCAAACTTCGCAATAATATTTCGCGCCGCGGTGTCAGCTGCGGCACGCTCCCGACGCAGATAAAGATTCAAGGGAATTTGCGAAATGACTCCCGCAAACAATTTGTCGGAGGGAGCCGGCGGCGCTTCACTGATTGCAAGCAGCAATTGTTCGATGCCGCCGGCGCTGTCGCCCTTCTTCAATAGTTCGTCGCCAAATGCCGCGTGCGAGCTGACCAGTAATTCCAACGCGCGCGGTTTCGCGCTTGAATCAGGATGTGCGTCGATAAACTTTCTTAATGCGGCCACGCGAGCTGAAACAGGCAATGTGAGCGTCAGTTCGACTTCTTCTGCTTCACTTTCGTCATTCGCACGGCTCGCTGCCGGCTTAACGATTGGCTGAGCAGCGGGGATGTCTCGGGAAGTAACAACTGCAACTGCTTCCGGAGAAACCTGGGGCGACGCTGCTGTGTCTGGCGTTGGCTCGTTCGCAGCAGGGCTCACAGTTGCGGCTGCAACCGGTGCGTTCAAATCCTCGACATTAAACCCGCGACTGCGCGCGACCGAACCAACAAAATAGTCGACGGCATCAGTGACGCCGGCGGCAGCGCGTCCGGAGTTGAGATAACCACGCAGTCGTTGACTGATTTCGCCGAGCACGCCCTCGGGCAACTCTCGCTGCGCCTCCTTGCTAAAATGCGTGAACGAAGTCTTGTCGTTGACGGACAAGACCAGCAGCAGACTCTTGCCAGTCGAACTGCGACCAACTACATTCCAACTCTGCGCCAGTTGTTGCGAGAAATCGAAAATGTCTTGTCCGCCGGTTGTCTCGACGGTGGCGACGTCAAACTGAATGCCGGTTTTCTGTTTTAAGTTCTCAAGTGTGTTTTCCAGTTGCTGCCGCGTAGCGTCATCAATCGCGTGCGCAAAGTCGTTAATATGTCCCATGCGCGACGGCATTTGAACGTCAGTCTGCGCCCGTTGGGTCACAGCAAAGACAAGTAACAGTGCAACCGCGCTGCAACCAACAAACAACAGCGCGGTCTTACGATAGAGTGGTAGTTTCATGGAACGTTAATTTGTATCCGGAAGAATTGTAACTGTCGGGGAGCACGCCGAGCGGCAATACCGCTGTTAGCAATGTAAGACGTTATGAAGAGCCATGATAACATCGCCTGCTTTTGCCAGCGAGCAGGGCAAGGCTGCAAATCTTATGTCCGATAGCGAAGCTGCCAAACAAAAAGTGGATGAACTGGATGAGACCTGGGCCGCTGCGCTGGCCGAGGCCGAAGCGCAGGCCCGTGCCGCTGGTCGTGCCGATATCTCTGAATATCTCGCCCTGCGCCGATCGAACGATCTGCTACGTAAGACGGCGTGCGATTGGTTGCTGGCAACGTTTCGAAACGTCGCCGGCGAAATGAATCGAGCCGGCGCCTCACTTCAGATATCGAACGACGACAATTATCAGTTCACGGTTGGGAGCGCCGGGCTGGTAGGCAAACTTTTGAAACTTGAAAATGGGATCAGACAGTTGCTGGTTGAAGTCGGCTGGCCGCGCGTTCCGGGGCATGGTTTCATTCGCGGCGGCGGTATCGCGCTTGGCCGGCTCAGGCACGTCGGAATTAAGTCGGCCAGCGAACTGATTCGCTTAGTGACTTCGCCTGAAGGCACACCGCGCTGGATCGTTGAAAATAACCATGAGTCGGTCGAGGAGATTCGCGATGCAAACATCAGACAGCACATTGCAATTCTGCTCGACAGTTCGCGCGTTGACGAAAGCTTTAGATGACCACACTTGTTAGCCAACACAAATACGGAACCGGAAGCGGTAGCGACCGGGTCTGTCGCAGCAAGAAAACCAGGTTGTTTAGACCGACACCCCATCGCTACCGCTCCGGGTTCTGACTTTGTCTTGCCGCGTTGCTCACTTTCGGTTGTTCTCCCTTGATGACAGAATAATGACATGCCGGGAACGCTTTACGTCGTCGCCACGCCAATTGGCAATCTGGAAGACATCACGCATCGCGCGCTCAAGGTGCTGCGCGAAGTTGACATCATTGCCTGCGAAGATACGCGGCACACCAGAAAACTACTGAGCCACTATGGCATTATACGCAAAACTATCAGCTATCACGATCACAACGAGCGCGAACGCACAGTTGAATTGCTAAAAGCTCTCGCAGCGGGTGCGAACGTGGCGATTGTTTCCGATGCCGGCACGCCGAGCATCAGCGATCCCGGCTTTCGCCTGGTCAGTGAGGCAGGCGCACAAGACATACCGGTGGTTGCATTACCGGGACCGACTGCCTTGATTGCGGCGCTGGTGGCCTCGGGATTGCCGACCGACGAATTCTTTTTTGCGGGCTTTCTGCCGGCGCGCGCGGGAGAGCGGCGTGCGCGCCTGGCTAAGCTGCGCGACATTCCCGCCACCCTGATTTTTTACGAAGCACCGCATCGTATCGCGGCCACGCTAAGCGATGCTCGCGAAATTCTCGGTGAGCGCAATGCAGTGGTCGCACGCGAGTTGACTAAAATTCATGAAGAGATCGTGCGCGGGCGTTTGAGTAAGTTAGCCGAGCGGTTCGGTTCAGAGGAGAAAGCGCGCGGGGAAATTGTGTTGCTTATCGATCGCACGTCGATTGAAAGTGAACTGAAAAACGCTGGCAAGGTACCCAATATTGCTGCGCTTGTGGACGCTTTTGAAGCGGAAGGCATGGACCATCGCGCGGCTCTCAAAAAAGCAGCGCGGGAGTTGGGACTCTCACGCGCTGAAGCCTACCGGCGGCTGGTTGCCGAACGGGGCAACTAGAGGCAAGGGCTAGCGGCTAATAAAATATTTTCCATTTCTCATTTTTCATTTTTCATTTTCCATTGGTGGAAATCATGATTTTCCTTCTATGCCTCTTCTTTCCGTCGCGGCACCATTACTTCACTGGTAAACCAAATGGCAAATGAAAAATGGAAAATCTGTTCTCTTCTCACCTCAGCCACCACTCAACTGCGCCGGCAACTGCTTATCAACTCTTGGCCGCGTCGCGCGATTGGCCACTTCCCACAGCAACATGTAAACCGTGCGCGTGATCTTCTCCATCTTAGGAAAATCGATCTTTTGCACTTCATCGCCGGGGCGGTGATAGTCTTCGTGTTCGCCGTCAAAAAAGAAGACGATCGGAATGCCTTTCTTGGCGTAGTTATAGTGATCGCTGCGGAAGAAAAAGCGATTGGAATCCGTTGGGTCGTCATAGCGATAGTTGAAAGCAATATTCAAATAGTCCTTGTTAACCGTTTCCGTCAGCTCGCCCAACTCAGTGCTCATCATCTTTGAGCCAATCACATAAACTTCGTTTGGACCGGACAGGTTTGCGTTGCGAGCATTCGTGTCGCCTTCCTTTTTACTACGCCCGATCATATCGATGTTGATTTGCGTCACGATCTTCTCAAGCGGAATGGTCGGATTCTCGGTGAAATAACGCGAGCCCCACAAACCTTTTTCCTCGCCGGCATGCCATACAAAGAGCACCGAGCGTTTCGGCCGCTTTGGCGCTTTTGCCAGCGCCTCGGCCATCGCCAACAGCGCAGTTGTGCCTGAGCCGTCGTCGTCGGCGCCGTTGTAAATTGCATCACCATTCACTGGCACCCCGATACCAATGTGATCGTAATGCGCGCCTAACGCAACGTACTCATCTTTCAAAACAGGATCGCTGCCTTCAAACACGGCCACCACATTTTGTGTCGCCAGCGTCTCGGATTTTGTCTTGATGGTCAGGGAGAGTTGCTTCTCCGGATTCAGCTCAAAAGAATCAGGATCCTTGCCTGAATAGATTGATTCGAAGATTGCATTAGCACTTTGCCTTTCGCCCTGGAACAAAGCATTCGCCAGCCGCGGCGCTGCTACGATCTCGGGCAACAGCACTGGGTTTACTAACGGATTACCAGAGACGGCGCCGGTAGAAGTTTGAAACTTCTCGACTCTCGTAATACCTCGTTCAGTCAGTCGACTTCGATTGCGATCCCAGTTTGCCAAATATTGAAAATCGGGAATGACCACCAGCCCCACCGCGCCTTGTTTCTGCGCATACTCGCTTGCAGTCATATAGTCTTCGCCGCGCTTGCCGGTCAGGTCTGCGCGCGTGAGACCACGCGGCAATCCGTCCGGCGGTGAAAAAACGATGGCGATTTTCCCTTTCGCGTCGATTCCTTTATACGCATCGATACTTTTCGACTTAACAAACCAGCCGCTGCCAGCGAAGACGAGCGAGGCAGAAACGTTGGCGGCACGAGAATAAGGAATGTAGTCGTCGCCCAGACTTAAAGTTTGACCGTTGAGCTGCACTCTGGTTTCGGCTTTTTCCAGGTAGTCGCGCCGCAAAGCAATCTTTTGAAAGAACGTGCCATCGTCACCCGCCGGTTTGAATCCCCAGCGCGATAAATTCAT
The DNA here is from genome assembly GCA_035601415.1 of Pyrinomonadaceae bacterium. Lineage (GTDB taxonomy): Bacteria > Acidobacteriota > Blastocatellia > Pyrinomonadales > Pyrinomonadaceae > PSRF01. Next base: position 6,424 of record DATNOG010000067.1, on the reverse strand, counting down.
CGCCAGAAACTTTGCGGTTGTGTCTAGTCCTCGCGAAGGCGTGTCGCGGCCTTCCATCTCATCCGCAGCGATAAAGGAAAGATAGTCTTTCAATTCAGCTGCGTTGATGGTATCAGCGCCTCTTTGCGAGGCCACAGAAGCTGGGGCGGCTTTCGCGGTCTTGCTGACTTTGCGCTGAGCCAGCGCTGACGAAAAGTTTCCCGCCGCGGGGAAGCCAGTAACGAGAACACTTGCTAGAACAATTGCTGACAGTAATCTTCGCATCTCTTCTCCTAATGATTTCGGTAAACGAATTAAATTTGAGGGCCTTAATACGCAGCAGCGTTAGGCAAGGTTTATGCCTGCTGCACTGCCTGGATCAGCCGCGTGAGAGTTTCCTTGGCGTCGCCATAGAGCATGCCGGTTACCGGTTTGAAGAACAACGGGTTCTCCAGACCGGAAAAGCCTTTGCCTTGTCCGCGTTTCAATACCACCACTGACTTTGCGCGATCCACTTCAAGTATTGGCATTCCCGCAATGGGACTGCCGGGGTTGTCGCGCGCATCAGGATTGACCACATCATTCGCGCCAATCACAACGGCGACGTCGGTTTGCGGAAACTCTGGATTGATCTGTTCCAATTCATAAAGCGACGAGTAAGGAACATTTGCTTCGGCAAGCAACACGTTCATGTGACCGGGCATGCGGCCGGCAACCGGATGAATTCCATATTTGACTGTGACGCCGCGCTTCTCGAGCGTGTCTGCCAATTCGCGGACCGCATGTTGCGCTTGCGCGGTCGCCATTCCATAGCCGGGAACAAACACTACCTGCTTTGCATAGGCCATCTGTGTGGCAATGTCTTCCATGCTTACTTCGCGCATGGTCCCGGTTTGCTCGCCGGCAGTTGCGGTAGTGGCAGCACTGCCGAAGGCGCCAAACAGCACGTTGGTCATCGAACGATTCATCGCCCGGCACATTAAGATCGAAAGTATGAATCCAGAGAAACCATCGAGCGTGCCGGCAATAATCAAAACGTTGTTTGATAAAACGAAGCCAGTCGCCGCCGATGCGAGACCTGCATAAGAATTCAGCAGCGACATGACCACCGGCATGTCTGCCGCGCCAATTGGCATTACCAGCAGGAGTCCGAAAACGAAAGCCAGCCCCACCATCGTAAAGAACAGCGGCATCGACCCCGGCACGAAGATTAAGTAGACAAAAATTCCAATCGTGGTCGCCAGCAGGGCCATATTGAAAATGTTCTGTCCCTTGTAAGTCACCGGCGTGCCGCGCACCAGCCCCTGCAACTTTGCAAAAGCCAAAAGACTTCCGGTCGTCGTCAGCGCGCCCAGCATTACTTCAAAGCCAAGCGCCGCCATCGTTATCGTTTCAAGATGACCACCGTGACGATAGAACTCGGAAATTCCCACCAGCGCGGCGGCGAAAGCGCCGAAGGCGTGCGACAGCGCCGTTCGTTGCGGCATCGCCGTCATCGGCACCCAAAGACCCATGGCCAAACCAACCAACGAGCCCAACACCAGACCGGTGATGATCCAGGTGAAGGTGACGATCTCGTAATGCATCAGCGTGCCGATGATCGCCATCAACATGCCAAACTCCGCCAAATGCATGCCGCGCTTGGCAGATTCCGGATGGCTCAATCCCTTGAGGCCGAGGATGAAAAGGATGGAGGCCAGCAGATAGCTTAGTTCGATGAAGTAGGTGCGCACTGTTTTTGAACTTGGTGCTTTGAGCTTTGTACTTGGCCTTTGGTCCTGGGTCTTTGGTCTTGCTCTTTGCTGCTTACTGTTTGCTGTTTGCTGTTTGCTGTTTGCTCGGCGTCGGCTTGCGCTTGAACATCCTCAGCATGCGATCCGTGATCACAAATCCACCAACCACATTTGTTGTCGAACAAAACACTGCGGTGAAACCAAGGATCGTGCTGACCGTGTTGTAGTGCGCGCCCGCGGTTACGATTGAACCCACCAAAGAGATTCCCGAAATCGCATTCGTCGCCGACATCAGCGGCGTGTGCAACAGCGGCGGCACGCGCGAGATCACCTGGTAACCGAGAAATGCCGCCAGGGCGAAAACGTAGAGCGACGTGATTAACACAGTTGAGGTCATGCAATGTCTCCAGTTGAATTGTTATGCCGGGATGATCATCAAATCATTGACGTGTCGAGTAAGCGCGTCGAGTTGATTATTCTGACTATGAAAACCGTTTTACTCGCAATGCGGAAGACGGTTCGGTAATCTCCATAAATCAAATGTCTGTATTTCCCGCGCAACAACTCGTTCTCCGGAATCAGCGGGCATCTCTCAGGAAGGCGTCCAAGACGTTCAAGTTGCGCTTCCAGTTGAAGAATGAACCTGGTCGCGTTGTCCGGGCTATCAGCGGCGATAAAGCTCCAAATCTCTTCAAGATCCTGCTCCGCTTTTCGTGAAAAGCTAACGCTGAATCTTGCGGGCATTCTTAAACTCCCTCAGAACTGAACGGGCACTTCGCACCCGGCCGGCCGCGATATCCTCTTCACCCTCAGACAAAAGTCTGGCCAAATTGAAAGCCCTCAGGTGCTTTTCGTAAGTCTTCGCGTCCATTAGCACTGCATCGGCCCTGCCATTTACAGTCAAAACCACAGGGCGCCCTGATTTGTGAATTTGCAGCAAAATCTCGCGAGTATGCCGCTTCAGGTCGGTTACTGATCGAATGTCCTCAGAAAGATTAAATGACATAACTAACTTCCTCTTTCGCTCTAAATTTAGTGTCACATATAACACGACATTAGACTATATCTTAGCTTGACCGAACACCGAAGCGACCCGGCTGTTCACAACTTGCCCTGCGTGCGTTACACACGATGGACCAACCACATCATCGTTCATGTCGATGTTCAATTCGCCGTCTTTGATCAGCAGGCCGAGAAAAGCAGTGACGTTTCGCGAATAGAGCTGGCTCGCGTGAACGGGAACTGTTGCCGGCAGATTGGTCGGAGCGAAAATAGTCACACCCGCAACCTCGACTACTTCATCCGCTTTGCTGAGCGCGCAGTTGCCGCCGGTTGCGCCCGCAAGATCGATGATTACCGAGCCGCGCTTCATTCCATTCACCGCTACTTCAGTAACTAACAGCGGCGCGCGACGACCGGGGACCTGGGCAGTTGTAATCACCACGTCCGCCGTCTTCGCGTGCTCGGCAATCAAATCTCGTCCACGCTGCATTGCCTCTTCAGACAATTCAACGGCATAGCCACCCGCATCTTCAGTTTTGATTCCGCCCAGGTCCACTTCCAAAAATTTTGCACCCAGTGAGCGCACTTGTTCTCCGGCTGCCGCGCGCACGTCGTATCCCTCGACAACAGCTCCAAGGCGCCGCGCAGTTGCAATCGCCTGAAGTCCGGCCACACCCGCACCCAATACGAGCACGCGCGCCGGCGGCACTGTGCCTGCCGCGGTCATCAGCAACGGAAACATTCGCGGAATTTGCGAAGCGCCCAGGATCACAGCTTTGTAACCGGCGACAGTGGCCATTGACGACAGCGCATCCATCGCCTGTGCGCGCGTAATGCGCGGCACGAGTTCCATCGCAAAAGTCGTCAAGCCGCCTGCCAGCGCGGGCTCCAAAGCTTGTGGCTCGTCGAGTGGGCGCAGGAAACCAAGAACGACTGCACCTTTTTTCAACGCTGCAAAAACTTCATCCGCAGGCCTATTGACCGTGACTAAAACATCGGCTGTGGCAAGCAGCGCATTCTGATCGCTGGAAATCTCTGCGCCGGCTTCGCGGTAATCAACATCCGTGCGCGCCGCGCCCAGCCCGGCGCCACTCTCGACCGCCACCGAGACTTTAAGCGCCACGATCTTCTTCACCGAGTCGGGCATCAATGCGACGCGTGCCTCTCCGGGTGCGTTTTCGCGCAAGACGACAATGTTCATCTTTTCTTCGAACGAGTGCGACGGACTTGAATGAAGTTGGAACTACCGGGGCGAGAGTATAGCACTGAGAAAAATGCGCCCACAATTTCTGTTGAATCATCAATTCAAAGAAGGCATCCACAGATTACGGCGATTAGAGAGCCAGACTGGCAATGTTTGTGAGCTTCGGTGCGCGGTCTATGCATAGGAGTACCCATCTCACAGAATCTTCTTTTCTCTCAAAGGTTGTGTCTTAATCTGTGAAATCTGCGTAATCTGCGGATGCCTCTTTCAGACGTCGCATGTAATCAGACCAAACTTGCGAAGGCGATAGCCAGGTACCTATAATCAATTTCGACCACGGCGCATTGGTGTAGTTGGTTAACACGCTGCCCTCTCAAGGCAGAGATCACGGGTTCGAGTCCCGTATGCGCTACCAAAATAATGAAACGGCCGCCGTCGTGATGATCGAGGGCGGCCGTTTTTCGCTTTCTGCTCTCTTTCAGCTTTCTGCCTACTGCCTTCTGCCTTTCGTTAGAAGATCAACCGCGCCGCCAACTGAATGTTGCGTGAACCACCGCCGCCGAGAAATGGATTGCCAATGCCAACATCGGGCGTGACCGTGATTGGCAAAAAGCCGGTGCCGCGGCCAGTCACCGGATCAATGCTTGATGTAAAGTCGGCAGCGAAACTTGGCAGCAACGGATTCGAGAAGTTTGGATGATTGAAGATATTGAAAATCTCGGCGCGCAGTTGGATCTTCACACCCTCGGTAATCGGCGTGTCCTTAAAAATTGAGAAGTCGACATTGCGGTAGCCTGGTCCACGTAGAGCGTTGCGACCTAACGAGCCAAAGTGCCAGGTTCCCGGAAGGCACGAAGCGGCGCTGCCATCACCAGCGGGGTCCAAGGTGCACGGAACTTTGAACGCTGACAGATTGATGAAGCGATCCGGCGCGTGAGTGCCCTCATAAGGATCACCAATGATGTCAGGTCGCGGGAAAAACTCGCCGGTGTTGTTGTAGTCATCGAACAACGTCAGGTGAAACGGATTGCCACTGCGCAGCGTGACGACTGTATTTAGTTGCCAGCCCTGGCCCAGACGCGGATGGCCCTTAGCGAAGTTGGGAATGTTGTAGCTGGCCGAGGCGACGAAGCGATGCCGGCTATCAAAGTTTGAGTTACCACGTTCGAGATCGGCGCGATAACTGTTGTCGGGTTGCGTTGCGTTCGCGACGTAGTCCTGACCATCAGACGCATTATCAATCGAGTGTGACCAGGTGTAGTTGATTGCCGAGGACCAGCCGTGGCGGTTGCGCAGCGTAAAGCTGGTTTGCAGCGCGTTATAACTGGAATTCGCAGTCGTCTCGAGTTGATTGACATAAAAGAAGGTGCCGCCGGACGGCGCGAATGGTCCATTATCAAAAGGCCGGGCCGATGACACGCTGGGATTTACCGGCTGGTTGATGTCGCGATAGCGAAATAGCTTGGTGCCGTGCGAGCCGACGTATCCAACTTCCAATACGCCATTCTTGAACAGCTCGTGCTGCACATTCAGGTTGAAGTTTTGCACGTAAGGCGTCGCCAGCTTCGGGTCGACTGCGAACACGTCTGAGTCGCCGAAGCCGCTGAATATGGGCACGCCGTTCTGTATCGTGCCTACAGTAGAAAAGGAAAATAGTATTGGCGCCGGGCCAACGGGATTGAAGGCCGGACCGGGATTGAAAGTGTTGAAAGGTAGTTGGCCTGCAAAGAAATCCTGCGAGAACGCGTCATAGAACAAGCCCCAACCGGCACGCACTACCGTCTTCCCTTTTCCTCCTAAGTCCCAGGCCACACCGAGACGAGGCGAAAAATTATTCCAGTCGCGTTTGTACAAACGTGGCAGGCCGGCCGAGCCTACCTGCACCAGGCCCCTTACGCGATCGAAGTTGCTTAGCAGACTATTCTTCTCGCCAATGACGCCAAAGTAATCCCAACGGACGCCGAGATTAAAAGTCATGCGCGCGTTCCAGCGAAACGTGTCCTGCGCGTAGCCTGCATACGAATTCTGCAACGTATTGCGATTCGAGTTTCCGCGCGCCGCGCGCCCACCGCTGAGATTGCCGGCAAGGAAATCCCCCAGCGTGTCGAAATCAAGGCGGCCGCGATAGCCAGCGTCGAAAAACTGGCTGACAGTCGTACGACGAAACTCATAACCAAACTTCAGATCGTGGCGCGTGCGCTTTAACGAAAGGTTATCGATCCCTTGATAGTTTATGTCTGTGCGTGCGCGTGGCACGGAAAGCGTTGCGCCAATGTTCGCAATGCCCAGGTCGTCATGTATGCGAATGAGCGGCAGTCCGAAATCCTGCGAGTTAGTGATACCAGTGTTCAGTCCAATCGAGCTCGGATCGAAGGCGCGGTCTTCGGGGAAAAATCCCTCCTTGAAACGGTTGTAGCCAAAGCGCACTTCATTCACCACGGTGGGCGACATAATTTTCAAATAAGAGAGCGAAAGAAGATGGACTTTTGTCGGCGTGACAGTGTTA